>JAEXRM010000229.1 GCA_023440865.1 Bacillota bacterium
CATTTGCACCAAGCTTGAGGTGCTATCGGGATATTATCGGGAATTGATGGATGTCACGGCAGATGTGAGTTTTGAGACCTATGCCGGCAGCACGCTCATTCGGCGCGGCTGCGAGCGGCTGATCCAGCTGGTCGTGGAATGCGCGACAGACATCAACTGCATGATTCTCAAGGGCTTGGAGAAACCGGCGCCGAAGGATTACTTCAACTCCTTCATCGAACTGGGCGAAGCCGGTGTCCTGGATATGGAGCTGGAGCTGCGGATCGCGCCTTCGACGGGCTTGCTGCATATCCTCGTCCATGAGTACCAGAAGATTGACGACCGTATCGTGTATCATTCGCTGGCATCTGTCCGGACACAATATGCGGCGTATATCGAAAAAGTGGCTGCCTGGGTGGGTGCTGAGATCATCAATATGACCGATTCCTGTCACCGCGTCAATCCGCACGCTTCTTTCAACGACCCGCGTCCACCCGAGCCGCCCCTTCCCGCTGCATGACCTGGGCAAGCTGAGCACCCGCCCGGCCGTGGTGCTTCACCTTGTCGATGGTGCGGCGGATGTAGGCCTCGAGCTTTTCGATGAAAACCGCCTCCGTCGTTTCGCCGGTCTGGATGAGGGTGAGTCCCTTTTCCCAGCTGGCCGTCAGGGCCGGATTGAGCAGCTCCTTCGCCGACAGCCGCACCAGCGCCACGATGGCTTCTCCCTTGTCGGTGGGTGTGACCACCTGCGACTTTGGGTGGATGCGGATGTAGCCGATATCGGTGAGTTTCTTGATGATGCTTGCACGGGTGGCCGAGGTGCCGATGCCGCTGGACTTGATTTGCGCGCGCAGTTCCTCGTTCTCGATGTACTTGCCCGCCTTTTCCATGGTCAGGATGAGCGAACCGTCGGTGAACCGGGCCGGCGGCTTGGTTTCGCGCTCCTCGAGCTCGTAGCCGGTCACGTCGCACGTTTCCTTTTTTACGAGCTTGTGGATGGGCGAGTCCGACACATCGTCATCCCCCTTGGCGGCGGTCACGTCGTAGATCTCCTTCCAGCCCGGGCTCTTCAGCGTCTTGGAGCTGGTGGTGAAGGTCTCGCCGCCGACATCGGTCTCCACCTTCACCGTGGCGTACTCCGCCGACGGGTAGAAAATGGCCAGGAACCGCTTGACGATGAGGGTGTAGACATTGCGCGCATCCGTGTCGAGGGCGTCGGGATCCGCGGCGACATACGTGGGGATGATGGCGTAGTGGTCGGTCACCTTCTCGTCGTCGACAAAGCGCTTGCTGTCCTTCGTGACGCTGATCCTGCCAAAATCCTTGATGCGCAGCACGGCGTCCTTCCAGGCGGGCTGGCCGAACAGGCCGTTGAGCACCTTCGGCAGCTCCGGCACGACCTCTGTGGACAAGACACGGCTGTCGGTACGCGGATAGGAGATGTACTTCTTTTCGTACAGGCCCTGGGCGACCTCGAGCACCCGGTCCACGGGCATCTTGAAGCGCCGGTTGGCCTCGGACTGCAGTTCGGCCAGGTTGAACAGCAGCGGCGGCGGCTCGGGCTTGACCTTCGACTCGACCTTGCGCACTTCCCCGGTCTTGCCGGAAAGGCGTTCGATGAGGGCCTGCGCGTCCTCCTTCGTGAGGGCGTCGCCGGCCTCATCTTCAGGCAATGAGCCGGCATCTCCTGCGGAAGCGCCTGAGGCCGCACCCTTTTCCTTGCGCACCTTTTTCTTCGCCGGCTGCCAGCGTCCCTTGTAGGCGATGCCGCTGTCGCGCGAGACAAAGGACGCGACGACGGCGTAGTTGATCTTCGGCACGAAATGCCGGATTTCCAGCTCGCGTTCCACCACCAGCCCCAGCACGCACGTCATGACGCGACCGATGGCGATGACCGCTGATTTCTGCTCCTTGAGCCAGTTTGCCAGGTCGCGGCCGTATTGGCAGGTGTACAGGCGCGAGAAGTTCATGCCGAACAGCCAGTCCTCCTTCGCGCGGCAGTAGGCGGCTTTGCCCAGGTTGTCGTAGGCCGAGATGTCCTTGGCGTCCGAAATGCCCTTTTTTACGGCCTCTTCCGTCTGCGCGGAAATCCACACGCGGCGGGCCGGCTTGTCGGAGCCGCTCTGGGTGTAGACCAGCCGGAAAATGTACTCACCTTCGCGGCCCGAGTCGGTGCAGGCATACACGCAGTCGACATCCGGACGGTTCAGCAGGCTCGAGACGACCTCGAACTGCTGGCGGTTCCCCTTCTCCTCGATGACCTGGTATTGCCATACCTCGGGGATGATGGGCAGGTGATGCACCCGCCACTGCTTCCATTCCGGGTTGTAGGCGTCGGGGTAGGCCATCGTGACCAGATGGCCGAAGCACCAGGTGACGATGGCGTCCCGTGATTCGGCGAAGCCGCGGCCGCGGTCGGCACGCGCAATGTCGACCCCCAGCACGGTGGCGAAGCTGGCGGCGACGGAAGGTTTTTCGGTGATGTAGAGCGCTTTGCCCAAAGGGTCCTCCGGAAAAGGGTCGCTGTGTGGCCGGTCTTTTTGTGATGATCGGTTCCATGCAGTCGGATCCGCTGCGGTCGACTCGGCCTTCATAGAATACGGCAACGAAGCGGAAAAGTAAAACGCCGGGACAGGGAGCGGGGGGAGGCAGGGTGGATCAAGCGACTCGGCGGGAGTGCCGGTGTGCAGGCGCATTTCGCGCTGCCCGCGACGGGTGTGGATCATGTGCCTGCATGCTGTGGAATTACCCGTTGCGTGATCATGTCAGATGGGGTAAGATGAGTGTGCGCAAACGTTCGCACAATCGAGTGGAGATGAAGACACCGGCGCTGGACAGGGGGAGACATGGGCGCGACATTGAAAGACGTGGCCCGCATGGCGGGGGTATCGGCCGCCACCGTGTCCCGCGTGCTGCAGGATCATCCGCGCATCAGTGCGAAGACGAAGATCCGCGTGCGCGCCTGCATCACGGAGCTTGGCTATACCGTCAACAATGTCGCCCGCTCGCTCAAGACCAGCCGATCCCGCACGATCGGGTTCGTGTGCCCGGAACTGACGAACAGCTTTTTCATGATGATTGCCAAGGGGGCCGAGGATGAGCTCAAGAATGCGGGCTGCAGCCTCATCCTGTGCAATTCGCGCGAGAATGCGCTTGAGGAGGGCGCCCGCCTGCAGTTGCTGATGGAGCAGTGTGTGGACGGCATCATCCTCATTCCGGCCACGCGCTCCGCATCGCACATGGGTGCCATCCGCGATGCGGGCATCCCCGTGGTCACCGTCGACCGCACACTCGATGATTGGCCGACCGACGCGGTGCTGGTCGACAATGTCGGCGGCAGCCGGGCCGCGACGATCGCCCTTTTGGAGAAGGGACGCGGACGCATCGCCTACATCGGCGGCGACCGCTCGCTCCTCACGGCCCGGGAGCGTGATGAGGGCTACCGCATGGCTTTGGCGGAGCGGGGCATTGCCGTTGAGGAACGCATCGTGCGCTACGGAGATTTCCATGCCGAAAGCGGGTTTGCCCTCATGCGCGAGCTCATGCGGATGGACAACCCGCCGGACACGGTTTTCATCGCCAACTACTTCATGTACCTTGGTGCTGTGCGCTGGCTGCTCACCGAGGATGCGCGCCGCCTGCGCGCGCATCGGGGGCCGAGGGCCCCGGTCATGCTGGCCAACTTCGACAACCTCGAGCACCTTTCCGTATTCGGCGGGTCGGAAATTGTCGTCGAGCAGCCCATGCAGGCACTCGGCCAGCAGGCGGCGCGGCTGCTGCTCGAACGCATCGATGGAAACCGGGATGGCTTTCCCCGGACCATCCGGCTCGGGACGACGCTCGCATATCCGGAAAGGAAGCTGGAACAAAGATACGAATGAAAGACGCCAGCCTTCACATGCCTCTTGGCCTCAAACAGTGCAAACGATTGCATAACCTGCGCACCACAACAAGCACACATCAAGGAATCGACGTTCCCTGCCACCACCGAAACGAGAAACGGCCAATCTGTGCGACAAAGCACCCGCAGCCCATCCGTCCAACCGGATGACAACGTGCGCCCGACAGGCAAGGAGGAGAAGCTCATGTCCAACATCAAGACGGTCCGCAACCTCGGTTCCCTTCCCAAGGTTGGCATCCGCCCCACCATCGACGGCCGCCGCCGCGGCGTGCGCGAATCGCTCGAAGTGCAGGTCATGAACATGGCCAGGGCCGCCGCCGAGCTCATTTCATCCAATCTGCGCCATCCCAACGGCGAGCCGGTGGCATGCGTCATCGCCGACACCTGCATCGGCGGTGCCCGCGAGGCGGCCGCCTGCGCGGAGAAGTTCCAGCAGGAAGGCGTCGGCGTTTCGCTGACCGTCACGCCCTGCTGGTGCTACGGTTCCGAGACGATGGACATGGATCCCTTCCTGCCCAAGGCCGTCTGGGGCTTCAACGGCACGGAGCGTCCCGGTGCCGTATACCTGGCCGCCGTGCTGGCCGCGCACGCCCAGAAGGGGCTGCCCGCGTTCGGCATCTATGGCCGCGACGTGCAGGACGGCAGCGACCGCTCCATTCCGGCGGACGTGAAGGAAAAGATCCTGCGTTTCACGAAGGCGGGTCTCGCGGTCGCCACGATGAAGGGCAAGGCGTACCTCTCCATGGGCTCGGTGTCCATGGGCATCGCCGGTTCCATCGTCGATCCGGACTTTTTCCAGGAATACCTCGGCATGCGCAACGAGTCGGTCGACATGTCCGAATTCACGCGCCGCATCGATGAAGGCATCTACGACAAGGAAGAGTTCGAGCGCGCCCTTGCCTGGGTGAAGGCCAACTGCAAGGAGGGCAAGGACCTCAATGCGCCCGAAGCCCGGAAGAGCCGCGCGGTCAAGGATGCCGAATGGGAATTCGTCGTCAAGATGGTCCTCATCGGCCGCGACCTGATGGTCGGCAATCCGCGCCTGGCGGAGCTCGGCTTCGGCGAGGAGGCCCTGGGCCACTTCGCCATCGCCTCCGGCTTCCAGGGCCAGCGCCACTGGACCGACCATTTCCCCAACGGCGACTTCATGGAAGCCATCCTCAACTCCTCCTTCGACTGGAACGGCCTGCGCGAAGCCTTTGTCGTGGCCACCGAGAACGACTGCCTCAACGGCGTCGCCATGCTGTTCGGCCACCTGCTGACGAACACCGCCCAGGTCTTCGCCGACGTGCGCACCTACTGGAGCCCGGATGCCATCGCGCGTGTCACCGGCTGGAACCCGCAGGGGGATGCCGCCAACGGCCTGATCCACCTGCTGAACTCCGGTGCGGCGGCCCTTGACGGCTGCGGCCGGCAGCAGGCGGACGGAAAGCCCGTGATGAAGCCGTTCTGGGAGATCACCGAGGACGAGAAGAATGCCTGCCTCAACGCCACGGGCTGGGATCCGGCCAACTCCGGCTACTTCCGCGGCGGCGGATTCTCTTCCTGCTTCCGCACCGTGGGCGGCATGCCGGTCACGATGATCCGCGTGAACCTCGTCAAGGGGCTGGGCCCGGTCCTGCAGCTGGCCGAGGGCGTGACGGTCGAGCTGCCGGACGATGTGGCGAAGAAGCTTGAGGACCGCACCGATCCCACCTGGCCGTCCACCTGGTTCGCCCCCCGCCTCACCGGCGAGGGTGCGTTCACCGATGTGTACAGCGTCATGGCTAACTGGGGCGCCAACCATGGTTCCTTCTGCTACGGGCATGTGGGCGCCGATTTCATCACACTGGCCTCGATGCTGCGCATCCCGGTCTGCATGCACAATGTGGCCGACGGGAAGATTTTCCGTCCGGCAGCCTGGAACGCGTTCGGCACGCAGGACCTCGAAGCGGCCGACTACCGCGCCTGTGCCGCGCTGGGGCCGATTTACGGTTGAACGGCAGCAAGGTGGTCCGGTTGCGGATCTGCGCTGTATGACCGCACAGGCGGCATGCGCATGACCCGGCCCGGACACGGCATGAAGTCCGACTCAAAAGCGCAGGCCCGTTCCCTGATGTGGGAACGGGCCTGTTTGCCGGTGCGGGGAACGGGCCTGCTTGCCGGTGCGGGGAACGGGCCCGCCTGCCAGCTCGGGAACCGGGCCATTCGTGTCGATCCGGTCCGCCGGATCAGTCGGCGGTCAAATCGGGCGAGGCGGCACGGGTTGTCGGGAAGTATTTCATGTCCTCCTTCAGAAGATGCCTGTTGATGACTGCTTCGGTGATGAAGGAAAACACAGCGGAGGACTTGACCTCACCTGTCAGGAGGCGTTCCTCGAAACGGGACGCCTCCTCGAGCAAATCGACGTGAAGCTGGGCATGCAGATCAAGCTCGGGCCAGCCGAGCTTGCCGAGTATGCGCTCCTCGTCCCAGAAGTGGTGCTGGATGTGCGCCAGCAGGTGCTGCATGCTCCGGTGGATGCCGTCGAGGCTCGAGCCGATCAGGGACATGTCCATCATGTCATTGGCCATGTCGAGCAAATCGCGGTGCTGCCGGTCGATCTGGCGGTTCCCGCTTTCCCACGCCGGCTGCCAGGCATACCGGGCCGGGGCCGCGGGGGCGCCCATATCCATGCCCATGTGTCCGCGGACCTGGTTTCCACCCAGATTGCGTGCTTCCTGCACTGCCCGGTCGATGTTGCGGAACCAGGCGGAGTGGGTTTCGCCCTTGCCGCGCTCCGCCACGCCGAAGCTGGCTGTGACGGTGCCGACGTCGGGATGGGACATGTCGCTGATGACCCGCCGCATGCGCTCGGCGGAGCGCTGTCCGCTTTCGACCGTGGTGTGCGGCATGAGGATGGCGAACGATTCGCCGCCCCACCGCGCCAGGATGTCCGGCTTGCGGATGTGGGAGGCCACCATGTTGGCGACGCGGTTCAGGATGCGGTCCGACACCTCGTAACCCCAGCTTTCCTGCATGCGCTTGAAGTCGTCCAGCTCGAAGATGAGCATCGACAACGCGGTGCCGTAGCGGGTGGACCGGTCGATCTCCTCCTGCGCGCGCTGGGAGAGAAACTGCCGGTTGTACAGCCCGGTCATTTCATCGCGTATGACGATTTCGCCCAGCAGGCGGTTTTTTGATGCCAGCTCATTGGCCAGGTTCATCCGTTCGATTTCCAGCTGCTGCAGGTTGACACGCATGTCCTGCACCTGCATCTGCAGGCGCTGCAGATCGTCCTTGAGCAGACGGCGGTCCGTGACGTCGTGGGAGATGCCGACCAGCTCGATGTTGCCGGTACCTGGATCCTCTCCCAGCAGGGTTGTCCATTCGAAATCGCGTTCCAGCCCGTTGCGGCACAGCTGCCGGACTGTCAGTCGGTCGCGCAGGACATCCGCGGTTCGGTCGCCACTCTGGTAGCGGGCCAGACGTTCTTCCAGCGCAAGGCGGACCTTGACGAGCGAGTCGGGGGCAAGCGCTTCCGCCAGGGAGCGGCTCTCGGCCGCTTCGACCGTCATGCCCCACTGGCCGGCAGCTGCGGCGCTCACAAACAGATATCGTTCCGAATCGGGCTCCAGCAGCCAGATGCAGTCCTCCACCTGGCCAGCCAGGCTGCGGCAGCGGTCGGCGGCCTTGTCGCGGATTTCGGTCGGGGCGGGGGTGCTACGCTCGTCAGACATGCACATACCTCCGGCGGCGGATGGGTTCGCTGCGTGGATCCAGTGGCAGGCTGCATGGTGAGGTTCCGTTGCTGTGTCCACACCACGGCTGCATGGAGTGGCTCCGTATGGATTCACATCCCGGCTGCCATTTCATTATATCCTGTTTTCGCTATTCGTGCGGATGTTTTCGCACCCCATGCCACGCACCACATCGCACGCCGCAACACGCTCAAGCAAAAACGGCCGATGTGGCGCACCGGGACACCCGGGTCAGCCATCGGCCGTTGTCATGCCGCCAACCTGTCGTTTGCGCTGTGTCCGCTTATGCCATCCCGACCGCGGCCGCGCCGGACTGCGAAGTGCCTTCGGTTCCCTTCTCCCAGCGGTCGAGTTTTTCCATGACAAGGTCGTATGTCCTGTTGCTGATCTCGGGCAGCTTGCCGCCCCATGCCTCTTCAGCCTGCCTGAAGCCCTCCTTGATGGCATCGCGCAACAGACCGGCCTTGCTCTGGTCGCCGCCGGAAAGAGACTTGGCGAATTCGATGAGTGTGTCGCTGAGCTTTTCGGGACTGAGCGCCCCGCCTTCCCCGATGAGGGCGGCCGCTTCCTGCTGCGGTGTTCGTCCGGTTTCCGCCACTGCCGGTGACGTTTCGGCCTGGCCGGCTTCGGATGCGTCTTCCGCAGCGGTTTCACCGGTCGCCCCGGTGAAGGCGAGTCCCTGTTCCTTGAGCATCTGCCGGACGGTCTCGCGCATGCTCGAATAGACGCGCTCGCTTTCCTGCTTCAGCCGGGCGATGGTGGCGGCGTCCGCCTTCTTCATCGGATTGTCGTAGCCGGCCTTTTTCACGGTGGGGTCCGCTGGGATGTACTCGTCCTTCGGCGCCATGGCGGCCTCGCGTGCGGTCATGGCCTGTCCGCCGCGTTGTTCGGCCCGCTGGGCTGCGGCCGGTGGTTGTGCGTAGGCGTTGTTCGCTTTTGTGACAAGTGGCGACGGGGTGTTGTTGATGACCATGGAAGCACCTCCTTGTCGGTAACTGTATTTACCACACGGAAGACACTTGAAGCAAAAAAAGCCCCTTGGCCGGCGTGACACACCTCGTGCCGGGATGCCGCCCGTGCCGGGTACGGGTGCAGGGGGTGCGGGGAAGCGGACTGGGGCGCACCGGATGTTCCGGCGATGTCCGGTCATGCGGGGAATTGGGAAAACAAGGGTTTCCTGCACCTGTCAGGGCGCTGGAGTGCAAAGAAGTGATATAAATAACATGTAAATGACAAGAACATGTATATACCGTTTTTGGCCTGCGCGATATACTGATGCGGGTGGCGGGCGCGGTCGCATCGCGTGTACCCGGCCCACCCGGGTCGAGATGGACAGGGCCGGTTCCCGTGAAGTGGAGCCGGCGCGGGGAGGAATCTCAATGGACAGGAAGTTGCGGATCGGCTTCATCGGAACCGGCGGCATCGCACACGCCCACATGAACGGGTACAGCCAGTTCGACGACGTGGAGATCGTCGGCGCGGCGGACATCGTGCCGGGCAAGGCACGGGCGTTCCTCGACAAATGGAACCTGCCGAAGGCGCAGGCATTCGACAGCGCGCTGGACCTCATCCGGAACGTGCAGATGGACGGCGTGACCATCTGCACCTACAACACCACCCATGCCGAATGCGCGATCGCCGCGTTCGAGGCGGGCCTGCACGTGCAGTGCGAAAAGCCGATGAGCTTCACGATCCAGGAAGCGGCGGATATGGTCAGGGCGTCCCGCAAGGCCGGCAAGATGCTCACGATCGGCTTCCAGCCGCGGTACGACTACATGCGCCGCAAGGTGGACGACATCATCGCCTCCGGTGCGCTCGGCAAGGTGTACTACATCCAAAGCGGCGGCGGCCGGCGCCGCGGCATACCGGCGGGTACGTTCGTGGACGCGAAGAAGGCGGGCTACGGCTGTCTGGGTGACATCGGGTGCTATTCCATCGACGAGATGCTGCATGCGGTCAAGTACCCGAAGCCGCTGACCGTTTCAGCGATCGCCACCAACCATTTCGGGAAGAATCCGAAGTACTGGCCCGATTACGAGACCTTCGACGTTGACGACTTCTCCGTCGCGCTGGTGCGCCTCGAGGGCGGCATGACGTATGTGTTCAAGCAGTCCTGGGCCATGCACGCCGATTCGCTGGGCGACAACCTGTGGCTGGGCACCGAGGGCGGCCTCAAGATCATCCAGGGTCATGACGCGCACAACCGCGAATCACGTGTGATGTACTACACCGATGTCAACGGCATGCATGTCGACAGCCAGGTGCTGCCATCCCATCCGTTCAACGCCTACGAGCAGCCCAAGTTCAAGGACAGCTTCGTCATGAAGGTCCGCGATTACTGCGACGCCATCCTCGAAGGACGCCCCGCGCCGATTCCCGGCGAGGAGATCCTCTACAACCAGGCAATCTGCGACGGCATCTACCGGTCGGCGAAGCTGGGCCGCGAGGTGGAGATCGTCATTCCGAAGATCGACTGACCAAAGGGTGGGACACAACCAGGATACTGTGACCGGACAAGAGGATCCCGTTACCGGGATGACAGGAGGGAACCATGATCCGCATTGCAATGCTCTCGAAATGGCACGTCCACGCCGGCGACTATGCCGGCCAGGTCATGAAATCCGGCGACGCGACGATCACCTGCGTATGGGATGACGATGCCGAACGCGGCGCCACATGGGCAAAGGAGCTCGGTGTCGATTTCGAGCCCTGCCTCGACAAATGCCTCGCCCGTACCGACGTCGACGCGGTCGTCATCGACACGCCAACCTCCGACCATGCCCGCGTCATGATTGCCGCCGCGAAGGCCGGCAAGCACATCTTCACGGAGAAGGCCATGGCGCCGACCCTGGCGGAATGCAAGGCCATTTCCGCCGCCGTCGCCGAAAGCGGCGTGAAGTTCTGCCTCTCGCACCCGCCCCTGACGACCGGCATCGCCCAGTACGCGAAAAAGGCCATCGAGGACGGCCTGCTCGGCCGCGTCCACTACATGCGCATGCGCACGGCCCATTCCGGCTCGCTCCACGGCTGGCTGCCCGCCTACTGGTACGATGTCGAGAAGGCCGGCGGCGGCGCCATGATGGACCTGGGCTGCCATCCGATGTACACGGCTGCGGATTTGCTCGGCAAGCCCGTGCGCATCGCCTCCATGTTCAACACCACCTGTGCGCCGGAACCGGCCGATGACAACGCCGTGTCGGTCGTCGAGTTCGAGAACAAGGCGATCGCCGTGCTGGAAACCTCGTTCGTCTCGCCCTGGTCGGCCGACTGCTTCGAGCTGCTCGGCACCGAAGGCGCACTCGTTTCCGTGGGCCGCGAGGTCAAGATCCGCAGCACGAAGTTCGGCGTGGACGGCTGGGTCGTCGTCGACAAGCTGCCCGATCCCAAGGCCATGGCCATGCGCATGTGGATGGACGGCATCCTGAACGGTTCACCGATTCCGTTCGGCACCGCCCGCGGCGAGGCATTGACCGAGCTGCTCGAGAACGCCTACGTGTCCCACCGCGAGCAGCGCATCGTGAAGATCCGCTGACAAGGGACGGCAGGCCTGCATGGCGCCTGAACCGAGACGGAAGGGAAGGTCCGCATCCTACTGGAGCGGCGCCTTCCCTTCTGTCATATGCTGATGTCCGAACGCCGTCCCTTCTGTCATATGCTGATGTCCGAACGCCGTCCCCTGCCCTGGCCGGCCACCCGGCAGCCGCTCATTCACAGGCGTCCGGCTCATGCCCGTCCTGCACGATGCGTCCGGCTGCGCGGGCGAATTCCTTGGGTGCGACGCCCGCGTACTTCTTGAACACGCTGCAGAAATGCTTGTAATCAGAGAAGCCGGTCTGGCCGGACACCTCGTAGACCCGCAGGGTGCCCTTGCGCAGCAGCTCGACCGCTTTCTGCACCCGGTAGCGGTTCAGCAGGTCGTGGAAGGTCTGATGGGTCGCCTCCTTGAACTTGCGGCTCAAGTAGCTCTCGCTGACGCCGATGTCGGCCGCGATGTCCTCGAGGCTGAGCTTGTCGTGATATTCCGTGCGGATGCGGGCCAGTGCGGCGGCGACATAGGGGTTGCCGGCCTCTTCGACGGAGGGGAGCGGGTCTGCCGCCACAGCGTCTGCCGGAACATCCTCCCGTGTGCCATCCGTCCGGTCCCCATCGCGTGGCGCGGGGACGGCCCGCATGGATGCATGCTCATGCTGGATGCGGCCGATGAGTGCCCGCAGCTGGTCCTCGTCCACGGGCTTGAGCAGGTAGTCGAACACCTTGAGTCCAATCGCCTGCCGCGCAAACTCGAAGGCCGGATGACTCGTCAGGATGACGCTTGTGAACGGGTGCAGCCGGCTGGCCTTCTCCAGCATGGACAGACCGTCCATGCCCGGCATCATGATGTCGACGAACACCAGATCGGGCTTGAGCCGTTCAATCTGTTCGAGCCCTTCCTGTCCGTCGGCGGCCGAGCCCACCACGACGCAGCCCATCGACAGCCAGTCCACGGTGTGGATGAAGCCGCGACGGATCATTTCCTCGTCCTCGACGATCAGCACCTTCAGCATGTCGCCTCCTGTTTCGCGGTGACGCCCTGCGCATCCCGCATCCGGATCCCGCATCCGGATCCCGCATCCGGACCCCCCATGGACTCCCTCAGCCTGCATGTTCCGCATCGCCCGTCCTGCCGGCGGGCATCACGATGCGGATGACCGTGCCCGAGCCCGGCTCGCTCTGCACCACCAGGCCGTACGGTTCGCCGTACATCAGGCGGATGCGGCGGTGCACGTTGTACAGGCCGATGTGCTCCGTCTCGTTGTGCTCCTCCCCGAGCATGCGGCGGATCTCGTCAAGCTGCCTCGGCTCCATGCCGGGTCCGTCGTCGTAGATGACGACCACCAGGCTGCCGTCGAGCAGGCTGGCCCGGATGCGGACGGTCAGCACCGTGCGGGCGCCGAACCCGTATTTGAGCGCGTTCTCGATGAACGGCTGGATGACCAGCTTCGGTACGAGGCAGTCGGCCGTTTCCGGATCGAGCGCGACATCGTATTCGAACCGCTCGCCGAAGCGGTATTTCTGGATGAGCAGGTAGTTCTGCGTGTAGGAAAGATCCTCGGACAGCGGTACGGCCGCCCGGTGGTTGCCGATGCTGTAGCGCAGCAGGGCCGACAGGCTGGTGATCATCTTCAGCGCGGCCTTGGGATCCAGCGAAATCATGTACTTGATGGTTTCCAGCGTGTTGAACAGGAAGTGCGGATTGAACTGCGACTCGAGCTGCCGCACCTCCGCGGCCGCCTTCTGGCGGGCCTCCTCGGCGTGCAGGTCCATCAGGCGGCGGATGTCGCCGAGCATGCCGTTGAAGGCCTCGCCGATGAGGGAGAACTCATCGCCGCCGCGGATGTCGAGCGTCGTCGCCAGGTCGCCGGCCTGAACGGCGCGGATGCCGCGGACGATGGCCTCGATGCCTTCGGCCTTTCGGCCGGAGATGTTGCGGGCGGAGGCGCCCAGCACCAGGGCGAGCACGAGGAACAGGAGCACCAGGAACAGTCCGACCGCCTGGAAGACGGTCTGCGGCACACCGACATGCAGGATGGTATACAGCCAGATGCCCCTGCCCGGAATTTCGCGGCGCAGCACGAACGTGTCGGAGCCCGTCAGGCGCATCCGGCCGTCATCCCGATCGAGCGCTGGCAGCATCTTGCCGCGTTCGTCCTGATAGATGGGGTTGGTGATGATGCCCACGTTGCGGTATGCGTCGGTCAGCACCACGTCGAGCGAGGGGGAGGCGTTCGCCAGCACCATCAGGTCCTGGTATTTCAGGTCGAGTGTGACGATGCCCCGCAGGGAGCCGTTGCGGACGATGCCCCGCGCCAGCAGGAGGGGCGGCAGTGTGGTCGCGTCATCCCGCTGCTTGGCGATCTCCAGCGACAGCCGGTTCGGCTGCTGCTGCACCAGTCGCAGGATGCCGAGGTGCATGCGGTTCTCGGAACCGGCGTACCAGGGGACGGTTGCTTCACTCGACAGCAGCACGGACGCCGCGAGGTCGATCACGTGGAACTGGCATCGGATGCCCGTAGCATTCGATATGGCATAAAAGGCCTCATACAGGTCGGTTCCCGGCTTTTGGCCGTCGAGGACCGGATCGAGGCGCCCGTCGGCGCAGATGCCGGCGAGCGCCTCGTCATAGGTGTTGATGATTTCGGACAGGCGCGTTGCGATCCGTTCTCCGCCTTCGATGTTCTGACGCGTGAGCATCGCGCTCCAGGTGGCCACCAGTCCGCCGTAGACGGCGAGGGACAGGCAGATCATGGGGACGAGGGCATAGACGAGAAAGGTACGGCGCAGTTCGTTGCGATAGGTGCCCGCACGCTTGCCGCGCATGCCGTTCCCCTCCTTTTCCGGTTTCATGGCCCGATTCTGCGGAGTCGGCCGCCATGGCGGACCGTTCTGCGTGCAGGATGTCTTGCCTTCATTGTATCACAGGCTGACCTCCCGCTTGCCGGTGAGCCGGAAGAACAGCAGCAGCGAGAGCACGGTCGTGACGGTCAGGATGGTCGACAGCGCGGCCGCCGTGCCATAGCTGGCGCGGATGACCTCGGTGTAGATGGCGACAGACATGGTGCGCGTCTTGCCCGTGTAGAGGATGATCGACGCGCTGAGCTCGGTGATGACGGTGATCCAGCTCATGATGGCGCCCGCCATCACGCCGGGCAGCATCATGGCCGCCGTGATGCGGAAGAACGTGCGCACCGGGGGGCAGCCCAGACTCACGGAGGCTTCCTCCATGCTCGGGCTGATCTGGTACAGGATGGCTGCACTGGAACGAAGCGTGTACGGCAGGCGCCGGATGACGAACGCGACGATCATGATGGCGAAGGTGCCGCTCAGGATCAGCGGCTGCTTGTTGAAGGCCAGCAGCAGCGTGATGCCGAGGACGGATCCCGGAATGATGTAGGGGAACATCGTCGTCGCGTCGATCAGGCTCGTGAACAGGTTGCGGCGGCGGATCGACAGGTAGGCGATGAACATGCCCAGCAGCACGATGACCGCGATGGCGACGAGGCCGAAGCGGAAGGTGTTGACGATCGGCACGGACATGTTTTCCCATACCTGCTTGTAGCTGTCGAGCGAGAAGCCCTTGACGAACATCGATCCCTTCGTCTTGAGGAACGAGGTGTAGACGACGGTCAGCTGCGGGATGATGGCCAGCAGCACGGTCAGGTAGATGAAGGCGTGCGCCGCGGCCGCCTTGATGCCGGATAGGGGCTTCGCCTGCATGGGCTTGAGCGAGCTCATCGTGAACGACAGGCGGTTCACCGCGACCTTCTGCACGATGAACAGCACAGCCGTGATCACCACCAGCAGGGTTGCCAGCGCGGCGGCAAAGTTCGCCTGACCGCCCATCTCGCCGACGAATTCGGAATAGATGAGCACCGGCATGACGCTGTAGCCTTCACCGATGAGCATCGGTGTGCCGAAGTCCGCCAGCGCGTTCATGAACACCAGCAGCGAGCCGGCCAGCAGCGTGGGCAGCACCAGCGGCAGCACGATGGTGAACAGGCGCTTGACGGGAGAACAGCCAAGGCTCTCCGACGCTTCCAGCAGCGAGGCGTCGATTTTCTTCAGGGCGCCCGAAACATACAGATAGATGAAGGGGAACAGCTTCAGGGTCAACACCAGCAGGATGCCGCCGAAACCGTAGATGGACGGCGCCCGGATGCCGAACACGTTCTCGAGAAACTTCGTCAGCACACCGCTGCGGCCGCCGAGCAGCACCCAGGAGTATGCGCCGATGAAGGGCGGCGAAAGCATCGACATGATGATCAGGATGTCGATCAACCCGCGTCCCTTGATCTTGTACGCGTTCATCAGCCAGGCCAGGGGCGCGCCGATGAGGATGGCGAGGGCGGTGACGCAGGTCGTGACCGCGAAGGAGTGGAGCATGGTGTTGTAATAGTACCGCTTGCTGAAGAATTTCACGAAGTTGCCCAGCGTGAACTGTCCGGTCGCCGCGTCGCGGAAGCCGTCCAGAAACAGGGAGAACAGCGGGTAGACCAGGAAAAGCCCGAACAGGGCGGCGATCGCGATGGATGTGACCTTCCAGAAATCGGGACGGAATGCGCGCAACCGTTTCACCGTCATGCCCCCCTTGTCAGGTTCGTTTCGCCGTCGGCGGTGAACACGTTGATCTTGCGGGGGTTCAGTCCCAGCCGGATCGATTCTCCCATGGCGTGGATGCGGTCGCCGTGCGACAAATCAGGGGTGTACGCGATCGGTTCCGCGTCCCCGGGCCGCACCAGGGAATCGGCATCGATCGCGTAGTTGGCGTAGCGCCCCAGGAAGGTCCGTTCGCGAATGCGGGCGGGCATGCCGTCCGCTTCCTCGAGGAACTCCTCCGGACGCACCGAGACGAGCACCTGCTGGCCGTCGGCCGCTTCGGGGGACAGGTTGTCCAGCGCCACCGCGTACTGGGACGTGAGCCGGACGCCGCGCCGTCCGTCCCTGTTCTCGATCGTGCCGTGGAACAGGTTGGAATGGCCGATGAAGGTGGCGGTGAACAGGTTGGCCGGGCGCGTGTAGATCTCCTCCGGCCGCCCCAGGTGCTGGATCACGCCGCCCTTCATGACCGCGATGCGGTCCGAGACGGCCAGTGCCTCCTCCTGGTCGTGCGTGACATAGACGGTCGTGATGCCGACGGCCTTCTGGATGTCGCGGATGGCGGCGCGCATCTCGACGCGCAGCTTGGCGTCGAGGTTGGAGAGCGGCTCGTCCATGAGCAGCACGCTGGGGTGGATGACGATGGCGCGCGCCAGCGCGACGCGCTGCTGCTGGCCGCCGGAAAGCTTCTCCGGAAGGCGGTCCTGGTATTCCCGGATGCGGACGGTGTCGAGGATCTCGTCCACGCGCCGCTTCATCGTGACCTTGTCCGTCTTGCGCAGCTTCAGGCCGTACTCGACATTGGCGCGCACCGTCATGTGCGGGAAGATGGCGTAGTTCTGGAAGACCATGCCGATGTTGCGGCGATGGGCGGGGATGTCGTTGATGCGGGCGCCGTCGAAATCGATCTGTCCCGCCTCGATGGAATTGAAACCAGCGATCATGCGCAGCAGGGTTGTCTTGCCGCAGCCGGAGGGGCCGAGGAGGGTGAAGAACTCGCCATTGGCGATGTCCACCGAAAGGTCGGGAATGATGGTCTGGCGATCGAACTGCTTGACGACGTTGCGGACATGGATGGCGACGCTCATGGGGGTGACCTCCGTGATTCGTGGTGATCGGAATGCGGCGGCGGGATGGGTTGACAACGCATGGGTACCGAAGATCCGTGATGGCACCGCCGGGGTGCCAAGGGCAGGGGAAGAGCCCGCAACGGACCGTCACGGGCTCTTCCGTCACATCAGCGGGTGATGCCTGCTCAGTTGGATGTGAAGATTTCCTTGAAGTGGTCGAGCCATGCCTGCTTGTTGTCGGCGGCCAGCTGCGGATCGTCCTTGAGGTTGTTGATCTCGTTCAGGGGCTTGAGGCCGACGGCCGGCACGACGTCGCTGCGGACGGACCGGCGGTTGAGGGTTTCGGCGATGAGCTTCTGGATGTCGCGGCTGGTGCAGAAGTTGACGAATTCCTGCGCGTTGGCCATGTTCTTGGCGCCCTTGATGATCTGGATGCAGTCCGGACGGGAGATGACGCCTTCCTTCATGTAGACGATCGAGACGGGTGCGCCGGTGGAGACGTACTTGGCTGCGCCCTCCTCGAAGGTGAGGCCGACCGTGTATTCGCCGTCGGCGACACCCTTGTAGACGGCGGAGGAGCCGCTGAGGAGCTTGCCGTCGAGGTTGGCGACGAGCTTGGTCATGTAGTCCCAGCCGTTTTCCGGGTTGCCGCCACCCATGGCGTTGAGGATGTTGACGATGTGCTCGAACGAGGAGGAGGACTTGGAGGGGTCCGCAAAGGCGATCTTGCCCTTGAGGGCCGGGTTGAGCAGGTCCTCGTAGCCCTCGACCTTGATGTCGCCGATAAGGTTGTTGTTGATCATCAGCACGCTGGGGATGTAGGTGAAGCGGGTGATGTTGCCGTCCGCGTTCTTGCATTCGGGGATGACCTCGTCCTCGTTTTCGGACAGGAAGGGCTCGAACAGGTCCTTTTTCGGTTCCATCGTGGAGAGGGAACCACCCCAGAAGATGTCGCCGAGCGGATTGCCGGCCTCGGCCTCGACGCGCTTGAGCAGCTCGCCCGTTCCGGCGGCGACCACCTCGACCGTGACACCGGTGGCCTTCTCGTACTCCGTGACGATCGGATCGATGAACTCCAGCGGATGCGGGCAGTAGACGACCAGGCTCTTCGTGGCCTCGGGGGTTGCCGAGGCTTCGGCAGACTGGCTCTCGGATGCCGAAGCCGAAGCCGAAGCGGCGGGCTTGCCGGAAGCGGACACATCGGTTTTTGCTGCCGGTTGCGTGCCGCAGGCCGAGACCGTGGCCATCATGACGCAGGAGAGAAGCAGGGCGGAGATCTTTTTCATGGAAGTGCCTCCTTGTGTGTGTGGGTGTTTGGGACACTCTCATGCTACCGCCCGGGCGGGGAGACGGACAATCCGACAAAATCGGATAATTGTCCGTTTTTCTGAACAAGGCCGTCGGGCGATGTCCGTCCTGCAGGCTGCTCATGCGGGCATGCTGAAAAGCCGTTCTCCGCAACGGGAGAACGGCTTTTGTGGCTGCATTGAACCGGGGGCGGGATCTGGTTCAGCGCGGTGTCAGCCGCAGGGAGCGCATCGCATGGGGGGGGAGGGCGATGCGCACCACGCTGCCGTCCCCGTCCAGGCTGACGGTCGTCGCATCGTCGGCTTCCGGCTGTTCGAGCACATCCACGATGTGGACGCCGCCTGCGGGCATGCCGAGCGAAATCACCGCGTCCGTCCCCACGCCGGCGGTGTTGTACAATCGCACGATCAGGCCGTTTCCGTCCTCCGCCGGCTTGATGCCGGACAGGACGGCATGGGAGCCGGCCATGAGCTCAAGCAGTGCCCGGTCCATCGGCAGACTGCCGTCATGCGCGCCGGAGACGACGTATCCGGGCAGGTGGCAGAAGTCGAATGCGGTTTCGGAAAGCTGCCTGGGGCAGGCATCCGTGACTGCGACGGCGAGCCGGATCTTGTGGATGCCGCGATCCGGGTACGGATCGGGGCTGTTGGCCGCATGCATCAGGGTCAGCAGGATGCGGTCGTCCGCGCCGCGATAGCCGTACTTGCAGTCGGACAGGATGGCCAGCGCGTTGTCGCCCTGGAGCGCCGCGCCATAGGAAAGGCCGGGCACCTCCAGGTGCAGCGGCGGCCGCTTCTGTGAACCGGCGGGCACATCATACAGGTATTCCGACACCGGAGCGCCGCAGGGAGCGGCGAAGGCGAGCATGGCAACGGGCTCGTCGCCCCTGGCGGTTTCGTGCCAGTCGACCTCGAGCTGGTACGAAAGGTGCGCATCGCCCTTGTCGAGTGTGATGACGGCCTTTGCCGAGGACTTCGCGAACGGGATGGACAGCGTCAGGCTCTGGCGCAGCGGGCCTTCCGTGAAGGATGCCTCGATGTTGCGGTCGAGCCTGCGTTCGGTGAGGTAACGGCCCACGTTCCAGGCGTTGGAGGTTTTCGCCTCCGTTTCCACGAACAGCAGGCCGGCGCTGGAGCCTGCCTTGATGAACTCGCGCCCGGTGCGCCTGTCAACAAGCGAGACCAGCTCGCCGCTTTGGCGGTGCATCACGGCGCGGATGCGGCCGTTGTCCATCACATAGTCGTCCTGCGTCTTCTGCACGCGGCAGTCCGGCTGGTAGAAGAACGGATAGGCCTCCAGCGGCGACTCGTACAGCTGGAACGTGGCATAGCCCAGTGCGGGCAGCGCGGTCTCCACCAGCACACGGACATACTTGTGATCCCAATAGTTCTGGAATTCGTGATCCACCAGCTGATGGACCACATCCTCCCCCCGGCTGTTGCGGAAACGCAGGCGGGACAGGTCGCCCGTCCAGTCCCAGATGGTGATCTCGGTGACGGTCGTGCGGGCGTGCGCGGAGGGGTTGAACACATGGAACAGGCGGTTGAGCCCCGCGCCGCGCGCCAGGGCCTGCACGCTGAATCCGCCGGTGCCGGTGCCCATGGAGCCGCCGGGCACGGAAAAGGTTTCGCTGCCGAATCCCGGGCCCGCCCCCTCGGCCTGCGTCTGCGACAGGTCTTCGTCGGTGCGGAAGGCGGAGGTGTCGATCTGCGCGGCGATGGCCCGCATGGCGTTGGCCCGGTTCGTGTTCGCCACGGCCAGCGCTTCGCTGAACAGACCCATGGCATGCTCGCGGCTGTCCTGCACGCACGATCCGGTGAGGATGTCGTGAAAATGTGTGAACAGCACGTTTCGCCAGGCCCGTTCATACTGTGCCGGGCGGCAGGGCGCGCCAACAAGCCCGCTGGCCAGCCCTGCAAGGGCCTCCGCGTCGCCAAGCGCCGCCTCGGTCATGCGGTTGCCCTTTTTGATGCGACCCTGGGTGGTGTAGCATCCGGTGAGGATGAAGTTGAGCTCGTGGTCGGCCACGGAAAGGTTCCCGCGTACGGATTCGGCCAGATGGAAGAACTCGCGGATGGTCCCGAAGCGGATGGCCGGATAGATGGGCCATTGCATCATTTCGAGCGCGCGTTCCAGGTCGCGTCGGGTCGGTCCGCCGCCGTGATCACCCACGCCGTAGACGACCAGCCCCGTCTTCAAGCCGCCGCATTTGCGTGAAAGGTCCACCAAACCGGAACCGATGTGGGGCGTGATGGCGCTGTTGTACCAGTAGGGCTCGCGATAGACGAGCACTTCCCGGCCCGAGGGGGATTTCCACCGGTAGAGCGTCTCGTTGCTGTCGGTGCCACGGCAATGGTAGTAGTACTTCACGCCGCCGTGGGAGAGGATTTCGGGCATGTGGGCGCTGTGGCCGAAGGTGTCGGGGGAGAAATCGAGCTCCAGCGAGGCGGGGTCGAGACCCCAGGTGTCATGCAGGTAGTTCTTCGTATAGAGGATGTGGCGCGCCATCGACTCGGTGGAGGGCATGTTCTTGTCCTGCTCCACCCAGGCCGAGGCCGTGACTTCCCAGCGGCCCTCGGCGATGCGCGCCTTGATGCGTGCCATCATGTCCGGATCGAAATCCTCGACGATCTTGTAGACGGACGCCTGGGACTGGGAGAAGTGGAAATCCGGATATTCGTCCATGATGGCGAGCATCGTGCGGAACGTGTCCAGCGTGGCCGCGACGGTTTCCTGCCAGGACCACATCCAGTTCATGTCGATGTGGGCATGGCCGGCCAGGATGAGGGCGTAGGAACGGGCTTCTGCGGCAACCGGCTTCAACAGCGACTCGGCGCGCAGCACGTCCTCTTTTGTGATGACGCCCTGCTTCGCCGTCGCGGCCAGCAGATATGCCAGCGCTTCGCCCAGCGGGCCGCAACACAGGTCGGGCATCGCGCTGGACAGACGAAGGACGAACTCCAGCTCCGATATGATGCGGCGGTGCCAGCGGTTCGGAAGCGTGATGTATGCCTGCTCCTCGCGCGGCATGCCAAACGTGTCCTCGTACCGTTTCTTCTCTCGGTTGCCGCCGATGCTGGTCTTGAGCCGGTAAAACTGTTCCGCGAGGTTTTCCATATGCACTGTTCCTTTCTTGGTCAGGTTCGCTCATCATGATATCACAAAAAAATACATGTAAATAGTGTTTTCGTTGACGGTGTGGTACAATATTCCCGTTTCGTGACCGGGTGTCGTCCGCGTGCGTTCGGATGGGCGGTTCGGCACTTTCCCGCGTGACAGAACGCTTTGGAGACAATACAATGATAGGAAATCCATGCTTGTCCCGGGGCATGCCGGCACCGGGGCATGCAGGCCGGCGGAGGTGAGCCGTGTACACGAAGAAGATCTACGAACAGGTGCGCGATCTCATCGAGGCGGACGCACGCGACAAGAAGCCCGGAGAGCCCATCGATACGGAAATCGGCTATGCGCGCCGGTTCGGCGTCAGCCGCCCCACCGCGCGCAAGGCGGTGGAGGACCTCATCGCCATCGGCCTGATCCGCCGCGTGCCCGGCAAGGGACTCGTCATGGCGACCCAGGACGACCAGCCGAACCGCGGCAAGCTGCTGATCATGCTGCCGTATGCGATCGGCGACGGATTTCTGTTCAAGGTCATGCTTGGTTGCGTGGATCAGGCGAACGCCCTGGGCTTCGACTACAAGATCATCGGCAACAACCCGCCGGCAGAACGGCTCGAGCTGCTCCGCCGGGAGCGGCTGGGAGATTATGCGGCGGTCATCACGTGCTGCTACGAGGATGCCGAGGAATATCAGATCATCGACATGGTCCGGGAGTCGCGGATTCCCGTGCTGCTGATCGACAATCCGGCCAAACGGGAGCGCCTTCCCTGCATTTCCTGCGACGATTTCGACGGCGGATACCAGATGGGCGCCTACCTTGCGAAGAAGGGGCACAGGCGCATCCTCAACCTCTCGAGCGAACGGCCCGTGCTGACCATTGAGCGGCGAGACGCGGGGTTCCTCAAGGCGCTGTCCGATGCGGGTGTCGATTATGATCCATCCCTGCTCGTGCGCGTCCGGTGGCATCAGCACGAGACCTTCCTTGCGGCCTTCCAGAACCGGTTTACGGCCGCCGACATCGCGTCGGGCGGCATCACCGCGATCTGCAGCCACACCAGCCTGGCCATCGTCGACTTGAGTCCGTGGCTGGTGCAGAACGGGATCCGCATCCACGATGACATCTCCCTCATGGGGTATGGAGATCATCCGTACCTCCCCATGCTGAACACCCCGTGCACCATCATCGGGGTGCCTAGCTATGAAATGGGCAGGAGCGCGGTGGACGAGATCAGCGCCGCGCTGCTCGAAAAGCGGACCCTGCACGACGTGACGCACGAGGTGTGGCTGGAGAAGCGCCATACGGTGCGCGCACTCTGAATCCTGCAACCACGTCCGCCATACACAAGGACGGGAACGCCGGCGCAATGCCGGCGTTTTTGCGTTCCTGGGCAGAAACATGAGGCGGCTGGAACGCCGGCGCAATGCCGGCGTTTTTCTTCTTCGTGGCGCATCGGGGTGCTGACGCAAACAGATTGTTCATTCAATTTACATGTAAAAAAGATTCTTGACATAGCGTGGCTGAATGCATATACTCGGTATGCAACAGGCCGTCAAGTTGCACAAACAACCTGGTGCCGGCCCGTCGCAATTGGTCGTTTGCATCAAACAGGATAGGGGAACCACACATGAGTTTTTCCATGACAACCCTCGGGGCCGGGAAACGTTCCCGTGAACGGGGCTCCCTCGGGAAACGGATGCGCAGGTATGCGCCATTCTATCTGTTTCTCCTGCCGGCCGTCATCTGGTACGCCGTGTTCTGCTACTATCCGATGAGCGGCGTACTCATCGCCTTCAAGAAGTTCCAGTACTCGTTGGGCATTTTCGGCAGCCACTGGGTGGGATTGCGCTACTTTGAGGACTTCCTGGCGGATCCGAACTTCTGGAACATCATCCGCAACACCGTGGTCATCAGTCTCTCCAAGCTCATTGTCAATTTCCCGGCTCCCATCATCCTGGCACTGATGCTCAATGCGGTGGTCAAGCACGTCCGGTTCAAGCGTGTCATCCAGACGATCTCCTATCTGCCGTACTTTGTCTCCTGGGTGGTCGTGGCCGCCCTCATCCAGAAGTTTTTCTCCCCCACGACGGGCATGATCAACGACATCCGCATTTCCATGGGGCTCGAGCCCATCTACTATCTGGCACAGCAGCAGCTTTTCCTGCCGTTCATCGTGCTGTCGGACATGTGGAAGGGGATCGGATACGGCTCCATCATCTACCTGGCCGCACTGACGGGGATCGATCCGTCGCTGTACGAGGCGGCGGAGATCGATGGCGCCAATGGTGCCGCGAAGCTGTGGCACATCACGCTGCCCGGTATCAAGCCCACCATCGGCATCATGTTCCTGCTGTCCGTCGGCGGCCTGTTCGGGGCCAACATGGAGCAGATCCTGCTGCTGCAGACCCCACCCACCTTCAACATTGCCGAGGTGGTCGACACCTATGTGCTCAAGCGCGGCCTGAACATGAACCAGTTCGACTACGCGACGGCAGTCGGCCTTTTCAGAAGCGTGCTCAGCCTCATCCTGGTCATCACGACCAACAAGATCTCCAAGAAGCTGACCGATGTGTCGCTCTGGTAGCCGGATGGTCGGAAGTGAACGCAACGATCCGGGCCCGTGACACCGGCCTTCGGATATTCCACACGCGAGGTGCAGCATGTCGATTCGATCCAGGCACATGATTCCGGTTCCTTCCCAAAGCGGAGGCATTCGAAGAAGTCCGTTGTACAAGTTCGGGCAGACGGTCAACTACACGATGCTGGTGATGCTGGCGGCCGTGACGCTTTACCCTTTCTGGTATTGCCTCATCCTTTCCTTCAACCAGGGGCGTGACACGCTGCGGGGCGGCATCTACTTCCTGCCGCGCGCCTTCACGCTCGAGAACTACGCCAAGGCGTTCACCCACCCGCTGATCGCATCCTCGTTCGCCATTTCCATTTCCCGCACGGCCCTGAGCATCGTGTTCTCCTGCTTTTTCACCGCCCTGATGGCGTATGCGCTCACCAAGCGCGACATGCCCGGCCGCTCGGCCCTCATCTTCTATTTCTACTTCACGACCCTGTTCTCCGGCGGCCTGATCCCCACCTACATCATGTACCGCCAGCTCGGCTTGCTGAACAACTACTGGATCTATGTGATTCCCGGCATCTACAGCTTCTTCAACGCCATCATCCTGCGCACGTTCTTCTACTCCATTCCCGAAAGCCTGCACGAATCCGCCCGAATCGACGGCTGCTCGGAGCTGGGCATCTTCTTCCGCATCATGCTGCCGCTGTCGATCCCGGCCATGGCGACCATCGCGCTGTTCGTGGGGGTGGGCAACTGGAACGACTGGTTCACCGGCGCGTATTTCGTCAGCCGCCGCCGCGATCTGTATCCGGCGGCCACCCTGCTCAACGATCTGCTTTCCCAGGCGGTGTTCGAGAACTCCGTGTCCTCCACCGGCCAGAAAAACCAGATCAACGAATCGCTCATGCTGACCCGGTCGCAAACCACCACGCCCGAATCGCTCAAGATGGCCTTCCTCATCATCCTGACGCTGCCGATCGTCTGCGTGTATCCGTTCCTGCAGAAGTATTTCGTCAAAGGCGTCATGCTTGGCTCCATCAAGGAGTAGTCCTTGTCTTGTCCCATACAATTTCATCAAGGAGGAAAAATCATGAGAAAGCCACTGACCCTGATGCTGGTGGTTCTGCTGGTGCTGTCCCTGGCAGCCTGCGGCACCACCCCGCCCGCCGAATCCGCATCGGCCTCCGCCTCCTCGGCAGCCTCCTCGGCTGCGGCTTCCGAGTCGTCCGCCGCGGAAACGCCCACGGAAATCACCAATTACACCTTCCTGATGGACTGGAACGGCGGCGGCGGATCCTTCCCCGACGGCTGGGACGAGTCCGAGATGATGCAGGAAATGTTCAAGAAGATGGGTGTTTCCTTCACCGTCGAGACAATCACCAGCTCCGAGCGCGAGAAGCTGGCCACCATCTTTGCCAGCGGCAGCATTCCGGATGTCACCAACGCCCCGCACTGGAGCACCAATCCCGGCGGCGAGGGCGAGCTGATCAAGAACGCGGCCGTCGAAGGCCTGCTGCTGCCCCTGAACCAGTACATCGAGAAGTACCCCAACATCAAGCGCCTGTACGAGGTGGGCGTCATCTCCCAGACCTACCTCGACCAACATATCAAGCACCCGGACTACAACGGGGAGATCTATGTCATCCCGACGCAGACCGGCCGCACGAAGGACGATGTCCGCAACTGGGCGTACAACCTGTTCGTGCGCAAGGACATCCTGGCCGCGATCAACGTCAAGCCCGAGGAGATCACCACCAGCGAGAAGATTTATGAAGTGGCCAAGGCCATCAAGGCCGGCGACTTCAAGGACATCAACGGCAAGCCCGTCATCGTCGGCGGCACCTGGCACAACGGCTGGGATTACGGCTCCTTCCTGCGCGGCTTCAACAACGGCGGCGTCACCGGATGGGTCAAGGAGAACGGCAAGCTCGTCAACGAGATCTTCACGCAGAACCAGATCGACAAGGTCCTGTTCATGCGCAAGCTTGTCGCCGAGGGACTGTTCGATCCCGAGTGCTTCACCCAGACCGACACCATGGCCAAGGAAAAGATGATCACCGGCCGCGTGGCGATGTTCGGCTGCCACTACCCGCACCAGTACGGCTTCTTCAAGGACACCCTCTACAAGACCAATCCCGAGATGGAATTTGTGCCCGTCGGCCCCATTCTCGACAAACAGGGTGGCGTTCCCTCCCAGGTCGAGCGTCTCGGCCGTTCCGGCTCCCCGGTCCTGTTCTTCAGCAAGGATGTCAAGGAAGTCGACAAGCTCATGGCGTTCGTCGACTGGGCGAACTCCGACGAAGGCGTGAAGTACAACTACTTCGGTCTGGAGAAGTACTACACCATGAACGGCGATGTGCCGGTTGTCACCGATGCCGAAAAGGCTGCGCGTGAAGCCGATCCGCAGCTCAAGAACAAGGAAGGCTTCGGCCTGCTGCCGCAGTTCCTCGGCGCCGATCCGACGCTGGGCTGGGGCTGGCAGCCGGAATATGTCGAAGCCGGCTATGTCAAGGCACGCGAAATCAATCCGCTCAAGTTCATCGAGTACAAGACCGCCGACGACGTCGTCGACACCTGGGAAGGCAAGAAGGCCTACGACGAGCAGATGTCCACCACCAACTGGGGCGACGAGCTCAAGAAGGCCTACCTGACCCAGTCCGACGACGAAGCGATCGCCATCATCCAGGCGCAGCGCGACCGCATGATCAAGGCCGGTTACGCCGGGATGGAGAAGTTCCTCAACGACGAAGTCGCGAAGGATCCCAAGATCCTGAACTGATCAAGATCCATCAACAAGCCAGCCGGAAGGACAGGGGCTGCCTCGAAGGGGGCAGCCCCTGTCTTCACTGCGCCGGGAGGCATCGTGGCGAGGGAAAGTATGCGGCCAAGGAGTCGCAACAGGCGGTCACCCCCGGCGGATGACGGCGAGCGTGCGGCGCGCCATGTCGGAGATGCGGACCATGCCGAACCCGTCGACGCCGGACTTGAGGGTGTCATGAAGCGGTTCGGTCCAGGAGGCGGGCAGCCGGGCGGCGCCGACCAGCATGCCCACGATGGAGCCTGCGGTGGCCGCGTTGCAGTCGGTGTCCAGCGCGCCTGAGATCGCGATGCCAAGTGTCGCCTCCAGGTCCAGGTTTCCCTCGAGCAGGGCCGTGCAGACGATCAGCGCGTTCGAGACGGTGTGGCACCAATCGTGCCCGCTGGTCTCGTCGTACCGCTGATGGATGCGGTCGATTGCCGCTTCCCAGCCAATTCCGCCGTCCAGCCACCCGACGAGCTCCCGCACCTCCGCGGCAAGCCGGCAGGTCGCTGGAATCTGCGACAGACCCGCTTCCACGACGGCGCGGGCATCGGACAGAACGGCGGCCGCCGACAGCATGGCGGCGACGAACATTTCGCCGTAGATGCCGTTCTTCACATGGGAGATGCTCGCGTCCCGCCAGGCAAGCGCCGCGCCGAGCGCAGGGTCGCCGGGGGTGGCGTAGCCGAAGAAATCCGCGCGGATCTGTGCGCCGATCCACTCCCTGTATACGTTTCGATGGGAAGCGGATGCAGGCGGGGGAATGGAGGCGGCCAGATTCCGGTAGGCAACGCGTTCCGCCGTGCAGACGTGGAACAGCGGCAGGTTCGACAGCCATGTCTCCGCCACGTCTTCCGGTGTGAATCCGTAACCGCACGTTTCCATCAGCTTCAATCCGATGAGCGTGTAGTTGGTGTCGTCATCCTCCGGCATGAATGCGACGTTGTTGATCCAGTTCTTCCTGTCGCTGCCGTACACATGGCCCTCGTCGCTCACGTCGTATCGTTCGCGGAGTGCCGGCGCGATGTCGGAGGAGATGTACCGGCGAACAGGGTAGTTGCCCGTGTCCCGCAGCAGGCCGAGAATGCGGCTGCGCCGCCATCCCTCGATGGGTTGGCCGAGCAGGCAGCCGGCGCAGCGGCCGAGCCACGCGCCGTAGACGCGGTCAAGAAGAACATCCTCCGTGGGAGCCTGCATGGGCGTCTCCCACCGGGCGGCGTCAGTGGGTCGCAACGCCCGGATGCCGTCCAGATCGGAGGGTTCGCGGTGGGGATGGTCGGCGCGGACGGGCAGCGCCATCATTTCGTCAAGCAGCCCGCCGGCCAGCGGCTCGCGGAGGGGATCGGCCGGCGACATCGCCTGGATGGCGGCGATCCGTTCGGCAAAACCGCCGATGTCCTTTCCCTCGTCACGGCTCTGGGCCAGTTCGACATGCAGGTCCGGTGCGTGCAGCATCCAGGGTTGGTCCTTCAACATGCGTATGCCTCCTTTGGCTTCTGTAGCATTGGGTTGCGGGAGTCTGGCGGCGGCCACCGTCTGGTTGGCGCCCTTGCCGCCGGAAGCAGTGGAAAAACGGCCTCCGAGGATGGTCTCCCCTACGGCGGGCATGCGGGGGGGGGGCGAAGATGATGTCCATGTTCAGGTTGCGGATGACGGGGATGTCCATGTGATGCGCCTCCTACCTGCCCCCCTTTCCCTGTGGACCAACACCGAATGGTCAGGCACCTTTCCGAATGCGCAACACCCGATATGTCAGGGCATGGAGGCGGCAACCGTCAACGCAGGCACCGCACAGGATGCAGTCCGACGTGCGGACACACCCTTCCTGTCGACTGGCCTGCACCGGCAGGCTCATCGGGCAGTTGCGGTCGCAGGTGCCACAGCGGGTACATGCCTTGTCCGTGGCAACGATCCGAAGCTGGGGCAGCCGGAGCAACTGGCCGATCCGATACCCCGCAGCCATGAACGGGGCTATCCAGCAGATGCTGTGACAACCGCCCCGACGACCGACAAACACGGTGACCAGCACAATCAGCAAAACAATCATGCCATACGTGACGTAACGGAGCGGTTCGTCCGTCGAGATGCCGGACTCCGTCATGTGCAGCGGATCAATGCCCTTGATGCCGCCGGCGAGTATGAACATGGTGACGAGTACGCCGCCCCAGACAAGAAAGATGCCATACCGGACAATGCGGGTGACGCGGCGGTTCACCACCCGGTCGTTGGTCCGGATCAGGATATCCGACAACCCGCCGATGGGGCAGAGCCAGCCGCACAAGGCACGCCCGATGAACAGCCCCGAGAGGAACTGCAGCGCAAACACGCACAGGCTGCCGGATACGATGCCGTTCATTGCGCCGTCGATGCTGACATAGGGTGAGAAATAATTGAGGGTGACCGGGAAAGCCAGCAGGGAGAGAAGCAGGATCAGGTTGCGGATTTTTTGTCTCATGGCGTCATCCTTTCTTGTTGCCCCTCGTCCGTCTTGCCGTGCGGATTCTCCCGGGAGCGGTCGCGTTCCGACAAATAGTCGATTGTCTGTTCCGCCCAGGTCAGAAAAGCATGGTTGATCATCCTTCCGAATTCGATCACCTGCAGGATGTCTCCATGGTTGCCGTCCGGATCCGGCATGCGCGTCAGTTCGTCGTGGAAGAGATTGAGCAGGTGCAGCTGCTCCAGGTGTTCCCGCTTGAAGGTGTGCAGGTGGTTCTGCATGGTCTTGGCCGATGTTTCACTTGAAAAGTACATCTTCAACAGCAGCTCAAGCCGAAGGCTTTCCTTGTCCACGGGTTCGGCAAGCCAGTGGCGAAGCGCCTCGCGCCCGGCGGGTGTGATGGCATGCCTGGTGCGGCGGCGTCCGTTGGCTTGCCCGGACGGATCCCCGGTTGTTTCGGTTGTTGAAAGCAACCCGTCCGCCTCAAGCTGCTTGAGCTCCGGATACAGTTGCCCATAACTCTCGCTCCAGAAGAAACGGAAACGCACATCAATCAGCCGCTTGATCTCGTATCCGGTCAGCGGGCCTTCTGACAGAAGCCCCAGAATGACGTACCTTGTTTTCCCGCCCGCCATAAGTATCCCTTCATCGATATATAACTAATAGATATAATAGCCGAACCACGGATGAAACACAAGGCCTGCAGTTCATCAGGCCAGCGCAGGACTTCGGGCTCAGCCGCGGTTCACGATTAGTTTGATGGAAAGGCAATTCTTTCTTGTGGGATAATCGGGCGATCGGGTGGAATATAGGAATCATATGACCAGCGGAGGTATTCATGCGCGTTGTGCCGATCGAATATGCCGAGGACCTGTACAGTGCCGAGAACATGTATGACACGGCGGGCCGCCTGATGATCCGGGCGGGAACCGCACTCTCCCGGCGCATGATCGATAGCCTGCGGAACAGCGGCGTCTTTTCCCTCTATGTCAACGACAGCTACAGCATGAACAGCCTGGTGCCGCCCATCGCGGGCGAGCTGAAGATCGAGTTGACCCGGGAAATGGCCAATCTGTTCGAGATCGTCCGCCTGCGCTTCGAATCGGGGCGAGAGGTGGAGGAGAGCACGCTCCGACCGCTGTGGAAGGTCATGGATCTGGCGGAACATGTGCAGTATGAGGTGCTGCGCGCCCCACGGCAATACATCGGCTACATCGACATCAAAACGCGCGACGGTTATACGGTCAGCCATTCCATCAATGTCGCGATCCTGTCCCTGATGCTGGGCCTCGACCTCGACCTTGGCCGGCAGCAGCAGCAGGACCTGTTCATCGGGAGCCTGTTCCATGATATCGGCATGAACTACGTCAACGAGAAGATCATCATGAAGAACGGCAAGCTCAACATGGAAGAGTTCATGAAGATCAAGGAGCATCCACAGATCGGTCATGACCTGTTCCGCGGCTTCTCCTTCGCCACGGCGCATATGCGCAACATCGTCCTGACGCACCATGAGAAGCTCGATGGCAGCGGATACCCGAACGGGCTGGACGCAGAGCGCATCCAGCCTTTGACCCGCATTGTCGCCGTCGTGGACAGCTATGACGCCATGACCTCGGACCGCGCGTATTCGCGTGCGGTCGTTCCGTTCGAGGCGATTCGCCACATCGCTTCCGGTGCGGGCCACCATTTCGATCCGGCCATCACGGAGCTGTTCTTCAAGAAGGTGCAACCCTATCCGGAAGGCACGCTCGTGTCCCTGTCGAATGGCATGAGCGCGCTGGTCGTGGTGGTGGACGGGCATGATCCGCTGCGGCCGACGGTGCTGCCGATCGACAAGCGGACGAAGAAGCTGACCACCATGCCCCTCAACCTTGCCGATGATGCCGAGATCCGCATCGAAGGCGTCATCCACGACATCCTGAAGGTGTGAGCCGCATGCCGCCATGAACCGCGTGTGCCGCGCGGGGCATGCATGCGTCCTGATGCCGCGGGTTTCATTCACCCGCGGACATGCTGTTGAGGTGATGGCTCATGTCATCAACCGTCGCAACGCGGTCCATGAGTTCCCGCACCGTATCCTGCTGGCGCTCCACCACGCCGAGTATCTGCGACGCGGTTGCCGTGTGCTCCTCGAAGACGGCGGATATGCTTTCCAACCGCTCATGCATCTTGTCAAACATGGCCTTCGTTTCATCAAGCAGATTGATCTCGCGGTGCAGCTGCGCGTCCACCTGGCCGACCGAGTCCGCTATGTGGCCGAAAGCGGCATGGAGGCCGTTCAGCTTCTTCGAGCCGATTTCGACGGCTTCATCACCCCGTGTGACGGCCTCCAGCGCCAGATCCGTCTGCCGGTTCACATCCTGCGTGATCTGCTGGATCGTGCGGGCGGTTTGGCCGGCCTGGTCGGCCAGCTTGCGGATCTCCTCCGCGACGACCGCGAACCCTTTCCCGTTTTCACCGGCGCGTGCAGCCTCGATGGCGGCATTCAGGCTCAGCAGGTTGGTTTGGGAGGCGATGGCCATGATGGCTTCGAGTGACCGGTTGATGTCTCCCATCTGTGTCTTGAGCGTGGACACCGTTTCCTGTGAGGTGCGGATGGTTTGACGGATCTCCTGCATGTGCGCGGTCGTTTCCGCTGCGTCCGCCGTGCCCCGCTCCACACGGCGGGCAGTATCCGAGAAGGCGGCGCCGATCTCCTGCGAGAGTGCGGTTGCCTCGTTCATGTGCAGATTCGATGTGGCGGAGAAGTCTGATATGTGTGCGACGTCCTGGGCGCTGACTTCGATGCCCTGGCTGATTTCCTGCACGCTGACCGTGATGGCGCGGCTGTTCTCATCGGTTTTCGCGATGTCATCGCGCAGGCGCCCGGTGCTATCCTGCAGAACACCCGCCGTTCGACGGATGTCGCGGAAGGTGGCGGCAAGCCGTGCCGAGGATTCGGATGCCGTTCGGGACTTGTTCATGACCTCTGTCAACAACCCCCTGGTCCCCTTTGAGCCGGCAAATGCGACGATCGCAGCGAACAGGAAGGTGAAGTAGCGCAGGGGCAGTGTGGAACTGCCTTCGGGGATCAGCTGCGGATTGACGGCGAACAGCAGCACCAGATCCGTGACGATGCACGTCAGGCTGGTGAAGAGCGTGACACTCGGCCGGTTGTAGAATACGGAGAAGAGGATGGCGAGGTACATCATCGCGACACTCTCGTGCACGGGTGTCGTGATGCGGCTGGTGAGCAGGATGAGAATGACCGTGACCATCATGGCGTACGGCGACCAGGGTCGGTCCAGGGAACGGAAAAGCACTGCGAAGTTGAGCACGCACAGTCCGATGCAGACGAGGCTGGCCAGCAACAGGCTGGCAAGCGGCACCTGGGACAGGCCCGCCAGACTGGTCAGCAAGGTTGCACAGATGAGGGTGATGGTCATGATGATGGTCGTCAGGCCGACACGGGCATGGTTCCCGAGCAGGTTCGTCGTCATGGTGTTGTCCCGGGTGTCGTACCGCGAGAGCAGACGCTTTGGATAGAACATGGCGTTCTTCCTTTCGGCTGGTGTGGCATCCATGTTGGAGGCGACTGAGAAATGGCCGGAAATGGAGGCAGGTTTCCGGACGGAGACGCAATCCTGTCTTAATGGATCATTATACCATTTCCTGTTCTGAAAGCAATCGCATGCGTATGATGGCGGTTCCGGTCCGTGCGCGGAACGAGGGCGACAGCCGTGCGCCCGCATGCGTCATTCCGTCCGGATGGCCTCGAGCGGCGGTGTCCAGTCCAAGCCGAACGCGTTGGCCACAGCCTCGCAGGTCAGCTTTCCCTCATGCACGTTCAGGCCGCCACGCAAGGCGGGGTCCCCCTCCAGCGCGGCCTGGACGCCCTTGTCGGCGAGCTTGAGCAGATAGGGGAGCGTGGCGTTGGTCAAGGCCCAGGTGGATGTGCGCGGCACCGCTCCCGGCATGTTCGCGACGGAGTAATGGATGACACCGTGTTTCTCGTAGCAGGGATGGTCATGGGTGGTGACCCGGTCGATCGTGGCAATGCTGCCGCCCTGGTCAATGGCGACATCCACGATCACCGAACCCGGCTTCATGGTTTCCACCATCTCCTCCGATACGGTCTTGGGCGCCTTCGCGCCCATCACGAGCACCGCGCCGATCAGCAGGTCCGCATGCCTCACGATTTCCGCCATCGTGTATTCGCTGTAGACAACGGTGGCAATGCGTCCGTTGAAGACATCGTCGAGATAGACGAGGCGGGAGGGGTTGATGTCGAGGACGGTCACGCGCGCGCCCAGGCCGACAGCCATTTTCGCTGCATGCGTGCCCACGACGCCGCCACCCACGATGACGACTTCCGCCGGCGCGACGCCGGGCACGCCGCCGAGGAGCACGCCCATGCCGCCGTTGTACTTCTGCAGCAGGCTGGCGCCCACCTGCACCGACATGCGTCCCGCCACCTCGCTCATCGGCGAGAGCAGGGGGAGGGTGCCGTTCGCCAGCTGGACGGTTTCGTAGGCGATGCCCGTCACGCCGCTTCGCAGCAGGGCATCCGTCAGTTCGCGGCTCGCGGCCAGATGCAGGTAGGTGAACAGGATCTGTCCCTTGCGCAGTTTGCCGTACTCCGGCGGGAGGGGTTCCTTGACCTTGAGAATGAGATCCGCCCCGGCATATGCCGCATCGGCGTCCGGAACAAGGGTCGCGCCAGCCCGGACGTATTCCCCGTCGCTGATGCCGCTGCCCAGGCCCGCGCCCTGCTGGATGAGGCAGACATGCCCTTTCCGGGTGAGGGCGTGCACGCCGGCCGGGGTGAGGGAGACTCTGTTCTCGTTGTTCTTGATCTCTGTCGGAACGCCAATGGTCATGGGATACCTCCTCCTTGCCTGAGCCAAGCGCGGGATGATGTGAACGGCACCTGCGCCAGATGCGGGATGGTGTCATCGGTCTGTGCCGTGCGGGGGGGCGTGATGTCCCTCCTCGGGATTCTTTCCCATTCATCGGGCCCTGGGAACGGAAACACGCGCATTCCCCCCGCCCGTTCCCCCGCCTGTGCTTGGCTTGCGGGGGCCTTGTCTGGTGCAACTTCCATGCAGGCATTGACTTTTGCACGGCGAACGGTAGGATGGGAATGGACGGGGGATGCTGACGTGGGATATGACAGGGATTGTGACAGGGGCTTGTACCAAGCGTTTCGGCGCTGCGGTGCAACTGTCCGCGCCGGAGGACGGAGGACTGCCGATGCAGGGGAATGGGTGTGAGTCGATCCTGGAACGCAGTCCCACCTCATATGCGCGCGGCCGTGTCCTTTTCGATGCATCGGGGCGGCCGTACGATTTTGAGTGTCTGCAGGTGAACGCCGCATGCAGGCATCTTTTCGGACTGAGCGAGGACCAGTGCGTCGGGCATCGCGGCAGCGAGCTTCCGTCATCGTCCCCGCGTATCCTGGAAGCCCTTCTCGCAGCCTGGCGGGAGACAACCGATGGCGGCATGCGGACCTTCGACCATTATTTCGCGCACATGCAGCGCTGGGTCCGCATCTCCGTCTTTTCCACCGAACCGGACGTGTTCGTCACGGCCGCATACGACGTGACGGCCGATCGGAGGCGCGTGGAGGACATGGCGTGCCTGTTGGCCTCATCCCAGGCGTTCCTGCAGCAGGACGGCGCTTCCTTCAGCTTCCAGCGGCCGACGGCCGACATGCTGTCGATCTCCGGCGCGAAGCTGGTGTTCTTCGGCCTGTACGACCATGACCGCGAGGCATATGCTGTGCAGGCCTTGGCCGGCATGCCGCAAGCACTCGCCGCATTCGACGGCGACGGGCTCATCGGGTGCTGCCTGCAGGATTCCGCCGATCTGATCCGGAGCCTGCCGCGCGAAGGCTTCCTCACATATGCCGGGGTGGACGCGGTTCCGGAAGGACTGCTCTCCCGGGAGATCCTGCGGCGGTTGCGGGAAAACGGGCCTTTCGGGGAGATCGTCCTGCTCGGGATCTCCAAGGGGGATGAACTGCTTGGGGGGTTCCTGTTCGTGATGCCGTTGGGCGTTCCGTTCCGCAAGACCGATGTGGCAGGCATTTATGCGCACCAGCTGGGATTGATGCTGTCGCGCCATCGCACCGAAGCCCATCTGAAGGAACGGGAGGAACGGTACCGCTCCGTGACGCAAACCACGACGGACGGATATTTCGTCGTTGACCTCTCCGGGCGGATCGTCGAGGCGAACGACGCCTACTGCGCGATGTTCGGATATCGTCGCGATCAGCTTCTGACCCTGCACCTGTGGGACATCGTCGATGAAAAGCCGGCGGAGCGGCTTCTGGAGGAAATGGCGCACATCCGCTCGCTCGGCAGCTTCCATTTCGAGAGCGTGCACCGCCGGGGTGACGGGTCCCGGTGCCATGTCCATGTCCGCATTGCGTACCAGAAGGCGCAGCAGCTGTACCTGTGCTTCATCAACGACATCACCGAGCGCGTCCGCATGCAGCAGTCGCTCAGGGAAGCCCTCAGTGCGAAGAGCCAGTTCCTCGCGAACATGAGCCACGAGATCCGAACGCCCATGAACGGGTTCATGGGCATGCTCCAGCTGCTGGAGACCACGCACCTGGACGCCGAACAGTCCGAATACGTGCGTGTGGCGCGCTCCTCCTCGGAGATCCTGCTTGCGGTGATCAACGACATCCTTGATTTTTCGAAGATTGAATCGGGCATGATGGTGCTCGAGCGCGTTCCCTTCCAAATCCGGACCGTCGTGGAGGAGGTGGTCGACCTGTTCCGGGCGGGCGCCGCCCGGCGCGGCATCGCCATCCGAAGCCGCGTTTCCCCCGAGGTGCCGCACACCCTGCTTGGGGATGCGTTCCGGCTGCGTCAGATCCTGTCAAACCTCGTCGGAAACGCTGACAAGTTCACCCGCGAAGGGGAGATCTCCATCGATGTGACGCGGCTCGGTCCGGATGACCAGGGTCGCGTCCGCATTGCCGTTTCCGTGACCGATACCGGCAGCGGTATTCCTGCCGACAAGATCGATCGGCTGTTCAAGAGCTTCAGCCAGGTGGACCCGTCGGACACGCGGATGCACGGCGGTTCCGGCCTGGGACTGTCCATCTGCAAGGGGCTGGTGGAACGGATGGACGGCGAGATCGGGGTCGAAAGCCAGCCGGGTCGGGGCAGCACGTTCCGGTTCACATGCGCCCTGTGGCCGGCTGGTGCAGAAGCGGTGCCATCAACCGGATGAGGCCGTTGCCGTTCGATCGATCGCAAGGCGGGATCCCCCTGAACAATCGGACCAAGGAAAACAACGATGGCGGACAGCCGTCGGCAGGAACGGAAGCGGAGGCGTCATGGAAACGAAAAGCGGCATCGAGTCGGGATTCGACATCATCCAGCGTGGCTTGGACACCCTGAAGGGTGAGTTGGCGAGAAAGGAAAAACGCATCCAGCAGCTGGAGGAGGTTGTGGCCCTCTCCGACCTGTTCCGGCAGGTGAACAGCTACATGGGATCCATTCTCGACTTTGACAGCATGCTTGACATGGTGGGCGATGTGCTCGTTGGTGCCATGGGTGTCTCGGCCTGCGCCATCCTCATGGAGATCGGCGAGAGCCGGCAGGTCAAGGAAAAGACAATGGACGCGGCTTGGAAGGGGCATTTCACGCTCGAATTCTTCGACATCGCGTCCCGTGTCATGGGTGTCACACGGACGTCAATGCTGGTCAACAACCTCGAGCGGCAATCGATCGACGGCTTCGGCAAGGGGGCCATGATCGTTTTTTCCCTGCATCGCGGGGAGAACCGGTACGGTCTCATCGCGGCCTACTATGACCAGTCCGGCATGATCACAAAGCAGCGCGAGGAGTTCTTCAGCCTCATCGCCGGCCAGCTTGGCGTCTACTTCGAAAACGCCAGGCTGTACACGCAGATGCGGGAGTCCGCGATCACGGACGGCCTGACCCAGCTGCGCAACAGGGCATATCTGGAGACGCTCATCAAGGAAGACCACTATCGCGGTACGGAACGGCTCGGTGTTTTTCTGCTCGACATCGACCACTTCAAGAAGGTCAATGACGTGCACGGGCATCCGGTGGGCGATGCGGTGCTCCGAACGGTCGGCCGGCTCCTCTTCGAGGAGGTCCGCCGACTCGGCGGCCGCTCGTTCCGATATGGCGGCGAGGAGCTGCTGGCTGTGTTCACCGATCAGGATCCCGTTGCTGTCGCCAAATGCGCCAAGACCCTTCTGATGCGCATCCGGAGCGAGGTGTTCGAGAATGGGACGGGGGTGCGGTTCCAGGTGACCGCCAGCTTTGGCGTCTGTTCGGACACGGGGGACAAACCGCTGCGGGCGTTGATCGAAGAAGCGGACCAGGCGATGTATCATGCCAAGAACTCCGGCAGGAACCGTGTTGTGGCATTTCGGGATCCTGTCATGCCGAACGTGAGGATGTCGGAACAGTAGGGCCTGTTCCGGCATGGGCAACCCTCACGGCGCCACAGACAGATCGATCCGGACAACCCGGCTTGGCCTGCCGGCGCCGTCCCTTGCCTGGCTGCCCACGACCTGGGCGAAGCCTGTCTGCAGCAGCTTTTCGAGCAGCCGGTTCGCACTGCGGACGGTCATGCGGCACAAGGCTGCCAGCTCGCCCGGTGTGAAGGTGTCCCGTTGTTCGAAATCCATCACGCCCTGCAGCCGCATCACGGTTGCGGGACTGACGCCCGCCTGCCGTGCGACCTGCTGGAATCGGCCGTCCAGCGTGCGGGAGGGCATGTCCCGCTTCCCCGTCTGGTCCGATGCGGGGGCAAGCGGCACCATCTGTGCTGCACCGAGGACAAGGAAGGTGCAGGCGCCACCGGCCCGTTTCGCCTTCAGCAGTCCCAGGTTCGCATTGTACTTGGCTTCCCGCGCGGTCTCGCCGTACCCGATGCCGATGCTCGGATGCCCGAACCGCATGCCGGTCGCCCCAGTGAGCAAGGGGAAGGTGCGCAGGCCTTCCGTCTCCGCTTCCAGCAGGCTTCTGGTCGTAAACAGCAGAAAGCGGCCCATCTCGCGTTCCACGACCGCGGCCTGGATGCGCTGGGCGAACAGGTAGACCGCCTCGGTGACCCCCATCGATTCCAGGGCGAGCTGGTACTCGTTTTCGCGGATGAGGGCGTGCTCGTCCGGCAGGTCCTGCTCGATGGCCAGCACGACGATGCCCCGTTCGTCCGCGCGACGCGTGTCGCGCTTGAGCAGCAGCAGGCGGACGGCGTCGCGGATGCTTTCCTCCGTGGGATCCAGGATGATGCACGGCACATGCGCCGCCTGCAGGGCGTCATACACGCTGGATATGCCCGTGACGCAAAAATCCGCCCGCCGGGCGGTGACGTTGCGCCGGTGGAAGCGCGTCAGGTCGCTCAGGAAGTTCGGCTGGCCGACATGGCGGTCCCACACCGCAGGACCATCCTCGGGGAGCCCCGTCTGCCGGCAAAGCGCGCGGACCTCCCCGCCGGAATAGGAATCGATGCTGACGCGGGCCGGATCCCAGCCATGCAGGCGGTTGCCCCTGAGCAGGGCTGCCAGCAGCTGGGCGGCGTCACGCCGCACATACGCCCACGGCTTGTGTGACAGGACGGCGTTGTTGAGCAGGTCGTACGGATACCTGCCGGTGAACAGGAGTCCGTCCGCCCCGGCTTCGACCGCGGGGATGGCGGAGGCAAGCGGCGCGGTGTCCTCCGTTTCCATCAGCAGCACATCCGTTTCAATGGCGGGATGCAGCCTGGCCAGGGTGCGCCGGACCAGTTCGGTCATGCGATGGTGGCCGACGATGACGATCTTCATGCGGGCAGGTCCTTTCTGCCGGGGATGGCTGCCATGCGGCATTGTACGGCATGGAGGCATGCGTGCATTCGTACGCAGGTGAGCCAGTGCACGAGCATCATGGTATTCCTTTTCCGCATTTCGGTCAAATTCGGGACGTATTCTGGTATTGGCCCGTATGGCAAGATGGGATGGCGGTCGAGCCGATCCCGGCGCATCCCCCATCCGGAAGCGTTGGAACGCCGGTTCCCGACAGCACCGCCAGTGCGCGGCCCAGGAGGATCCCATGCGCTACATGCCCGAACCCTACCGCATCAAGATGGTGGAGCCCATCCGCATGCTCACGCGCGAGGAACGCGCGGCACGACTGGTCGAGGCGAAGTACAACGTATTCAACCTGCGCAGCGACGATGTCTACATCGACCTGCTGACCGACAGCGGCACCGGCGCGATGAGCGACCGGCAGTGGGCCGGCATGATGCTCGGCGACGAGGCCTATGCGGGCGCCCGCGGCTACTTCCGGGTGCAGGAGGCCGTCCGCGACCTGTTCGGGTATGCCTACGCGCAGCCCGTCCACCAGGGCCGCGCCGCGGAGAAGGTGCTGTTTCCCGCCCTGGTGAAGCCGGGACAGTATGTGATTTCAAACATGCATTTCGACACCACGCGCGCGCATGTGGAGCTGGCCGGCGGCACGCCCATCGACCTTGTGGTCCCCGAGGCGCTCGACACGGCCAATCCGGCGCCCTTCAAGGGCAACATGGACATCCCTGCGCTCGAGCGCACCATCGCCGAAAAGGGCGCCGACCGCATCGCCATGATCATCATGACCATCACCAACAACAGCGCGGGCGGTCAGCCCGTCTCCGTGGCGAACATCCGCCAGGCGCGCACGGTCGCAGACAAGTACGGCCTGCCGCTGGTCATCGATGCGGCACGGTTCGCGGAAAACGCCTGGTTCGTCAAGCAGCGGGAACCGGAGTTCAGGGATGCCGCCATCCGCGACATCATCCGGGAGATCTTCCGTCATGGCGACGCCTTCACGATGAGCGCGAAGAAGGACGCCATCGTGAACATGGGCGGTCTGCTCGGCATCCGCGAGGATGCGGCGCTGTACGAGGAAGTGAAGAAGAACACGGTGCCCTACGAGGGCTTCATCACCTACGGCGGCCTGTCGGGCCGCGACCTGGAGGCGCTGGCCACGGGCCTGTATGAAGGCACGGAGGAGGACTGGCTCCGGTTCCGCGTCGGGCAGATCGAGTACCTCGGCTCCCGGCTGGAGGAGGCGGGCATCCCGTTCCAGAAGCCGGTTGGCGGCCATGCCGTGTTCCTCGATGCCAAGGCGCTCCTGCCGCACATCCCGTACCACCGGTTCCCGGCGCAGGCGCTGACGCTCGAGCTGTACCGCGAGGGCGGCATCCGCACATGCGACATCGGCTCCTACATGCTCGGCAACGATCCGGCCACCGGAAAGCAGCTGGAGGCCTCGTTCGAGTTCTGCCGGCTGGCGATTCCGCGCCGCGTCTACACGCAGGCGCACCTGGACTACATCGCGGACGTGCTCGCCGACATCCGCGACCGGGCCGCGACGATTCCGGGGTACCGCATCACGTGGGAACCGCCGGTGCTGCGGCATTTCACGGCCCATCTGGAACCGGTGTGAGGCATCATGCCCTGCCCCGGAACGCCCCCGGCGTCCTGCCGGTGCGTTTGCGGAACACGTCATAGAAATGCTTGAGGTCGCGGAACCCGCACAACAGGGCGATGTCCGCGACCTTTTTATCCGTTGTGCCGAGCAGCCGGACCGCCTCTTCGATGCGCAGCCCCTGCACGTGGTCGCTGAACTTCACGCCGGTGACCTCGCGGAACAGGCGCGAGAAATGGTTCTTGCTGACAAAGGTCTGCATCGCGACATCCTCGAGCCGCAGCTCGCCGGAGGCGTGCTCCTGCATGTAGGCGATGGCGCGGCCGACCAGCCGCCGGTGGAAGTCGGAGACGGCATGGCGGCCGGAGCCGGCTTCCCGCTGTTCGTCGATGAGGCGGAACACGCGGATGAGCAGCGTGACCAGCATGGCACGGAGGATGTCGGCGTAACCCTTCTTCTGTTCCTGGTATTCACGGTGCATGGTCGCGAACAGGGTGCCGATTTCACGGAAGTCGGTGCCGGTGAGGCGCAGGTCCGCCTCCGGCACGTCGGCTTCCGGGAACAGGGTGCGGAACAGGTAGGACGAGGCGATGTCGCGGAAATGGTCCGCCCCCAATAGTGACGAATCGATGAATGCGGGCTTGAACACGCAGTTGTAGGTGACGAGCGGGGCAGAGGGCGCATCGCCGCCGGTCGGGCTTTCACTGAAAAAACCGTGCGGCACATCGTCGTTGATGATGAACAGGTCACCGGCTTCTGTCGCATACCGCGCGTCGCCGACCTGGTGGATGCCCGAGCCGGAGATGACATAGGCGATTTCAATGAAGTCGTGCCGGTGCAGCCGGCCCATGAAGTCCTGGAACGCCTCGTCGGAGCGATTGACGTAGACCTGCACCCCTTCGCGGAACACCTGGTCGCCTTGCAGCACCGGGGTCGCATGGGTGCCGGGTGCGCCGCCGACGGAGGCCGCTGCGCCGGACGCCAGCCCGGAAGCGCGGTGCGGAGCGGCGCCGGATTCCGCATGGGGCGTGACATGACGGGGTTCGGACATGCTTGACCTCCTGCAGGGCGTACGGTATCTTTCCGATCCGATTTTACCATATCGGTTCCGGTGGGCCCATGATATGCTGTTCCCGACAGGCAAGGATAACATTCCCGGCCTGGATGGATGCTGTTCCCGACAGAAAAGGTACCGTTTCCGGCCTGGATGGATGCCGGTTCCGATCGGACGGGAGCTGGCATCCCGCATGGGTGTCGACCGCCAGGTCGGCCCCGAAGGAGGTTTCCCTTGAAGTTCACGCACCTGACCCCGGAGCTCGTGGAACCGTTCCGCGCCTTTTGCCGGAAGCATCGGGCGATGCTCGACGAGTCCTTCCTCTCGGAGGAGGACCTCGCGCAGCTGTCTCCCGGCCCCGAGTGCCCGACCGTGCTTGGCATCGGGCCGGACGGCGTTGCGGCGGCCGCCTCGCTCGTCCTCGACGACTATCACCTGCGGGGGCGGCGGAGCCGCTTCCGGATCCTGTACAGCGAAACGGAGGCAGTGGCCGACTACCGCCGCCTGCTGGATGCGGTGCATCCGGAGCCGGGGCTGGTCGACTCCTGGTTCGTCTTCGTCAAGGATGGCAGCGGCTCCCACCGCGCGCTGCTGGAGGCGGCCGGGTTCCATCTGGAGCGCACCAGCCATGTGCTCGTGCGGGAGGCGCTGCCGGTGGCGCCGTCGGAGATGCCGGAGGACGTCCGCATCCGGCCGTTCCGGTTCGGCCAGGACGAGGCGGCGTACGTCCGTATCCGCAACGCCGCATTTGCCGGGCTGCTTGGCTCGCAGACGCCCTTGACGGTTGCGGACATCGCCCGGTATGAGCAGGACGGGGAAACGATTCCCGGGGGCATCTTCCTGCTCGAGGCGTCCGGGTGCCCCGTCGGTGTGGTGCGGACGGTGCGCGATCCCGGCGAGGACGTGAACCGGCCGATGCTGGAGATCGGGCCGCTGGCGATCGAGCCGGGCCATCAGGGGAAGGGATACGGCACCCTGCTGCTGCGGCACGCGCTGCGGTTCGGGGCGGAAACCGCGGGACTCCCGCGCGCCGTCCTGTCCGTCAACGCGGAGAACACGCCGGCATTGGGCCTGTACCTGCGCGAGGGCTTCTCGGTTGCGGAGGGGTATGCCTGCATGCGGCAGGAGCTGAAGGGAGTCCATGGGGAGCGCCTGCCATGAATCCACTGTTTACGATCGGCCACAGCAATCATCCCATGGAAGCGTTTGCCGGGTTGCTCCGGCAGCACCTCATTTCTGTCGTGGTGGATGTCAGGAGCGTACCCTTCAGCCGGTTTTATCCGCAGTACAACAGGGAACGGCTGGCGAAGGCGCTGGAAGCGTGCCACGTCCTGTACGCGTTCGAAGGGGAGCGGCTGGGCGGACGGATTCAGGACAGGGAATGCTATCTCGCCAGGCAGCTTCCCCAGCGGAAGGTGAATCTTGCGGAGCTTGTGGACTATGAGGTGCTGGTGCGGCGGGATTGGTTCGTGCAGGGCGTGAATCATCTGGTTGAGCGTGGCAGTACGGATAGAATCGCCATCCTGTGCAGCGAGGAGCAGCCGGAGAGATGCCATCGGAACCTCCTGGTTGCCAGGCGTCTGCTTGAACTGGGTCATGAGGTGTTTCACATCAGGGGGAACGGGAACCTGGAGACCGCGTCGATACGACCGCAAGCGGAACAGATGCGGCTGCTGTGACCGGGGAGCGGGTTCGGCATGGATCCATGCAGCGGCATGGCACCGTATCCATGATGCATTCTCCCATGCAGGCGCCCGTCGATGGATCCCCCCATGTTCCATGGTTTCTCCCCATGCGCCCTCTCCGCCTGTTCCGGTACAATGGTGTCGTCCTGGCGGCGCGCGGTCATTCCGCGCCGTCGTCATCACCACAACAGGCACCCCGCGATGCACGCCTTTTTGACAGGCTGCGCGGGATATCGCATGGCGGGCTTTGACCCGCGCGAAAGCGAGGAGACAGGCAATGACGGACAAGCAAGGAATCCTGACAGCCTATGAGGTGGCCAGGGCGCGGTATGCCGCCCTCGGCGTCGACACGGATGCCGCCATCGTGGACATTCTCAAGCGGCCGATCTCCCTGCACTGCTGGCAGGGAGACGATGTCCGCGGCTTCGAGATCGGCGCCGGCGGCACCTCGGGCGGCATCCTGTCCACCGGCAACTGGCCGGGGGCGGCGCGCAACGGCGACGAGCTGCGCGCCGACTATGAAAAGGCGTTCTCCCTCATCCCCGGCAGGCATCGTGTGAACCTGCACGCCATTTATGCGGAGACCGACGGCGCTTCCGTGCCGCGCGACGAAATCAGGACCGAACACTTCCGCAAGTGGATCGACTGGGCGAAGCGGCTGGGTGTGGGCGTGGACTTCAATCCCAGCTGCTTCGGCCACCCGATGGCGGCCTCCGGCTTCACCGTGTCGAGTCCGGACGAGCAGGTCCGCGCTTTCTGGATCCGCCACGTCAAGGCCTGCCGCGCCATCGCCGCCGACATCGGCCGGGAGCTGGGATCGCCGTGCGTGATGAACATCTGGTTCCCGGACGGCATGAAGGACCAGCCGGCCGACCGCCTGGGCTACCGGGAACGCATGCGCCATGCGATGGACCTCATCCTGCTGCAGCAGTACAACCGTGCGCATCTCATCGACGCGTTCGAGAGCAAGCTGTTCGGCATCGGCGTCGAGTCCTACACGGTGGCATCCCATGAGTTCGTGCTCGGGTACGGCCTGTCGCGCGGTGTCACCGTCTGCTACGACATGGGCCACTTCCACCTCACGGAAAGCATCGCCGACAAGATCTCCGCGACGCTGCTCTTCGCCGACGACCTGCTGCTTCACGTGTCGCGCCCCGTGCGCTGGGACAGCGACCATGTGGTCATCCTCAACGACGACCTGCTTGCACTCGCCCAGGAGGTGCAGCGCGCCAACGCCACCGACCGCGTATACGTCGCCCTCGATTTCTTCGACGGCAGCATCAACCGCATCATGGCCTGGGTCACGGGCACCCGCGCTGCACAGAAGGCGATGCTGATCGCGCGCCTCGAGCCCACCGCGCTGCTGGCGCAGGCCGAGGCCGCCGGTGATTTCGGCCGCCGTCTGGCCCTCATGGAGGAATACAAGACCCTGCCGTTCGCGGCTGTTTGGGACAAGCTGTGCCTGGATGCCGGCGCCCCCGTGGGCACGGACTGGGTGGACGAGGCCGGCCGGTATGAGAAGGATGTGCTGGGCAAGCGCGCGTGAGACGGAACGGACGTGCTGGGCAAGCGCGCGTGAGACGGAACGGACGTGCTGGGCAAGCGCGCGTGAGACGGAACGGACGTGCTGGGCAAGCGCACGTGAGACGGAACGGACGTGCTGGGCAAGCGCACGTGAGACCGAAAGGATGGACACACGATGGATGCGATCAGGAACATGACAGAACAGGATCTCGCGCTGCTGGACGAATACGTCCGGATGTCCCGGACCGCCGGCGCGCGGGTGGACTACGTGCAGGGCGGGGGTGGCAACACATCGGTGAAGCTTTCCAACGGGCGGATGGCCGTCAAGGCCTCCGGCTTTCGGCTGGCCCAGGTGTCGCGCGACCAGGCGTATGTCGTGGTGGATGCCGCGGCGATCCGTGCGTGGTATGCCGCGGTGGACCTTGCCGAGGACCGCGATTTCGAAAAGGAGAGCGTCGCCGTCGCCAAGGGCGCCGTGGTGCCGGACTACGGGCCGCAGGGACTGCGCCCGTCGGTGGAGGCCGGGTTTCATGCGGGCCTTGGCCCGTTTGTCGTGCACACGCACGCGGTGCAGGCGAACCTGCTGTGCTGCAGCGCCGAGGGGGAACGCCTCGTGAAGGCGCTGTTCACCGACGCCGGATTCCCGGCGGTCTGGATCCCCTACATCAATCCCGGCTTCTGCCTCACGGTGCGCATCAGCGCGGCCCGGGCGGCCATGAAGGCGCATACCGGAAACGACCCGCACATCTTCTTCATGGAGAACCACGGGATCATCGTCTGGGGAGAGGACGCAGATGCGGCGCTCCAGCTCCACGATGAGGTCAATCACCGCATCACGCGCTACTTCGGACTGACGCAAGCGTATCCCGTGCCGGCCGTGAAGGCGGCGGGGGAAGGCGTGTACGAATCCGCAACGCTTTTGACGCAGGCATTCGTCAAGGATTGGCAGGCCGATGCCGCCTTCTTCGAGCGGTTCCCGCTGTATCCGGATCAGCTCGTGTATCTCAACAGCGGCATGCAGGGCGAAGGCGCTGCCCGCAAGGTGGAGACGGATCCGGTGACCGGCGTGGTGCGCTACCGCTGCGGCGAGGCCGAGGCGATGGCCGTCGAGGAAACCTTGCTGGGATACGCATGGGTGATGGAACACATCCGGCGCACGGATCTGACCCTGAAGACCATGACTGCCCAGGATGTCGACTTCATCCGCAACTGGGAGAGCGAGGCCTACCGGCGCAGCCTGGTGCGCAAGAGCGCCACCTGAGAGGCGAGGCCTGTCGGCGCAGCCTGGTGCGCAAGAGCGCCACCTGAGAGGCGAGGCCGCATGGTATGCGCATGAGGATGCGTTCGCATGCTGGATGTGATATCATGGGACCGTGCAAGCGTAATCGTTTGCACAGATTGTGGGCCACACGGCATGGATGTGCCTGCGGCAACAGGTTCCGGAATGGAGTGCGCCATGAAACCGATGGGTTCCACCACCTGGCTCATACCCGACGGATTCCGTCCCGTCACGGGTCAGGAGCCCTACCCCAGCCACGAAGCCGTCTGTGTGCTGAACACCGGAGACACGGATGCTGAAATCCGGCTGACGGTCTATCTCGAGGACCAGGAGCCCCTCACCGGGTTCGTGCTCCGTTGCGGCGCCCGGCGCACGCAGCATGTCCGCACCAGCCGCATCGTCGCGGCGGACGGACGGGAAATCCCGAAGGCGGTGCCCTATGCGATGCTGGTGGAAAGCGACGTGCCCGTTGTCGTCCAATACAGCCGCATGGACTGCACCCAGCCGGCCATGACCCTGATGACCACGATGGCACATCCGATCCTGGCGGCGGAATGAACGGCAGACCATCGTGACATGTCCAGGCCACGACCGGCATGTGCAGGGAACGTTCCGTGGGTTGCACGGAGGCACCGCCCGGTTTGAAGGAGGTTCCATGAAACTGCTTGCTTATGATTTTGGCGCCAGCAGCGGTCGCGCCGTGCTGGGCGCTTATGACGGAAACCGGTTGGAGACCGAGGTGCTCTGGCGCTTTTCCAACGATCCGGTTCAGGTCGGCGACACGCTGCACTGGGACACCCTGCGCCTGCTCCATGAGACGAAGCAGGGGCTGTATGCCGCCAAACGCGCCAATCATGCGGATCTGGCCGGCATCGGCATCGACACCTGGGGTGTCGATTATGGCCTGTTGGACAGGCGCGGCGCCCTGCTGGGCAACCCGGTGCACTACCGCGACATGCGCACATCGGGACAGCTTCACAAGGCCGATTCGCTGGTCGGCAAGGCGGAGATCTACCGGCGGACCGGCATCCAGTTCATGGAGATCAACACGCTCTACCACCTCATGGCACAGGCCGAGCTGGAGCCCGGGGTGCTCGAGCGGGCCGGGGCGCTGTTGTTCACGCCGGACCTGATGGGGTATTTCCTGACCGGTGTCCGCACCTGCGAGCGCACCATCGCATCCACCTCGCAGATGCTCGATCCGGTCAGCGGCGAATGGGCGAAGGACATGCTCGAGAAGCTGGGTGTGCCGACCCGCATGCTGCTTCCTGTTTCCGACCCGCTATGCCGGCTGGGTGCCCTTTCCGCGCAGGTGCAGGAGGAACTCGGCATCGGCGCGATTCCGGTCCTTTCCGTCGGCGGGCACGACACGGCTTCCGCCGTGGTGGCCGTTCCGGCCGAGGGCGGCGATTTCGCCTACCTGTCGAGCGGCACGTGGTCGCTCATGGGCGTGGAGCTGCCCGCCCCGGTGCTGTCGGAGACCGCGTACCGCCTCAATGTCACCAACGAGGGCGGCGTCAACCGCACCACGCGCCTGCTCAAGAACATCATGGGCCTGTGGATCCTGCAGGAATGCAAGCGCGACTGGGACCGCAAGGGAGAAGTCGTCTCCTTCGACGACCTGGCCGCCGCCGCCGCGAAGGAACCCGCCTTCCGCTGCCTCATCGACGTGGATGCCGACGTGTTCGGCAAGCCCGTGCACATGGAGGAGAAGATCCGTGCCTATTGCGTGCGGACCGGCCAGCCCGCCCCCGAATCGAAGGGCGCCGTGGTGCGCTGCATCATGGAGAGCCTCGCGATGAAATACCGCAAGACCTTCGGCGAGCTCGAGATCCTCACCGGGCGCCGCATTCCGGTGCTGCATGTGGTCGGCGGCGGTTCCCGCGACACCATGCTCAACCAGTTTACCGCCGACGCCCTCAACCGGCCCGTTCTCACAGGTCCCTCCGAAGCGACGGCATTGGGCAACCTGGCCGGCCAGCTCATGGCATTGGGAGAGGTCGCGAACCTGTCCGAAGCCCGTTCCCTCATCCGCCGCTCGGTGGACCCGGGAACCGTGC
>JAEXRM010000184.1 GCA_023440865.1 Bacillota bacterium
TCGATGAGGCGCAGCGACAGGTAGAGTGCCTGTGCCGCCCAGCCGATGGCAAGCCGGAGCAGGGGCGCATACCGCTCCTGCCGGTACACGACCAGATACCCGATGCCGATGATCAGGGACAGTGCAACCTGCTGGATGAACGTGAAAGCGACTACCGTCATGTGCCCTCCGGCCTGGAACGGCCAGCCGGAGCGGAAGGCCATCCCGGACATGCGCCGTCTCTCACCTATTTGCCCAACGGACGGGCCCGCAATCAGGTTTCTCGTGAAACGCCGCCACTTAAACTCGTGAACGCGATGCCGGTCAGCGTGAGGGCCGGATGAATCCGGTTCCCGCACGGACGGCCTCGAGGAGGGCGGCAATCGTGGGCGCGGACACATCGACCGCATGCACCGGCTCCGCGATATCCCAGAGGTGATGGGCGTCCGAATTGACCAGCACCGCGGCGTCCGCCGTCTCCGGATGCGCGGATGCGACCACCGCGGAGATGGCGCGGGCGGACAGCTCGATGGCGCGGAACCCGTATTCCGGCGGTATGATGCCCAGCACGGCCGTCATGCTGTAGGCATCACGGTCGATGTGCGCGGGAACCGCTACGCCGCCGAGGGCCGCCACCCGCTTGAGCGCTGTCTCGACATCGAGTGCGGATGCCGCGATCAGCATGCGCTTGTCTGAGCCCAGCACCTCGTCGCGGTCGTCCATGCGCCATTGAAAGCCGAAGACATCGGGCCTGTTCGGCGGAAGGGAAAGCCCTTGCCAGGCAGCCGCCTCGAGCGCGCGGGCCGCCTCGGCTGTCGGAAGCAGGCACAGCAGGTGGATCTCCTCGGAAGTGCACAGCTCCATGGCGGGCACGACGAGCAGCCCCTCACGCGCGCCGACCGCCATCACGGCCGCCACGTTGCCCGCCGTGTTGTGGTCCGATACGGCGATGACGCCCAGTTCCTTGAGCAGCGCCATGTGGACGATGTTGTTCGGTGTCATGTCGTCGTCGCTGCAAGGGGACAGGCAGGAATGAATGTGCAGGTCATAAAAGAGCTTCAACCGGGCAACACATCCCCCTGGACCGCCAGATGCGCGCGCACGGCGATCTCCGCTGCGCCGTGCGGCGCCGACAGCATGACCACGTCCTCCCGGTTCGCCCGGTCGAGCGTGACCTGCTCGATGTCGATGTTCTCCGGTATCACGATGCAGGCGGCCCCCGTCAGGGACGCCACGGCCACCACATTGAGGTTGGTGTGGACCGTCGTCCAGACGTCGCCAGCCATCACCTTCGCCATGGCCCAGCTCAGCAGGTCGCAGGCGTAGACCCCCGTGATCGGCCGGTCGAGGGCTTCCGACTCCTCCGTGGCGATGCGGTAGCCGTTGCGGTGCGCGAATTCCCTGACCGTCATGTGTTCCTCCCGTGGCGCCCGTTTCCGGTGCCGCCCGTCATCACGCCAGCCCTTCGAAGCGGTGGGCCAGGTCGCTGACCTTTTCACGCAGCTTGAAGATGCAGTCGGTTTCCTTCGCCCTGCCGCACACGATGTCCTCTGCCAGCGCGCGGCAGCTCGGTGCGCCGCATGCCCCGCAGTCGAGCCCCGGCAGATCCGCCTCGAGCGCATCGATGCGCTGGAGCATCTCGAGCGCGCGGTTCATGTCGTCATCGAGCTTCAGCACCGGGATGTAGGGCATCTCGCGGGTCCAGCCGAGTGCATCGGGATCGTCGACGAGACAGGCCTCGTCAAAGTCGGCCGGCTCGGCAGCCGCGATGACGGCCTGCAGGTTGGTCTTTGACACAAAGGGATTCTCGACCGTCAACGGTCCGCCAAGACAACCTTCGATGCAGGAAAGCGCCTCGATGAAGTCCACATCCTCCAGTCGCTCCTCGACAGCCTCCTCGAGGATGGGAATGATGTTGGCAATGCCATGGACGGCGATATGGCGCCCCTTGTCCAGCTGCGCGCTCTCGCCGCCCGTACAGGCCCACAGGACCCCTGCGGGTCCCGCCGAGACATGCCTGGGGACCGTCTCCCCATTCATGCGCTTGAGCTGCTCGAGCATCGGCAGATGGATTTCCTTCATGGCAAAGACCGCATCGACCTCCGACTTTTCCTTGCCGAAGGGGGCCTTGACGCTTGTGACCTTGGCGGCGCAGGGAGAAAGGAAGAAGGCGCCGATCTGGTCCGCGGGGAGGCCCGTGCGTGCCGCTGCCCGCACCTTGGCCATGTGCGCGGCGACCTCCATGGGCGAGTCGAGATGCAGCAGGTTGTCGATGAGGTTCGGAAAACGGACCTGCACCAGGCGTGCAACCGCCGGGCAGGCGGTGGAGATGACGGGCTTGCGGACATCGTGCTTCTCGAGGTAACGGCGGGTGGCATCGGACACGACCTCCGCAGCCGTTGCGACCTCGAAGACATCGTCAAAGCCGATGCGCAGCAGGGCGGTCAGAATGCGGTCCCGGCCATGGGATGGCGGGAACTGCCCGTACAGCGAGGGTGCGGGCAGGGCGATGCGGTACCTCCATTTGGCAAGCACCTCGAGCGGATCGCTGACCGCCTTCTTGGCATGGTACGGACAGACGCGGACGCACTCGCCGCAATCGATGCAGCGTTCCCGCGTGATTTCTGCCTTGCCGTTCCGCACCCGGATCGCCTCGGTGGGACAGTGCTTGATGCAGTTGGTGCATCCCTTGCACTTGTCCCTGTCGAGCGTGACCGAGTGGAAGTATTCCTGTCCCATGGGACGGCCCTCCGTTTGACGGGAACCATTCAGTGAAAGTGGACGGTGATGTGGACCGTGGTGCCACGCCCCGGTTCTGTGTCGACATGGAAGATGTCGGCGTGCTTCTTGATGTTCGGCAGGCCCATGCCCGCTCCGAAGCCCATCTCGCGGATGCTGTCCGGTGCGGTGGACCACCCCTCCTGCATGGCCAGGTCGAGATCGGGAATGCCGGGGCCCTCGTCCTGGATGCGGATGATCACCTTGTCACGGTCGATCTCCACATGGGCAAGCCCGCCGTGACCATGGATGACGGCATTGATCTCCGCCTCGTACATCGCCACGGAGGTGCGCTTGACAACCGCCGGGGCGACCCCCATCTGGTTGAGCAGCTTGCGGACGGAGCTCGAAGCCTCTCCCGCGACCACGAAGTCGTTGGCCGGTATGATGTATTCCCGGATGATGATGCCCGTATCCATCAGGTGTCTCCGCGCCCGTGGATGCCATGCTGATAGAGGCGGCCGCAGGTGGAGAACATCGGCAGCTGCGTGGAGAGCACCGCGATCCCCTTCTCCTCCGCAAGCGCCACGACAGTCTCCAGAGGCTTCTTTCCCCGGACGAACACCACCACCCGGATGTCCATCATCTCCGCAGTCCGGATGACCTGGGGGTTCATCAGCCCCGTGATCATCATGGCGTTTTCCTTGGAGAACGCCATGACATCGCTCATCAGGTCGGCTCCGCAGGCGGAGCGGATCTGCAGTTCCGGGTCGTGGCCGACGGTGTGGACCTCCGCCTCGAGCAGGGCGGCAATTTCATCGATCTGCATGCGCATACCTCGTCCTTGTTGCCGTTCGGACGGCTGTTTCGGGCGCGGACCAGACACGGCCGCACCCGGCGGGATGACATTGCCGGAATGAGCAGACGGCATGCCGAAGTGACTCCACTGCGTGCATGCCGTCTTCCGTTCGCGGACTGCCGGGGGGAGCCCCGGCATGGCTCAGCGCTCGAGATGGGCGTTCAGCGCATCAATGAGCTGTTGTGCGTCGATGCCGTGCACGGCGCACGCGTCGACGATGCTCTCGCCCGATGCGGACGGGCACCCGAGGCAGTGCATGCCGTGCTGGATGAAGATGGGCGCGGTGGTGCGATCCAGCCGCAGCACATCCATGATGATCATGTCGCCGGTGACCTTGGCCATGTTGGGAACCTCCGTTGCATCGCCGCGCGGACCGCGTCGAACCTGTGCGGGCAAGTGTGTGGTGCCGGCCGTCGCGAGGACGGCCCATACCGAAATTATAGCAGATCCTTCGGGATCCGCAACCACACGCCGCCGCGACGCCGCGGAGCCGCCCGGGGCGGACATGCAGGGGTCGCCTTCCCCATGATGCAGTCCGCGGCGGTTTCACCCGCCACGTGGTCCGGAAGGGCCAGGATGCTTTCCGCAGGACAATCCCCGGTTCGCGGACAGGCGTCTCCGCTTGACGCACGTTCATCCTCCATGGTACGGTGGATGCACCGGTGCGGCCGCCCCGCGGACGGACCGCTCACAGCCCGGTCCGAAGAAGGCTTGGCAGAGGAGAGCCGCCTGGGCGGATCGCAACCGGGTACCGGAACAAGCAATGCCATGGATGATGGTCAACGGGAGTGCTGACATGAAATATGTAACCTTGCTGTGCGACGGCATGGCCGATGTCGCCGTACCGGATCTCGGCGGAATGACGCCGATGGAAGCCGCCGCCAAACCCCATATGGACAGCCTGTTCCAGGCAGCGCGCACCGGCCTTGCCCGGACCGTCCCGGCGGGCATGCCCGCCGGCAGCGATGTCGCCAACCTGTCGGTCTTCGGTTACCCGCCGAGCCTGCACTATACCGGCCGCTCCCCGCTCGAGGCCGTCAGCATGGGGCTCTCGATGCGCGAGGGTGAGGTTGCGCTGCGCTGCAACCTCGTGACACTCGGCGGCGAGGGCCCGCTTCAGGCGCGCACCATGCAGGATTACAGCGCCGGCGAGATATCAACGGCGGAGGCGCGGGCACTCATCGGGTCCGTCGCGTCCGCGCTCGACGCGCAGGCGTGGTCATTCCATCCCGGCATCAGCTACCGGCACTGCATGCTGTGGATGAACGGCCCGCTCGACATCCGCCTCACGCCGCCGCATGACATCAGCGGCCGTCCTGTTGCGGACTGGCTTCCCTCCGGTCCCGGAGCGGATGCGGTCCGGCTGCTGATGGAACGTTCCCTGGCCATCCTGGCGGATCATCCGGTCAACCGTGCCCGCATCGCGCGCGGCGTGCATCCCGGCAACTGCATCTGGCTCTGGGGACAGGGCAGCCGGCCCGCGCTGCCCGCCTTCGAGGCCCGTTATGGCATCAGGGGCGCGGTGATCTCCGCCGTCGACCTCATCAAGGGCATCGGCATCGCTGCCGGACTTCACTCGATCGATGTGCCGGGCGCAACGGGAAACCTGCACACGAACTACCGCGGCAAGGCCGACGCCGCGCTCGCGGCACTGGCTTCCGGCGCCGATTTCGTCTATATCCACGTCGAGGCGCCCGATGAATGCGGGCACCAGGGACAGGTGGCGGAAAAGGTCGAGAGCATCGCCCGCATCGATGCGGAGCTGCTTGGCCCGCTGCTTGAAGGCCTGCGTGCGATGGGCGACCACCGCCTGCTCATCATGCCCGACCATCCCACGCCGCTGGGCATCCGCACCCATACCCGCGAGCCGGTGCCCTTCCTGCTGTACGACAGCCGTCACCGCTTGGCGGATCCCGATCAGGGCTCCCGGTTTACGGAAGCGGCGGCCGGCATCGGCGGACTGGTTCCCGAAGCCGACGTGCTGATGGGATGGCTGCTCGAGCGGGGCGGCTGAGCACCGCCGGTATGCGCTCCACCGACCGGAGCCCGCCGGGGACATCGCCGCAAGGAAAACACCCGTCCGCACCGATCAATCACAAAAGCCCGCCGTGCGCTTCACAGGGACGCGCACGGCGGGCTTATCTCACCAGACGGAAGGCAACCGCCCCTACTTCAACGCCTCGACCGGCGGTATCTTCAGGACTTGCCCGGGCTGGATTTTCGTGGGATCGGTGATGTTGTTGTATGTGCAGAAGGCATCGACCAGAGCCGCGTCGTTGTAGAATTTCTTGACAATGCGGCTCATGGTGTCGCCCTTCTGGATGGTGTAGGTTTCAGGGTTGGCCGCCGAAGGGGTTGCGGAGGCGGATGCGGAGGCGGCAGGCGTTTCGGAGGGTTCCGGCGTGACGGTCGCTTCGGGTGTGGGCTCCGCAGACGGAAATGGATCGGAGGAAGCCGAAGCCGTCGACGCCGGCGGGGAGGACGCCAGCGCACCGCCCTCCGGCGGCTTGATGAGCGAGCTGATGATGATGCCAAGGATGATCATGAACACAACGACCGTCAGGCCGAACAGGCCCGCGAAAACCAGATTGTCACGGCCGGCGGGCTTGCGGTTGTATTTGTAGGTGACGGCGGGTGTGCGGCTGAGTGCATCCACGCGCGACTTGAGCATGGGTCGCCTGGCCGCGCCCTGCACGTCATAGATTTTTTCGATCTGGACGACCATTGCGGAGAGGTCTCCGCGGCTTGAGCGTTTCATGGCCTCCGCAACGATCCGTCCCGCCAGGGCGCCGCTGTCGCCGCCGCCAGCCATGATGTCCTCGATGCGTTCCTCACCCAGCGCCTCAAACGCGCCGTGGCTGAGCATCAGGAAGGTGTCGTTCTCACAGAAGGGGACCGGCTCGGACAGGATGACGGGCCCCTCCTGCTCCGCGCCGTCACCGGTTTCATCGGGCATGTGCAGGTCGGTGCGTCCGGCGTCGGCCTCGCTGAGCACGCCGAGGTTGACCAGACGCTCGCGCTTCGTGTTCTCCCGCGCAAGAGGCATGAAGGTCTCCTCGCGCATCAGCCAGGCATGGCCAAGGCCCGCTGTCGCCACGACGGCATGCCCCTCGGAGAGCAGCAACCCGGAGAAGCCCACCCGGCGCCGGTCGTCATCGGCAGGCGTCCGGTTCATCTCGAGGATGCTGTCGAGCATGCGCACCGAACCGCCGATGCGGGAGGAAAGCTCCTCCATCTTGTAGGCAAGATCGCCATCGTTGACCGAGAGCTTCTCATGGAGACGGGCGACATCCTTGAGGATCGAAATGCTCGCCGAGGCATCCGCCGCATTCTCCATGTTGTCGGAGAGGACGAACAGGTACTCGCCGCCCCGGTTCTCGAGGGAGGCCTGAATGTTGTCGAGATGCGGTTCGGACTGGAATCGCCCGTTCATGTAGAAATCGGTCGTATTCCGGTTTCTTCCGTAACCCATACGCGAATACAGGCACGCGTTGATTCGGATCACGTTGCTCATCGGCTTCTCCTCATTGGCAAGCCCTCCTCCGGCACTGCGTGACCGCAGCGGTGCGCGCGGAAAAGGATCGCGTATGGAACTTCCACACCGCCCCCATCATACCACAAGCGCGTTTTTACGCGCAACACGCATGCGGCAGGGGAATCCGGCCTTTCAGCAGTGTGCCGGCGCCGGGGATGCGATTGACAAGGGCCGTTCCGTCCTCTAGAATGGACGTACAAACGGCCCATGCGACTGGCGGATCCAGCGGAAACAACCGCGGCGGAGCATGGGTGGCGCGTTGCCGGCCGCCTGGGCAGAGCTTCCCGCAAGGGAGGGCTTGTGCACAGGCTTTTTTGTCGTTTTTTTCGGAAAGGGGTATTGCATGATCGGCGAGACCGCCTGGGAGGGCTTCAGCGGCGGACATTGGCAGCAGGAGACGGACGTGCGCGACTTCATTGTGCGCAACCGCACGCCGTACGACGGCGATGAGGCCTTCCTCGCCCCCGTCACCGAACGCACGGCGCGCCTGTGGGCGCAATGCGCCGTCCTGCTGGCCCGCGAGCACGAGGCTGGCGGCGTGCTCGACATCGACACGGCCACGATCAGCGGCATCAACCGGCATGGCGCAGGCTACATCGATCGGGCGCTCGAAACGGTTGTGGGCCTGCAAACGGACGAGCCGCTGAAGCGGGCCGTCAACCCGTACGGCGGCATCCGCCTCGCGGTGCAGGCGGCCCACGCGTACGGCCGCGATGTGCCGAAGGAAATCGTGGACCTCTTCACCCAGGTGCGTCGCACCCACAACGACGGCGTGTTCTCCGCCTATACCGGCGAAATGCGCCGCGCCCGCAAATCGGGGGTCATCACGGGCCTGCCCGATGCATACGGCCGCGGCCGCATCATCGGCGACTACCGGCGCGTGGCGCTTTATGGAACAACCTTCCTGGCGTCCGGAAAGCAGCGCGACCTCGACGGCATGCTCGACCGTGACATGGACGAGGAAACCATCCGGTTGCGCGAGGAGGTCAGCGACCAGATCCGCGCTTTGGAGGAACTCGAGGCGCTGGGCGATGCCTACGGCTTCGACCTGAGGCGGCCGGCCGAGAACGCGTCGGAGGCGGTGCAATGGACCTATCTTGCGTTCTTGGGCGCAGTCCGTGAAACCAACGGCGCAGCCAACTCGCTCGGTCGCGTCGCCACCTTTCTCGACATATACCTGGAAAGGGATCTCGCACGGGGCTTGCTCGACGAGATCCACGCCCAGGAGCTGATCGACCAGCTCATCCTCAAGCTGCGGCTCATCCGCCATCTGCGCACCCCCGACTACAACGAGCTGTTCGCGGGCGATCCGCTGTGGATCACCGAATCGCTCGGCGGCATCGGACAGGATGGCCGTCACATGGTCACGCGCACCACCTTCCGTTTCCTGCACACGCTCGACCACCTGGGCCCCTCGCCGGAACCGAATCTCACCGTCCTGTGGTCCGCCCGCCTGCCGGACGCCTTCAAGCGGTACTGCGCGAAGGTGAGCATCGCCACCAGCACGGTGCAGTACGAGAACGACGACCTCATGCGTCCGGATTACGGGGACGACTGCGGCATTTCCTGCTGCGTGTCGGCCATGCGCATCGGCAAGGACATGCAGTTCTTCGGCGCCCGCTGCAACCTGCCCAAGCTGCTGCTGCTCGCCCTCAACGGCGGCCGCGACGAGCTGACGGGCGAACAGATCGCCCCGGAAACGGAGCCCTACGCGGACGAATATCTTGACTATGACAAGGTGCTCAAGCGGTTCCACACACAGCAGCGCTGGCTGGCACGGCTGTATGTCAACACGATGAACGTCATCCACCACATGCATGACCGGTACGCGTACGAGCGTCTGATGATGGCCCTGCACGACACCGATGTCCACCGCTACATGGCGTTCGGCATCGCGGGCCTCTCCGTTGTCGCCGACTCCTTCAGTGCCATGCGTCACACCTATGTGCGCTGCCTGCGCAACGGCAGCGGATTGATCACGGACTTTGAGATCCGTGGCGAGTTCCCGCGGTTCGGCAATGACGACGACCGCGTGGACGGCATCGCGGCGGAGCTGGTGCGCGGCTTCATCGGCGAGCTGCGCAAGACGCCCGCCTACCGCGGCGCCGAGCACACACTCTCGATTCTCACGATCACCTCGAATGTCGTCTATGGCAAGAAGACAGGGGCCACACCCGACGGCCGGGGGAAGGGCGAGCCCTTCGCACCGGGTGCGAATCCCATGCACGGGCGTGACATGATGGGCGCGCTCGCAACGCTCAATTCGCTGGCGAAGCTGCCCTTCTCCGCCTGCCGCGACGGCATATCGCTCACGCTCTCGCTGCTGCCGCGCGCGCTAGGCACAGATGACCGGTTCCGGCTGCGCAATTTCGGCGCGATGCTCGACGGCTATTTCTCCCAGGGCGGGCACCATGTGAACATCAACGTCCTCGACCGCGCAACACTCGAGGACGCGATGGCCCACCCCGAACACCATCCGCAGCTGACCATCCGCGTCTCGGGCTACGCCGTGCTGTTCAACCGCCTCACGCCCGCCCAGCAGCGCGAGGTCATCGCCCGCACCTTCCATGACGCGATCTGAGAGCAAACCGCACGCACGGGGGCGCGGCGCGGCCGGTCGCACATGGCGCGATCTGAAAGGAGCAGGCCGATGACCGGACGCATCCATTCCATCGAGACCTTCGGCACCGTGGACGGCCCCGGCATCCGGTTCGTCGTCTTCCTGCAGGGCTGCCGCTGGCGCTGCCGGTATTGCCACAACCCCGACACCTGGGCTTTGGACGGGGGCACCGAATGGACCGCCGAAGCCCTCGCCGCCACCGCGTTGCGATATCGCGCCTGGTTCGACGCCTCCGGCGGAGGCGTCACGGTGTCCGGCGGCGAACCGCTGCTGCAGGCCGCGTTTGTCGCAGCGTTCTTCGAGCGCCTCCGGGCGGAGGGCGTCCATACCTGTCTCGACACGAATGGCGATTGGCCGCAAGGCGTCACAGACACGACCCCACCGCTCCCCCAACCGGCCATCTCCCCGCCGGCCGCACCGGATACCGCTCCGGCCACCCCGGCACAGCCACTGCTCGAGCGGCTGCTCGACGCAACCGACCTCGTGCTGCTCGACGTGAAGGAGACCGATCCGGACGGCCACCGCGCGCTCACCGGCGCCGATCCTTCCGGCATGCAGGCGTTCGCGGGCCTGCTGGCACGCCGCGGCATGCCCGTCATCTTCCGGCACGTCCTGGTGCCCGGTCTGACCGATGCGCCCGACCAGATCGCCGCTGTCCGCCAGTTTGCCGCCCTGCATGCGTCATCCCCTGAAATCCAGTGGCTTCCGTACCATTGCATGGGCATCTACAAATGGCGCGAGTTGGGTCTCCCCTATCCGCTCGAGGGCGTGCCGGCCCATTCCGGGCCGCTGCCGGACGATCCCCGGGAATCGTGCGGGAATTGAAAGCGCCTCATCCATTCGATATAATGGGGGCTGCATGCACCGGATCCTTTCCTGCATGCCACATACGTCCGCCGCCGCGCAGCTCCGGCCGGGCCGGCGCGGATCCACCGGTGAAGCGCGCCAGGTGTCAGCCGGCGTTCGCGGTTTCCAGGAAAAGGAGAAGCAGCCTTGTCATCAAAAACAGGCCTCTATGATGTCCGGACCATTTCCGACCTGCGTGACCTCGTCCACCAGAGCGCGGAAATCTATGGCGATGCCGATGCGTTCCTCGTCAAGGATCCGCGTGGCGGCACAACGCGAAGCGTATCCTTCCGCCAGTTCCAGCGCGACATCCAGGCGCTCGCCGTCACCTTGCGCGATCGGGGTCTCCAGGGCGCCCATATTGCTATCGTTTCCGAGAATCGCTACGAATGGTGTGTCTCCTACCTGGCCGTCACCTGCGGCGGCAGTGTGGTCGTGCCGATCGACCGCGAGCTGCCCGAGCACGAACTGGCAATCCTCCTGCAACGCTCAGGCGTGCGTGCGGTGCTGTGCTCCGCCGAATACGCCGCGCGCATCGCCGACATGCGTTCCGGGCTGCCGGCCCTTCAGCATGTCCTCGACTTCGATGCGGATACCGAAACACCCGAATCATCCTCCTTCTGGAAGACGCTGCGCGCCGGGCGCATCACCCTCGAAACCGGCGCGGCCGTGCCGGCGGAGCCCGCTCTCGATCCCAGCGCCATGTGCGCGATCATCTTCACCTCCGGCACCACGGAGCAATCCAAGGGGGTCATGCTGTCGCAGAAGAACATCTGCGCCGACATCATGGCCGTCTCGCGACACCTGTACGCCGACAACAACGACTGCATCCTCTCGATCCTGCCGCTGCACCATACCTATGAATGCACGGCGGGCTTTCTGACGATGGTCTACCTTGGTGTGACCATCTGCTTTTGCGAGGGATTGCGCCACATCAACCGAAACCTGCAGGAATACAAGCCCTCCATGATGATGAGCGTGCCGCTGATCCTGGAGAACATCTATTCGAAGATCGTCAAGAAGGCCAAGAAGGAGAAACGCTACCCCGCCCTCCGTTTCGGTCTGGCCATCGCCGGCTTCCTGTTCCGTCTGGGCATCGACGTGCGCCGCCAGATGTTCGCCGAGGTTCATGAGACGCTGGGCGGAAACATGCGGCTGATCATCGCCGGCGCCGCCGCTCTCAATCCGAAGGTTTCACGGGCGTTGCGCGCCATGGGCCTGAACATCATGCAGGGCTACGGGCTTACGGAATGCTCCCCCATCGTCTCCGTCAACCGGCTGGATCTATACCGCGACGCCTCGGCGGGCCTGCCGCTTCCCGGGGTCCATGTCACCATCGAGAATCCGGGGCCGGACGGCATCGGGGAGATCGTCGTACGCGGCGACATTGTCATGCTCGGTTACTACAACAACCCGGAAGCCACGGCGGCCTGCCTTGTGGACGGCGCACTCCATACCGGCGACAACGGATACATGGACCGAAACGGGTTCCTGTTCATCTCGGGCCGGCAAAAAAACGTCATCGTCACGAAGAACGGCAAGAACATCTTCCCCGAGGATGTCGAGCTGTACCTCAACAAGAGCGTCTTCATCAAGGAATCCCTGGTATACGGCGTGGATGGCGGCGCCGACGAGGACACCATGGTGTGCGCACGCATCGTGCCAAACATGGAGGTCATTGTCGAGCAGTTCGGCCAGGTGCCCGTGCAGGACGACCTGTACCGCCTCATCAAGGGTGAGGTTGCCAAGGCCAACAAGAAGCTCTCCGCCTACAAGAAGATCCGCCACTTCGACATCCGCGAGGGAGAGTTCGAGAAGACCACCACGAAAAAGATCAAGCGCCACATCGAGCTGTCCGCCCTGCTCAATCTCGACGGGGTCGGCAAATCGCTGGAGGATGTCGGCAAATCGCTGGGCGACGTGAGACGATCCCTTGGCGACATGGCCGTCAAGGCGGGGAAGGCACTCTCGCGCAAGTGACGTGACCAGCCGGAGCCATGGTGCCGCACGAGGCTGCGGCAGGCTCCGCGAGATACTGCAATGGACGCCGCCATGACCTGCGGCGGAGGTCGATCCGGGAAGCGGCGGATGCCGCGGGGAGAAGTGCCGTGAAGACCTGCTATCACTCACACAGCCGGTTCTGCGACGGTTCGGGCGAACCGGAGGCATATGTTCTCGCAGCCATGGAACGCGGATTCTCCGCCTTCGGGTTCTCCAGCCATGCCCCCCTGCCGTTTGAGACGGAGTGGAACATGAAGGCGGAAGACCTGCCGGAGTACCTGGCCCTGACCCGAATGCTGCGCGAACGGCATGCCGGTTCGATCGAACTGTACACCGGCCTGGAGGCCGACTGGTTTCCGGGATGCCACGATTGGCGGACGGAGCCCGGCATCGCCTATACATTGGGCGCGGTGCATTTCCTGCCGCATCCGACACATGGCGGCCCCCTATCGGTCGACGGCAGCCTCAAGGAATTCCGTTCGACACTGGAGGAGGGCTTCGACGGCGACATCCGTGCCTTCGGCGAAGCGTACTTCGCGGCGGTGCGCGACATGCTGGTGACCATGCCGCCAAACATCCTCGCCCATCTGGACGTATTCCGCAAAAACAATGCCGGTGAACGGTTTTTCGACGAGGATGCGGTCTGGTACCGTGAAGAAATGGAAAAGACGCTTGAAGTCGTGCTGTTGTCCGACGTCATCGTCGAGGTCAACACCGGCGGCATGACGCGCGGGTATCTGAAGGATCCCTACCCGGACTGGTGGGCGCTCGAAGCTGTCCGCGACGCCGGCATTCCAATCATGCTCAACGCGGATGCGCATCGCCCCGAGCACATCGACTCCGGATATCCGGAGGTACAGGACCGCCTGTTGTCAATGGGATTCCGGAAGCAGCGCATCCTGCTCGAGGGCATCTGGCAGGACGTGCCGCTCTGAGACCGGGCACCGCCACGCATCGGCAACCCGGCTGGAAGGAATCAGCATGAAACGTTCCCATCCCCTGTTGGAAACGCTCACAAGCCTGCGGGGGAATCCCCGGGCCTGTGTCTGGACCGAACCGCTCTGGGGCATCCCCTACAATCTCTATGCCCCGTATGCCACGCTCTACATGTACGCGCTCGGTGTCAACGATGTCCAGATCGGCTACATCGCTTCCATCGGCATGGTGCTGCAGATCCTGTTCTCGCTGCTGGGCGGCGTGGTCACGGACAAGCTGGGCCGCCGCCTCACGACGCTCCTGTTCGATCTCGTCGCCTGGTCCGGCGCCAGCCTTGTCTGGGCGCTGTCACAGAACTTCGGGCATTTTCTGATCGCGGCGGGGCTCAATGCCGTCATGCGCGTGCCGATGAACTCCTGGACCGGCCTGCTGGCGGAGGATGCCCCGAAGGACAAGATCGTCAGCATCTACGCCCTGATCTACATCTGTGGTCTCGGCGCCGCCTTCTTCTCGCCGCTATCCGGCCTGCTGGTCGATCGCTTCGGCGTCATCCCGACGATGCGCGGGCTGTACTGGCTGACCTTCGTACTGATGACCACGAAAATCGTCGGCCTGTACTTTTTGACAACGGAGACTGCGGTGGGCCGGCAACGCATGGCCGATACGCGCAACACATCGATCTTCCGGCTCCTGGGGCAGTATGGCGGGGTCATCGGCAGGATTCTCCGGAATCCCGATACCCTGCTGACCCTGTCCCTGATGGTCGTCATGAATGTGGTGGGCGTGGTCAACGGCACCTTCTGGACCCTCTACGCCGCGGAGACCGTCGATGTGCCGGATGGACTCATCGCCTTGTTCCCCTTCCTCAAGTCGATCGCCATGCTCACCAGCTTCTTCACGTTCGTGCCGCGGATCCGCCCGGATCGCTTCCGCCGTCCGATGCTGACCGGCTTCGTCCTGTTCGCCGCAAGCCAGCTGCTGCTCATCACCGCTCCGCACAAGGGAGTGCTGCTTTTGTGCGTGAGCATCATCCTCGAGGCTTTCGCGGTGGCGCTGATCAATCCGCTGCTCGATTCGATGCAGATCCTCATGGTCGACCCGGCGGAACGCTCCCGCATCATCTCGCTGCTGTTCGTTGCCGTCATCGCGCTCTCCTCTCCCTTTGGCGCGATCGCCGGCCTGTTGTCCTCGGTCGACCGGCGGCTGCCATTTGCGCTGATTCTCGTGCTGCTGGGCATCGGTTTTCTGCTGGCCCTCAACGCGCGGAAACCGGAATCGGAAAGCCGGAGATGACGCCCTGCCATCCGCTTCCCGATGGAATTTGTGCTTGCATGGATTGGCCTGATACCTTACGCTGACAAAGCAAGTCTGTCTGGCCCAAATCGAATCGATGGAGGATCACGTGAAAGAAGGATTCCTGCTCAAGAAGATCCGAACCGGTGGCATCGCACTGCTGATCATCGGCCTTGTCGTGGCCGCGTTTGGCGTTATTGGCCTGTATGCGGACGAGGATGGAAACCTGAACCGCCTGTTGTACGGGCCGAAGCCGGTCAATCTGGCAGAGGTGCTCGCTTCCCCGGAGTCCATCCAAGGCGTCATCCGCATCACACCCGATGAGATCTTCCAGAGTGGCTATGTCCAGTCCACCGACGACAAGACGACGGAAGAATACCTGTACCTGCTGCAGGGGGAGTCCGTCCTCATCGCGGAGGTTCCGTATGATGATAACGGATACGATGCCGAAAGTTTCACCGGCACCCTCGCGGATGCCCCCTACGAGGTCCATGAAGGCCTGCTGGAGGAAACGGATGGCAGCGGGCTGATGGTTTCCGATCTCATGCTTGAAGCGACTGGCAGCCTGTTCGGCGCGCTCGTCTACTGTCTCTTCTTCGCCGCGATTGCCGGAACGGGTTTATTCTTCATTGTGAAGGGGGTTCTTCGGATCAGCCGGCCCGCTTCACATCCCGCCTTGAAGCGTCTTGGCGCCGACAGCGATATCGATCTGGTGATCGAACGTGTGGAGCGCGATGCGTGTACCCATGGACATCGGGTCGGCCAATCAGTCTGCATCGGCCGCGATTATTATCTGACCGGACTCTCCGGGCTCTCCCTGACCATCAACCGCATCGAGGACATCTTCTGGGCCTATCGGAAGGTCACGCGAACCAAGGCGTACGGCCTTGTCACCGTGGCGAAAAACCATGCGGTCGTCACCGGCGTTCGGGGTGGAAAACTCATCGAAGCCACCATGCGCGAAAAGCAGGTTGATGAGGTGCTGCTGGCACTCCAGGAGCGAAATGCGCGCATCGTCCCCGGCTACAGCGCACAGCTGCAGGTGCTCTGGCAAAAGAATTGGCAGGCATTCGAGACCCTCCTGGCCGACATCAGGACCCGGATGGCCAGCGAGGCCGATACGGCCGAATGACGGCATGTCGCTTCACGGCGCCGTCGTCAGCGCCTCCAATGCCTGCCGCACAGCTCCCTCGCAAGCCGTATCGGTCAGCACGACCAGCATGTCGCCAGCCAGCAGGCGGGTGTCTCCTTTGGGCAGAATATCATGCCCACCGCGTGAAACGGCGACCAGGAGGCAACGCGCAGGCAAATGCAGGTCTCGCACCGCCGTCTTTTCCGCCAGGGAACCATGATGCACGACAAACTCCGCAGTAATCCGCTTGCCGCCCAGTGCCTGTCCCCGCGGCAGGTCTTTTCCCCCGACCAGGCCATCGAGTAGCGACTCGTAGATTGGCGCGCTGCGCAGCACATCCGCCGATACAAATGCCACAAGGGAAACAACGGACAGCGGCAGCAGCTGGTGGAACGAACCCGTCATTTCCAGCAGCAGCACCACACCCGTGACTGGCGCACGGACGATGCCGGCGAACATACCGGCCATGGCCAGAATGATCAGATTGTCGTACAGATCCGCGGGCCATCCCATCCAATCGACACACACCATGGCGAAAAGCGCGCCAAGATTCGCGCCGAGAATCAGGAGCGGGAAGAAGATGCCGCCCGGTGCGCCGGAACCGAAGCTGAGCATCGAGAAGATGAACTTCACCGCCAGCACCAGCAGCAGGAGCGTCCAGGGCGTATCAAGACGGAAAAGTGCCAGCATTCGGTGTCCGCTCCCCGTGACGACGGGAAACACAAGACCGAGCAGCCCCGCAAGCACAAACGGGATCACGGGACGGCCCCAGACGGGCAGGCGATTTCCCCGGCGGTACAGCCGCTGCGTGAACAACAGCACGGCATTGTATCCGGCTCCGGCCGCACCGGTGAGGGCACCCAGCAGCAGGAGCATGCCATACCCGGAGAGCGGTACCGGTCGCAGAACCGTGAAGGAGAACACGGGCTGCATGCCGAAGACCATCTTCGAGAAGAAATCCGCAACGACGGCGGACACCATGGTGGACAGAAGGATCACCGGCGAGAAATACCGGAAGATCTCCTCCAGGACAAAGATGACACCGGCCAGCGGCGCGTTGAAGGCTGCGGCAAGGCCGGCGCTGGCGCCGCTTGCGATCAGGATCTTCCTTTCCGTGCGCGTTGGGGAGACCTTCGATGCGATGCCCTGCGCCACGGTGGCTCCCAGTTGGATGGACGGACCCTCACGGCCAAGCGACAGCCCCGCAAGCAGGGAGACGCATCCACCGGCGAACTTCGCCACCAGGGTTTCAAGCCATGGATAGGAGAAGTGTCCCAGGATCACGCCCTTGACCTGTGGAATGCCACTGCCGCCGATCATGGGATTTCGCTTGACCAGCCAGCCCACACCGGCACCGGCAATCACCAACGCCACAAAGGCGAGGATGATCCATCCTGCCGGGCCGTGCCGCAATGCCTCATACCCTTCGTGTGTCAACGTTTCAATCCGCGTCAGGGCGTACCGGTACGCTGAAACGACAACGGAGGCACCGATGCCCACCAGCATGCTTTTCCAGAGAATGGACAATTTTCGGTGCTGCAGCGTCAATGCCGCCGCAACATGGTTGACGGTGCTGTTCGACTCCATCTGTTCATCCACTTCCATTTGTTTCGTTCCGCAAAGGGAGAGATCGGACATCCATGTGAACATCCGATCCCCCATGCCCGTGCAGGTATACAGTTGTACGGTCCCGGCGTCTCTCACGCACCGAGATGCGGCTGCCAGGCTCAGATCCTTTCCCGCGCCGTGTAGTGCGTGTGGAGCAGCTCATGGGCCCTCTCTCCGTAGAACTCGCCCAGGAACTCCTCGTACAGCCGCATCACGTCCTCGTTCTCATGGCTCTTGCGCTTGGGTTTGCCCGCGTCCTCGCGGTAGATGGCCGCGGCACGCTTCTTGATGATCTCGGCGTTGCCATGGTGGTAGGGCTGTCCGCCGCCCCCCACGCAACCGCCGGGGCATGCCATGATCTCGATGGCATGGTAGCTCGCCTCGCCGCTGCGGATGGCCTCCAGCAGCTTGCGGGCATTGCCGAGGCCATGGGCGACGCCGATCTTCATGTCGAGGTCGCCGACCTTCACCTGGGCCTCGCGTACGCCGTCGAAGCCGCGCAGGGCATGGAAATCAACCTCCTCGAGCGTTTCCCCCGTGATCCACTCGTACGCGGTGCGCAGGGCCGCCTCGATGACGCCGCCCGTGGTGCCGAAGATGACCGAGGCGCCTGTCGATTCGCCCAGCGGGTTGTCAAAATCTTCATCCTCCAGCAGTCGGAAGTTGAAGCCGGATTCGCGGATCATCGCGCCGAGTTCCCGGGTGGTCAGCACAAAGTCGACATTGGAGACACCCTCGCCGGTGAGCTCCGGCCGGGCGGACTCGTACTTCTTGGCAAGGCACGGCATGATCGAAACCACGACCATTTTCTTCGGATCGATCTCGTATTTCTGGGCATAATACGATTTTGCGACGGCGCCGAACATCTCGTGCGGCGACTTGCAGGTGGAGGGGATGTCAAGCAGATCCTGGAACTGGTGCTCGAAAAACTTGACCCACGCGGGGCAGCAGCTGGTCAGGATCGGCAGCCTGCCACCGTGCTGGATGCGGTGCACCAGCTCGGACGCCTCCTCGATGATGGTGAGATCTGCGCCGAAGTCGGTGTCGAACACGCGGTCGAACCCCATCTTGCGCAGGGCGGACACCATCTTGCCGGTGACGATGGTGCCCGGCTCCATGCCGAACTCCTCCCCCAGCGCGACGCGGACAGCGGGCGCGGTTTGCACCACGACAAACTTGTCGGGGTCGTTGATCGCCTCCCAGACCTGCCGGACATGGCTGATCTCCGTCAAGGCGGCGGTCGGGCATACCGCGACGCACTGGCCGCAGAACGTGCACATCGTCTCCGACATCGGCAGCCCGAAGGCCGGCGCGACGACCGTTTCAAAGCCGCGGTCCACCGCCGAGAGGATGCCGCAGGTCTGCACCTCGTTGCACATCGTCTCGCACCGGCGGCACAGGATGCACTTGTCGAGGTTGCGGTGGATCGACTTGCTCGAGGTGTCCTCCGCGTAGGTGGACATGGCGCCCCTGTACTTGAGGGCGCGCACGCCAAGGTCGGCGGCCAGCCTCTGCAGGTCGCACTTCTGGTTCTTCTCGCAGATCAGGCAGTCCGCGGGATGATCCGACAGCAGCAGCTCCACCGAGGTGCGCCGGGCCTTCACGGCCCGGGGCGTGTTCGTGCGGATGATCATGCCCTCGGTCACCTTCGTCGCGCATGCAGGCGCAAGATTGCGACGGCCCTCCACCTCCACCATGCACACGCGGCAGGAGGCGACGTGGTTGACCGCCTTGAGGTCTCCCAGGTCCATGTGGCAGAGGGTGGGAATGTTGACCTGGGCGATGCGGGCGGCTTCGAGGATGGTGAACCCGTCCGGCACGGAAAGCTGAATGTCGTTGATGCTGATGCTCACCTGTCTCATGGCGCTTCCTCCTACTTCCGCTCGATGGCGCCGAACTTGCAGGCTTTCTGGCAGGCGCCGCACTTGATGCACTTGGACTGATCGATTTCATGCACCTTCTTGACCTCGCCGCTGATGCAGGAGACCGGGCAGACACGCTTGCAGGCGGTGCAGCCGATGCACTTGTCGGGCAGGATGTAGTAGGAGAGCAGGGCGGTGCAGACACCGGCCGGGCATTTCTTGTCCACGACATGCGCCACATACTCGTCCCAGAAGTACTTCATGGTCGACAGCACGGGGTTCGGGGAGGTCTGGCCCAGGCCGCACAGGGCGGTGTCCTTGATGATGCCGCCAAGCTCCTTGAGATTGTCGAGATCCTCCATGGTGCCCTTGCCTTCGGTGATGCGGGTGAGCGTCTCGTGCAGCCGCTTGTTGCCGACACGACAGGGCGTGCACTTGCCGCATGACTCGTCGCAGGTGAACTCGAGGTAGAACTTGGCGACATTGACCATGCAGTCGCCCTCGTCCATGACGATCATGCCGCCGGAACCCATCATCGAGCCGATGCGGGTCAGATTCTCGTAGTCGATGGGCGTGTCGAGGTCCTGTGCCGGGATGCAGCCGCCGGAAGGACCGCCGGTCTGGACAGCCTTGAATTTCTTTCCGTCCTTGATGCCGCCGCCGATGTCATAGATGATCTCGCGCAGACGGATGCCCATGGGCACCTCGACAAGTCCGACATTGTTGACCTTGCCGGCCAAAGCGAACACCTTCGTGCCCTTGGACTTCTCCGATCCGATCGAGGCGAACCACTCCGGTCCGTTGAGCAGGATCGGCGGCACATTGGCGAGGGTTTCGACATTGTTGACGGTTGTCGGCTTTTCCCACAGGCCGCTTTCCGCGGGGAACGGCGGCTTGTTCGTGGGTTCGCCGCGCTCGCCCTCGATGGAGTGGATGAGGGCGGTCTCCTCGCCGCAGACGAAGGCGCCCGCGCCGTACTTGATTTCCACGTCGAATGAAAAACCGGAACCAAGGATGTCCTCGCCCAGCAGGCCCATTTCCCGTGCCTGCCCGATGGCGATCACCAGCCGCTGGATGGCCAGCGGATATTCGGCGCGGATGTAGATGTACCCCTTCGACGCGCCGGTGGCATATCCGGCGATGGCCATGGCCTCCAGCACGCTGTGCGGATCGCCCTCAAGGATGGAACGGTCCATGAACGCTCCCGGATCGCCCTCGTCGGCATTGCAGATGACATACTTGCGCTCGGCCTTGTTCCTGGCGGCAGCCTCCCACTTCAGACCGGTCGGGAACCCGCCACCGCCGCGACCGCGCAGACCGCTCTTCTTGATCAGTGCGACCAGCGACTCCGGCGTCATCTCCGCGAGCGCCATGCCCAGCGCCTGGTACCCGTCGACCGAAATGTACTCCTGGATGTCCTCGGGATTGATGAAGCCGCAGTTGCGCAAGGCAATGCGGACCTGTTTCTTGTAGAAGGGCATCTCGCGGTGTTCGGAGATCTTCTCCTTCAGGGTGGGCTCCACGTACAGCAGCCGCGGAACCGGGCGTCCCTTCACGACATGCTCGTTGACGATCTCCTCCGCATCCGCCGGTTTGACCTCCACATAAAACACATTGTCGGGCAGGACCTTGACGATGGGCCCCTTCTCGCAGAAGCCGAAGCAGCCGGTGGTGACCACCTGCACCTCGTTTCCCATGCCGGCCTCGAGAACCCGCGCCTGCAGTTCCTCCACCAGCCGCTTGCTTTCCGAAGCCTGGCAGCCGGTGCCGCCGCAGACCAGCAGATGCATCCTGTATGTGCTCATTGCCTCTCCTCCACACGCTCACGCGAATCTTGCCACAACGGGACGAGTCTCCCGAACCCGCTCATACGGTTTCGAACGGACGGCCGATGATCAGGTTCTGAACCAGCTCCTCATGCCGGACATGACGACGGATGATCTCCCGTCCGCTTTCCGGCGTGACATTGCCGTACAGGATGGGTTCCTTGCCCGGAAAGCGCACCTCGACGGTGGGTTCCGCATGGCAGGCGCCCATGCATCCGGACTGCACGAAGGTGACATGTGACAGTTCGAGCGTGCGGGCCTCGTCCACCATGGCGGAGAACACGGGCCTCGCACCGGCCGCGATGCCGCAGGTGGCCATGCCGACGACCACACGGATGTTGGAGTCGATTTCGCCGGCGGCGCGCACGTTGATGTCGGTCTTGAGCTTGTCCCGCAGTGTCTTGAGTTCGTCCAGTGACTTGATGCCCATCGCTCACACCTCCGCAGCCGCGCATTCGCGGATGATCGCGCCCACCTCGCCGGGTTTCACGCGTCCGTACACCTTGCCGTCGACGATGACAACCGGGGCGAGTCCGCACGCGCCGACACACCGAAGCGCGTCGAGCGTGAACATGCCATCCTCCGTCGTCTGCCCCGCCTTGATGCCGAGATCGGATTCGATTTCACGCAGGATCGTCTCAGCCCCCCGCACGAAGCAGGCCGTTCCCATGCAGACGTTGATGATGTGTTCCCCACGCGGCTCTTCGGCGAAAAAGGAGTAGAAGGAGACCACACCGTACACCTTCGCCGCAGGCAGATCCAACAACCGCGACACATGAAGCTGGACATCCTTGGGCAACCACCCGAAGATCTCCTGCGCCTTGTGGAGCACGGCGATCAGCGCCCCCTGCCTGTCGGGCAGCGATGCCACCCAATCGTCGAGTTCCCTGAGCCCGGCTTCGAACGTTTCATTCTTGCACATCGATCCCTACTGCCTTTCTCCGTGTGACCCCACCGGCATGCGCCGGCGGGTACGGGCACGCAAAAAAAACCTGGTCTGCACCCACGGCGATTATACCACGTGAAGAATGCACCTATTCAAGCGCTTCGGGTTTTTTTACCGGTTCCGGCGGCAACAGGCCGGCTTGTTTCGTTCCGCGCCGGACCAGGCCCGCACGTTCCATGGCCTGGAAGAAGGGATGCGCGACCAGCGCGGTGAGGGTCCCCATCAGCAGGGCCGCACCGGCAAGCACGGGTGCGTAGCCGAACACGGCGAAGCTCTTCATGGCGAGTGTCGCCGCCGCCAGCTGCCCCAGATTGTGCGCGGCGGCACCGCAAATGCTCACACCCGCCAGGGAGAACCACTTCGGGTGCAGGCGCATGGCGAGCATCATGGCGGGAAGGGCGAGCAATCCGCCCGCCAGCGAGAACAACAGGGACGACATGCCGCCGAATGCGACCGCGGCCAGCAGGCAGCGCATGAGGATGACGACCAGCGCATCGTCCCACCGGGCATATACCAGCAGGAACAGGGTCACGATGTTGGCCAGGCCGAGCTTGACCCCGGGAAGCGGCAGCACGGCCGATACGGGCACCCATCGCTCCATGATCGAGAGCACGACGGCCACGGCGACAAACAGGCCGTTCAGGGACAGACGCCGCAGGGAGGCATGCCAGTCGCCGCCTCCGCGCGCGCCTGGCCCCGCCCCGGGCCGTATGCGATTGCGCGCATCATTGGAGTTGGACATCCACATCCCCCGTTTCCGTTCCCTCGATGCGGATCAGCACCTTGGCCGGCAGGCAGGCCGCCGTCTGCCCCGCCCTGGTCAACCAGCCCGTCCCCACGCAGACCTGGTCCGGGCAATGAGCCTCTTCAAACCGGATGCGTCCGTTTTCCACCAGAATCGTGCCGGGAGCGTCGCCGCCATAGGCGAGATGCTCCGCACCTGCGACATCGTCCAGCCGGATGCGCGCGAGCTGACGGCCATCCTGCGTCACGACGGCCGTCAAAGCGCCTGTCGCCCCCTGGATTGTCAGCACGGGCACAAGGACCATGACCATCACAAGCAGACCCGCCAGAACCCAATCGCCCGGGCGGGGACGCAATGCCGCCAATGTTCCGTTATTCCTGTCGCGCATTCCCATGCATCCATCTTATCACAGGCTCCGGGAAGGATCCCGTAGCCGAAGCGACACCCGTCGTTGCCGATCGGGGGAAACGGTCCCCGCGAATCCGGGGCATGCTGCCGTGGCGGGGGCAATCCGTTCCGATATGCACGGACCTGTTTCCCGGAGGCCCCGCCCATGATAGAATCAGGAGGTTGTGTTCTTCCCGGTCCGGTCTTCATGCTAGGGCGGGATGCCTGGGCGGAATGCGGCCGGAACATGCAGGAGGTTCGACATGCGGGTGGTACATCTGATCGGCGGTGGGGATGAAGGCGGGGCGAAGAGCCATGTGCTGTCACTCGTCAAGGCGTTGGGCGCATTTCACGAGGTTTCCCTGGTGAGCTTCCGCAAGGGGCCTTTTCATGACGACGCCATCGCCATGGGCATCGACGCGCATGCCTTCGAGGGGGGCGGCATCGCCGCGGAGGCGCGCCAGGCACTGCGCGTTGTGCGCGCCACTCCCTGCGACCTGTTGCACGCCCACGGCGCCAAGGGCAATCTGATCGGCCTGATCCTGCGCCGCATCACCGGCATTCCCATGATCACGACAGTCCACAGCGACTACCGGCTCGATTACCTGCACAGTCTGACAAAACGGCTTTCCTACGGGCTGGTCAACACCGTGGCACTCCGTTTCATCCACAACTACGTGGCCGTATCCGAAAATTTCCGCGACATGCTCACGGCGCGCGGATTCGATCCGCAACGCATCCACGCGGTGTATAACGGTGTCCCGTTCGACAATGAGATCCCGCCCTGTGACCGGAGCGACTTTTTCCGCCGCTACAGCGTCCCCTTTCCCGTCGATTGCATCCTGATCGGCATAGCCGCCCGCCTGCATCCGGTCAAGGACCACGAGACGTTCCTGAAAGCGGCGGCCAAGGTGTGTGCTAGCCATGCGAACGCGCGGTTTCTCATCGCCGGTCCGGGCGACCGCCAGCAGCTCGAGAAGCTCGCCGAAAGTCTCGGCATCGGTGATCGTGTCCATTTCGCGGGTATGGTGACCGAACCGTTCGACTTCTTCCAGACCATCGACATCAATGTGCTCACCTCGCTCAGCGAAAGCTTTCCGTATGTCATCCTCGAAGGGGCGCGTTGTGCCCGGGCGACTGTTTCCTCGCGCGTCGGCGGGCTGGGTGACCTCTTCCGGCAGGGGCGGAACGGTTTTCTGTTCGAACCGCGGGATGTCGACGCTCTTGCCGGCCATCTCAATGCCCTGTGCACCGACAGGGACCTGCGCACGCGCATGGGGCTTGCCCTTTATGCCGACGCGAAGGCCCGCTTTTCGCTCGAGAGCATGTGCGCGACCCAGCGGGCCATCTATGACCGCGTCCTGTCCGACGAGTCAAGAGCGAGACAGGACGGCCGCCAGACCGACATCACGCTGCTGGGCTATTACGGATACGGCAACTCGGGTGACGAGGCCATCCTCAAATCCCTGACCGACACGCTCCGCGCGCGCCGGCCAGGCATCACCTTCACCATCCTGTCCCGCGATCCGGGCCGCACCCGCATGTCCGTCAAGGCCGCCTCCGTGAGGCGTTTCAACCTGCTCCGCACCGTCTCCGCCATCCGCCGCAGCCGCCTGTTCGTCGCCGGCGGCGGCAGCCTTATACAGGACAACACCAGTACGCGTTCCATCTTCTACTATCTGGGCATGCTGTCCATCGCCCGGATGTGCGGCGCGCGGACCATGCTGCTGGCAAACGGTCTCGGTCCCATCTCCAGGCCATCCAACCGCCGGTGGGCCCGGCGCGTGCTCGACCGGCTCGACGCCATCACCCTGCGCGATCCCGACTCGCTCGTCGAGGCACGGACACTCGGCATATCGCAGCCGACGCTCGAGGTGACGGCAGACCCGGCCCTGCTGCTCACACCGGCGGATGCCGCCGAGGCGGCCTCCTGCCTTACGCGCATGGGTGTGCCGGCCGATCGCCCGCTGATCGGCTTCTCGGTGCGGAAATGGGTGGATTCGGAGCGAACCGTGGATGCCGTCGCCTCCCTCGCGGATCACTGCGTTGCGGCATATGGCGCGGTTCCCGTTTTTCTGCCCATGCAGAAGCCTGACGACGAGACCATATCCCGGCGCATCGTCTCGCGCATGAAGCATCCCGCCTGCATCCTGTCGGAAACCTGCGGGCCCGAGATGCTGATGGCCATCTGCGGGCACATGGAACTGCTGGTTGGCATGAGGCTGCATTCTCTGATCTATGCGGCCAACATGGGCACGCCCATGGCCGGTATCGTCTACGAGCCGAAGGTTTCCTCATTCCTCGAGGAGGCCGGGCAACCCGTGCTGTGCCGCATCGGCGAGGGCGACGGCAGCGCATGGGGTGAACGGCTCGATGAAATCTGGTCGGGCAGGCAGGAATCGGCAACCGCTCTTCGGCAGAGGGTGCCCACGCTGCGCAGCCACGCGGCACGCAACGTGGACGTCGTGCTTTCCCTGCTCGAGTCGCCTTTGCCCCGAAGCAAGTGAAACCCGCGTCCGGTGCGCCGGGACGAACCCTGGCGGATCAGTCCTCGCCGGCGCGCGCAAAGACCGTTCCCTCATCGGTGGACCGCAATGAGCCGAACAGCTTTCCTTGCCGATCGGTCAACGGGGTTGTTCCGTCCGGACCGGGTTTCCCGACGCGGAGCCGCACGATGCCGCCACCGGCCTCGTCGATGCCAAGCAGCAGCGCTTTGTCGTCCACCTCCGTTTGCGGCATGATGCCGCCATGCTTGACGACAGAGGCGGAACGTGACATGTTTCGGCCCGCCCGCGCCCCAACCGCTCCCATCAGCGTCCAGTCCGCCGCCGTGCAATTGGAGAAGTGTGGGGCAACAAGCGCGGGATACCGCTCGCGCACATTCAGCAGCACCACACGGTCCACCCGTCCCGCTTCTGATTCCGCCTCCACGACCGCACGTGACCATGCGGCGACGATCTCTCCGTCTTTCCGAGAAACGGCCTGGTAGTCACGGATCTCGGACAGACTGCCAAGCAGGCACAGCGCCGCCGCAAACCCGACCAGGATCTGTGCGGCAATCCGCCAGCCCTTCGCCGAGGCAAGGACATCCGCAACAAGGTCGAGCAGCAGCGCCAGTCCGATCATGGAAGGAAAGAAGTTGCGGATGGCCATGTATCCGTCCGCCAGCAGAAAGAACGGCGCGAGTGGCACGACGAGAAGCGAAAGGCCTGCCAGCAGCTTGAGCAGCAAGGGACGCACGCTGCGATATGCGCCTGATGGTCTCCGTGAACGCGCAAGCAGGGCAAGGCCCGCCGCCAACAGCACGAACAGGGCCAGCAGCAGCCAGGCCTGCTCCCCCGTCGCCAGGTGAAGACCCGCCTGCGACGTATCGCGCACGAAGAGGGCATGCTGCGGAAACAGCTTCCGGTAAGCGTTCTTTGCCACCTGCGACAGATGCTGGCGGATGCCGTCGCGGACCAGCGCGCCCCGCTGGGCCATGTTGCCCCGGCCTGCGTTCGCCAGGTAGTAGCCGCCGATCAACAACAGGTTGCAAAGCGGCACAAGCAACCACAGCCGCCTTTTCGCGCCATGCGAGAAAAAAAGGATGGCTGTGCCGCACAGGAACAGCGACAGCACGAGTGTCTGCTCATAAAAGCCGAAAGAGACCAGGTTGACCGCCCAGAAGGCCACGCCGCGCATCACCGGATGTCGCGGTTTCACGCCGTCACGCCCCAGCAGGGGCAACACAAGCGCTAGCGAAGCGAATGCGCCAAGACAGCCCATGAGGATGCGCGAGGAGGCGGCAAGCCAGTAGACGGCCTCCAGATTGAACGGATCGAGCGCCAGGCACACGAGGGCGAAGGCCCCCACCGGAATGCCGAGTGATTCTAGGGTGTGGTGCACCAGCCGGAGAAACAGGACCGAGAGGCTGGCCATGACCGCCGCCACAAGCCACGGTGCGGCCCACAGCCGCGAGATGAAGAGGACATCGAACGCCACGGCAGCCGGTCTTGTCATGAAGAAATCCGGGTAGGCCCGCCACACCTCCGCGACGCCCAGCTGGCTGAACATGCCGTACATGTTGTTGTCATCGAGGACCGGCCAGTAGGATACGCCACGGGAAAAGCACCGCACCATGACGGGCGCGGCGAGCATGACCCAGAACCAGGGCGAAAGCACGGTGCCACGCGAGGTTGCCGGAGCCGGGGATTCGATCCGGCCTGGCCAGGGATTGGGCTTCTTCATCATGGCGGCGCGCTCCTTCAGGGTTCCATCGCCTCACGGCCGCCCTGTGCGGAACCGGCGTGCATGACTCCCCTGTCGGCAACACCGGCGTCCGCATCCGGAGACCGCAGCAAGCTTGCGACGATATACCGCGGCCGCCCCTTCACCTCGTCGAAGATGCGCGCCAGGTATGTGCCGATGAGTCCCAGGCTCACCATCAGGATGCCGCCGATGATGAGCAGCAGCAGGATGACGGTTGTGAATCCGCCCACGGCATGGCCGGTGAGGTAGTTCACCAGGGTCTGTACGGCCAACAGCAGGCTGCCGATGACGAAGACGACCCCGATGGTCGTGACGAACTGCAAGGGGGCCGAGGAAAACGAGGTGATCGCGATGACCGCCAAACGGATCAACGAGCGCAGCGACCATTTGGAGACCCCGCCCGCACGCTCCGCCACCTCGAAGGATATGGCGATGCGGCGGTAACCGACCCAGGCCGAGAGCCCGCGGAAGAACGTGTAGCGCTCCGGCAAGGCGCGCACCGACTCGTAGACCGCCCTGTCGAGCAGCTTGAAGTCCGAGGCGTTCTGCATCGGGATGCCCGTCATGCGGTCCATCGTGCGGTAGAACAGCCCGGCGGACAGCTTGTGGAAGAGGGACTCGCGCCCGCGCGATGTCTTGACCGCCTCGACGACCTGCCAGCCATCCTCGCGCCACAGACGCACCATTTCCGGAATGAGCTGCGGCGGATGCTGCAGATCGGCGTCGAGCACCACGCACGCATCCCCGGCGGCCATGTCGAGACCGGCCATCAACGCGGCCTCCTTGCCGAAATTCCGGCTGAAGCGGCTGGCGCGGACATTGCCGTACAGGACCGCGGCGCGTTCCAGTTCCTCCCAGGTGTTGTCCGAGGAGCCGTCATCCACCAGCACCATTTCATGGGGAATCGAAGCTTTCACGAGGATATCGCGGATGACCCCGAGGTTTGCGACAATGTTGGCTCCTTCGTTGTAGATGGGGATGACGATACTCAGCAGCTTGGTTTCCATCATGCCCTTCCTCCGGATTCCGAACCGGCCTTCACATCTTCATCGGGACGGCATGCCGTTTCCACCGGCATGCCGTCCTCCCGGGTGCCTTGCGCTCCGGCCAGTGATACGGCCGCCAGCAACCGGCCGGCCCCGCACCAGA
>JAEXRM010000107.1 GCA_023440865.1 Bacillota bacterium
TCTGGCCGGATGCGTTGGCGGGAAGCGTGGAGGCGGAGGAACAGGCAGGAGGCTCCGGGTTGCCCCGGAGCCTCCTGCGCGTGGTGCTTCTTCGTGGCTGGGGGGTCATTCCACGTCCTGCAGGGCGTCGTAGCCTTCTTCGCCCGTGCGGCCCTTCACGACGTTCTCCACGTCGTAGACGAAGATCTTGCCGTCGCCGATGTTGCCGGTGTAGAGCGCCTTCTTGGCCGTTTCGATGACCGTACGGACCGGAACCTTGCTCACGACGATTTCAACCTTCACCTTCGGCAGCAGGTTCGTCTCGTACTCGACGCCACGGTAGTACTCGACATGTCCGCCCTGGGCGCCGTAGCCCAGCACGTTGGTGACGGTCATGCCGGTGATGCCGATCTTGTCCATCGCCGCCTTGAGGGTCTCGAACCGCCCCTGCTTGGTGATGATTTCGATCTTGGTCATCTTGATGCCGCCGGCGGGGCGCTCCACGGCGATCTTGGGCGCCACCTCGACCGGTACGGCCGTTTCGACGGGAATCGAGCCGGTGATGGCGGGACCCTCGATGGCTTCGAGGCGCTCTGGCGAACTGGTGTAGTCGAGGACGGTGAAATCGGGATACGCTTCGTTGCCGTGTTCGCCGATGTCAAGGCCTTCGATTTCCTCCTTGGCGGATACACGCAGCCCGATGGTCTTCTTGATGAGGAACCAAAGCAGCAGCGACACCGGGAACACGAACAGTGCCGTTGCGCCAGCGCCAAGCGCCTGCTTGCCCAGCAGCGAGAAGCCGCCGCCGTAGAACAGGCCGTTCTCGGTTGTGATGCCGGCGACCCCGCTCTTGGCGAAGAGGCCGATCGAGAGGGTGCCAAGCACGCCATGGACCAGATGGACGGCGAGCGCGCCGACCGGATCGTCGAGCTTGCGCTTGTCAAAGAAGATGACCGCCAGAACGACCATCACGCCAGAAATGGCGCCGAGCAGCATGGACACGGGGACACTGACGAAGGCGCATCCGGGGGTGATCATGACCAGGCCGGCCAGCAGGCCGTTGATGGACATGCCCAGGTCGGGCTTGCCGATGAGCAGCCAGGCTGTGGCCGTGGCGGTCAGGATGGCCATGATACCGGCGGTGTTGGTGGTGACGAGGATGTGGGAGGCGGCCGTCATGTCGGCTGCCATCGTGGAGCCTGGGTTGAAGCCGAACCAGCCAAGCCAGAGAACGAAGGCGCCGATGGTCGCAAGGCTCATGTTGTGGCCGGGAATGGGGTGAATCTTGCCGTCCTTGCCGTACTTGCCGATGCGGGGGCCCAGCACGATGACGCCGGCCAGCGCCGCCCAGCCGCCGATGGAGTGCACCACCGTGCCGCCGGCGAAGTCGAGCATGCCGAGCTTCTGCAGGAAGCCGCCGCCCCAGATCCAGTGGCCGACGATGGGGTAGATGAACATGGTCAGCAGCAGCGAGAACACGATGAACGAGATGTACTTGATGCGCTCCGCCACGGCGCCGGAGACGATGGTGGCCGCCGTGCCGCAGAAGACCAGCTGGAAGAAGAACTTGGCCCAGAAGGGAACGCCGGCCCATGAAATGGCGGAGTAGACGCCGATGTAGGCGTCACCGGTCGCGGGGGAGTTGTCCGCGCCGCTGGCCATGAACAGGCCCTTCATGCCGATGAAGGCGTTGCCGTCACCGAACATCAGGCCCCAGCCCAGCAGCAGGAAGCCGAGGGAAGAGACGGCAAAGACAATGAAGTTCTTCGACAGGATGTTGACCGTGTTCTTTTGGCGGGCGAAGCCGCTTTCGACAGCGGCGAAGCCCAGGTTCATGAAGAAGACCAGGGCGCCAGTGACGATGACCCAGATGCTGTCGACGATGACCTTCATTTCCATGTGTGCATCCCTTCTTTCCCACGTGTTGCGCGTCCCCTCCAAGGCATGCAACGAAAAAGGCGCCGATTCCCAGAAGGAATCGGCGCCTTTGCCATGACATGCTGTGAAAGGGGAACTTGCATTTGATGATCGTATTGTATCGAGGTTGCCGGATAAATGCAAGATAGAAATTGTGAAACTGCATATAGTTCGTTGAATTTTCGATTTGTGTCAGAATGGCGGGCTCAGACCGCCATTTTGTATGCAATTTGGCGAAAAGATGAGGAAAATCGCCATCGTCTCCTATGCAATCCAAAGGCACGATATCAGGCTATTGACAATAGTGTGTGATACACAGTATAATGAAATCATCAACAATGTGAGAAAGTGGTGATGACATGGAACCCTCTCTCGTCGACACGCTGACGCAGGAATTGCGCCGCGGCACATTGACGCTCTGCGTCCTGGGAGCCCTGCGGGAGCCGCTCTACGGATACCTGCTGCAGCAACGGCTGGCGGAGGCGGGTGTCGCCATTGAGCAGAACACGCTGTATCCGCTGCTGCGCAGGCTCGAGAAACAGGCGCTGCTCGACAGCAGCTGGAACATCGAGGAGTCGCGCCCGCGCCGCTACTATCGCATCAATGCCCTGGGCGAGCAGACCCTGCGGGAGCTGACAGCCGCATGGCGTGACATGAACGACGCGGTGCTTGCCATCATCCGAAAGGAGGCATGAACATGATGAACGAACTGGTTGAGCGCTATTTGCACGCAGTGGGTCGCCATTTGCCTGAGAAAGGCCGCGAAGACATCCTCCGCGAGCTGGAGTCCGACATCCAGGAACGCTTGGACTGCATGAGAGAGGGGGAAGCGACACCCCTGCCTGGCGTGGAAGGGGAGGCGCCGGCTGGTGGAGGTGCCTGCGCCGATGAAGCCGCAGGTGAACGGAAGCGGCTGGAGGCACTGTTGCTCGAATTCGGGGAACCTGCAGAGGTGGGACGGCGATACGGTGGCCGGGCGGAATGCCTGATCGGAGCCGATCTGTATGGGATTTACGGCAAGGTGCTGCGCCTTGTGCTTGTCATCGGACTGAGTGTGCTGTCTTTCGTCCACCTGGTCAGTCTGGTGTTCACACCCGTTGATGTGGCAGGCTTGATCGGACTGTTCCGCGATTGGATCGCCGCACTTGCCCAGGGAGCCATGTCGATCTTTGCCACGGTGACGCTATCCTTTGCCATCGCGGAGCGGGTGATGCGCAGACAGGGGGACGACCCTTCCGATGCTGCGGCCGGGTGGAAGCCCGACGATCTGCCGCCCGTGCCGTCATCTGTCGACCGCATCAAGCCTGCGGGCCTGATCGCCGGCATCCTGTTCAGCCTGTTCTTTGCCGGTGTGCTGCTGCTGCGCCGGAGTGACATCGGCATCATCCTGCGGTTCACGGATGGCGGGAAGCCGGCATTGATCCCCATTTTCAACGAGCAAACGGTCGACGCGTTCCTGTGGGTGTTCATCACACTGCTTGCACTCTCCGTGGTCAATGGTCTGTGGAAGCTGATTTCCGGCAGATTCACCCCGCCGACGCGCATCTTGTCCGCATTGCTTTCCTTTGCCTGGGCGGCGGTGACGCTTGCCGCGCTCAACCAGCCCGAGCTGCTTGATCCGAGCCGCGGCCTGCAGGCGATGCTGCCCGCCGGACAGACGGAAAACCTGCTTGTCGCCCTGCGCCTGAGCCTTCGCATCACCTCGTTCGCCATTGCCATCCCCTGCATGGTGGAGGGTGTGCAGCACCTGCTGCGGATGACGTCACCCGCCCGGCGCGGCGGTCGTGGCGGATGAGGGCGCGAACTCCTTGCCGGGCTCGCTTCGGATGGTTGTGCATGTTGGTGGAGAAACCCCGTAAGAAATGGGTAAGTATCCGCGTAATGCGCACACCCATCTGACGCGTTTGAACAGTGGGGCTTCAGACATGACGAAGGCGGAACGACAAGCGTATGGACAAGAGAAAATCCGTACCGGCTTGCCCCAGCTGCGGGTCATCTTCTTCCTGTGCGGCCTGTTGTACGGAATGTTCGCATTTCTCGACACCCTGCTCATCGACGCATACCTGGGTGTTTTTCTTGTGATCCGCTTCGCCGTCGTCATCCCCATGACAATCATCTACCTGTTGTGGACGCTGCATCCCAGCTTCATCCGTCTGGCCGGCGCGCTCACGTTCATCCTCATGGAAGCCGGCGGACTCGGCATCGCCATCATGCTGGTGCTGTATCCGGACAATTTCAGCTATTACGGGGGCTTGTTCCTCGTGATCTTCACCGGTTACTTCCTGGCGAAACAGAACACTGTTCCCGCGGCGGTCGGCGGCTTTCTGACGGTTGCGCTGTATCTGGCCGCCAGCCTGGTCCGCCATGGCCGCCTGGTGACGGAGGCGCTGCTGGCGACGGCTTTCTATGCCGGCGCGAATGCCATCGGCGTTTTCGGGAACAGGCAGCTGGAGCTGATCGGACGATCACATTTCCTGCAGAAGCGTGAGATCGAACGCCAGAACCTGCTGCTGACAGAGCGCGTCCGCGAGCAGCGACATGAGCTCACACAAATCGAAAAGGCCATCGAATCCACACGCGATGCGGTGGCCGTCTGCAATCCGCAGGGCAGGATCACGTATCGGAATCGCGCCTATGACGCCCTCGTTCTGCCATACGCCCAGGCGGAAGCAGCAGAGGCGCATGCAGGTGAAACGCCGGCCCTTTATCCGTTCGCGGATATTCTCGGGATGGTTCGCAGCGGCAAAACGTGGGAGGGGGAACGGACCCTGTCGGCGGCAGGCCAGCCTGACAGGGTGCTGCTGGTGCAGGCCGATGCGGTGCGTGATGAGCATGACGGGATCATGGGCATCGTGACGACCTGCAGGGATATCACCGAACGCAAGGATGCGGAAGAGAAGATGCGTTTCCTGAGCCTGCACGATACGCTGACCGGACTGTACAACCGCACCTGGTTTGACGACCAGCTTCACCGGCTCGACCGGAACCGCCAGCTGCCGCTGAGCCTGATCATGGCCGATCTCAACGGATTGAAGCTGATCAACGATACGTACGGGCATGCCGTCGGTGACCGCTTTCTTCAGAAATCGGCCGACATGCTCCTTCAGGCATGCCGGGGAGAGGATGTGATCGCGCGGTGGGGAGGCGACGAGTTCGTCGTCCTGCTGCCGCAGACCCCGCTTGCCCATGCGGCCCTGGTTGCGGAGCGCATCGCTTCGGCTTGCAGGGACACCTTGTTTGAAGGCATCCCGATCTCCGTCGCATTGGGCGTCGCCAGCAAGGAGTCGGAGGACGAGCCTGTGTCCGCCATCCTCCAAACGGCAGAGGACCGCATGTACAAGCAAAAGCTGACGGAGAGCCGCAGCCACAAGAGCGCCGTTTTGAACGCCCTGCGCAACACGCTGCAGGAGAAGAGCTTCGAGACCGATGCGCATGCCGGCAACATGCAGGAGGCGGCCCACTATATCGGGAAAAGGCTGGGACTCACACCCGACGAGATGTCCCGGCTCGACCTGGTCATCCGCCTGCACGACATCGGCAAGATCAACATGCCCGGCGAGCTGTTGCGGAAGAATGCCCCGCTGACGCCGGAAGAGTGGGACATCATGCGGCAGCATCCGGAAATCGGATATCGCATCGCCCGTGCGACCGACGATGTGGCCCACGTGGCCGAGGAGATCCTCTCGCATCATGAACGGTGGGACGGCGGCGGCTATCCCCGGGGCCTCAAGGGGAAGGAGATCTCCCTGCTGGCCCGCATCACGACGCTGGTCGATTCTTACGAGGTGATGCGCAACGGTCGGCCGTACAAGGCGCCGATGACCGTCGAGGCGATTCGGAACGAGATCCGCGCCTGCGCCGGCCGGCAGTTCGATCCGGAGATCGTGGCCTTGTTCCTGGAATGGCCCGGTTGGGATGCCGATGCGTCGGATCCCGATGCCCTTCACCGCATGGAAGCCGGCATGGCAGACCTCACCGGTACACCATCTCCACCAGATTGAAGGAAAGCCTGTATCCCATGTCCAGATACAGCTTCAGCGCCGGCAGATTGGTGCCCATGACCGAGAGCGTGGCTATGGACCGGCCCCGTTCCCGCAAGGCGTCAAAGGCTGTTTCGATGAGCGCGCGGGCCACGTTCTTCCGGCGGAACGCCGGCACGACGAAGATGTTCTCCGTGGCACCGCGTTCCTCTCCCATGTCCCAGATCGAGACGGAACCGACAATCTCGTCACCGCTACGGGCAACAAGGCAGCGGAATGCCGGGTTGCCGCTGCGGAAGCGCATCTCCGCCTCGCTGTCCGGCACGTCGCTTGCAGCCAGATCGGCCCGGATGTAATCCGCGATGCCGGCATCATCGGTCGTCAGCGGTTCGATGCGCACGCCCGCGGGTAGTGCATGCCGGTTTGCCGGCTGATTCAGATCATATGCCAGCACCGGTATGAGATGCTCCAGGGAAGCGCCCTTGGACAGGTGGAAGGCCATGCCGGCAAGATCACCGGACTCCGTGCAGATCCGCAGGATCATGTTTGTTTCCGGATGCGCTGCCCGCACGATGCGGTAGCGGGCCAGAATCGCATCGAGCAGGCGGCTCCTCGCTTCCGCGAAGGTCTCCGGCGAGGCGTCCGGCTTGATCGACAGACTCAGTTCCGCCTTTCGGAGACCCTTCGGATCGTCGAGGGTCGGCAGGATGAAAAAGCCGATGCCGAGCAGCGTGTCGCCTTCAAGCGCGCAATAGGCGTTTCCCGGCATGAAGCCGCCATGCCAGCGCAGCTGCAGTCCTGCGAAGCTGTCGAATGCCTCGAGTGCGGGCAGGTCGTTCGTGTCGAATGGACGGATGGTCATGTGGTGATCCTCCATGCGTTGGCGTGTGCGGGCCATTGCCCGGTCCCGGTTGCCGGCAAGCGACTGCCGGGCGGGACAGGCATGCCGCCTTCTGTTATCATCGCATGGCGATCATGCGAGTGCATGCCCGAGAATGACTTGAACCATTTGGGACCGGCACAGGCAGCCCGATGCGGACACCGGCAGGCGGCGCACAGGCAGCGCGCAGGCAGCGCGCAGGCCTGCCGGCTTCGGTTCGTGCCCGCCTCAACCCGCTGCAGCCGCCGGTTTTGCGGCACCTCTTTTCTCCAGCCACCACACCACCAGCCAGATGCACACATGGATGAGGATCGTGACCGGTGTGCCGGGAAACAGCAGCGCCACGGCAAAGCTGGCGGTGTTGTTCAGCGCGTGAAGCAGCATCACCGCCGGCAGGCTGCCGGTGCGCTCATACACCAGGTTCGTGATGTAGTTCATCGCCACGATGGACGCGCAGAAACCGATCAGCGAGGGGATCAGCACGGCGAATCCCATCGGCAGGTACATCAGGATCATCAGCGGAAAGTGCCAGGCCGCCCAGATCAGTCCGCCTTTCCAGGCAATGTCCCAGAAAGAGGCGCCACCCGCCTTCATGGCCGGATACAGGAAGCCGCGCCATCCGAACTCCTCGGTGCCGCTGGTAAAAAGGTTCGACAGGAAATACAGGCCGATCGTGGCGAGCACCGCACCGCCGGAGCGACCGCCTGGATTGTACAATCCCATCAGAAGGCTGACAAGCGTGGTTGGCAGGATGATGATCAACGGCACGAGGACGGGAAGCATTCGGAACAGGCGGGGGCCGGGAGACGGGGTGCCGTTGGGCGTCGCTGGCTGTGTGGCGCCGGCAGAACGCCTCCATCCGCCAACAGCCAGAAAACCTGCCATCGGGCCATATACGGCCAGCGCAAAGAGCAGCTGGGGCAGAAACCGGGGAGTGCCTGCCTCCTGCATGAAGAGTGTGAACAGGGTGCCATCGGTGCCCGCATCGAGGTTGCGTCCGCGTGCGACCAGATGGCTGGCGGCCCAGCCGGTCCAGGTCCATCCAAAGGCAATGGCCAGATACAGGGCGATGCGGCTTCGTTTCATGGCACACCTCCATTTGACGCCATTATACAGGTGACATGATGCTGCGCACAATGAGGCTTGCTCCAGGTGGTGCCATTCATGGAAGAACCTTTCCAAAACGGCTGTGCGGTCCATTCAGGGACGACGCATCTGTTTCTCCAACCGGCCGACGGGTAGATATCCAATAAGGCGTCCAATGGAGGGCAAGGGTATGAGAAGCATCAAACAGAAGTTTGTCATCATTGTGGGCATTCTGTTGCTCGTTGTCAGTGCGGCTTCCGGATTCAGTTCATACCTTTCGGCTTCGAACGCCTTGAAGAACACCATGCAGTCCGCCTTGCCGGAAATCGCCCGGCAAGGCGCCAATACCGTCGCGAAGGCCCTGGATGAGCAGTGGAACGCGCTGGAGGTGCTTGCCGCCGATGAACGCTATGCCAATCCCGACATCGCGATGAGCCAGAAGCTCGCGGACCTGAAGACGGAAACCAAGCGGTCGGGCAGCAACAGCATCGTTTTCGTCGATGCGCAGGGCAATACCTTGTCTGCGACAGGCGGCACGGTCAACGTCAAGGAGCGGGGGTACTTCAAAAAGGCGATAGCAGGAGAGCGGGCGGTGTCGGATCCGGTTGTCGACAAGACGGACGCCACACGCATGATCGTTGTCTATGCGGTGCCTGTCAAATGGCAGGACAAGATTGTCGGCATCCTCATGTCCGCAAGGAACGGAAACGACTTGAGCACGATCACCAACGAAATCACCTACAGCAACATCGGCAAAGGCTACATGATCAACGAACAGGGTACTGTCATCGCCCATTACGACATACAGAAGGTGCTGACCCAGGAGAACGCCATCGCACTGTCGGAAAAAAACACGCAGTTGGCCGGGCTTGCGGATTCCATCAAGCGGATGCTCTCCAGCAAGAACGGCTTTGAGTCGTATGTGTATGCGGATGCCCGCAAGTACGTCGGATACGCCTCCGTCAAGGGGACAAACTGGATCTTCGCCGAGACCGTTCCCGAGAAGGACATCCTGGTCGAGCTCAACGGCCTGATGCGCTCCATCGCGGTGACCGCCGTCGTGATCCTCCTGCTTGGCATGGTGCTGGCATACTTTGCGCTCGGCATCGTCACAAAACCGATCCTGCGCATTTCCGAGCTCCTCAAGACAACCGCGGAAGGCGATTTCTCCAACAACATGCCACCCGCCCTGCTCAAGTTGAACGATGAGATCGGCGTGCTGGCGAAGTCCATGGATACCATGCTCCTGTCGATCCGCTCGGTCATACACGGCGTGGTCGAAGAAACGCGCGAATTGTCGGATACGGCAGCCATGCAGGAAACCAGCATGGTCGAGCTCTCCGATCAGATCGCCGAGGTATCCTCGACGACCGAACAGCTGTCGGCAGGGATGGAAGAAACCGCAGCCTCGGCCCATGAGATGAAGAGCACGTCCACCGACATCGAGCATGCCATCTCCTCCATCACGGGAAAGACCATGGAAGGTTCGGAGACAGCAGGAGAAATCAGCCGAAGGGCGATTGCGATGAAGGAGAGTGCCGAGGTTTCCAGCCGGAACGCCATGACCATTTACAAGGACACGGAAAGGGAAATGAAGAAGGCCATCGAGCAGTCCAAAACGGTGGAACAGATCCGGACCTTGTCGGATGCGATTCTGCAAATCTCTTCCCAGACCAACCTGCTGGCCTTGAACGCAGCCATCGAGGCGGCCAGGGCGGGAGAGGCGGGAAAAGGATTTTCCGTGGTCGCGGACGAGATCCGGAAACTGGCGGAGGAGTCCAAGAAAACCGTGACGGAAATCCAGAAGGTGACCGATGTGGTTATCCAGTCGGTGGAGAACCTTTCGCACAATTCCTCTGACGTGCTGTCGTTCATCGAGTCCCAGGTACTCGTCGACTACCAGTCGCTCGTCAAGACGGGGGAGCAATACAATGCGGATGCCGAACTGGTCAACCGCATCGTCACGGAGCTCCGGTCGACGACCGATCGCCTGTCCTCCTCCGTCAAGAGCATGATTCGCGCCATCGGGGAGATATCGGTCGCAACCAACGAAGGTGCGGAAGGCACCTCGCATATTGCGGGCAACGCGCAGCGGGTCAAGGAGAAGGCGGACGACGCCTTGAGAAACAGCCGGAGCACCGCAGCAAGCACGGGCCGGCTGTCCCAGATCGTATCACGCTTCAAGGTGTGACGATCGCAACGTCCTGATGCCATCCGCCTGCCCTGGGCCGGTGGATCGGCCGACAGGGATCGAGTCACAGGTATCGGCAACGATTGCATGGGAGCAGGCACCCCCGGACAGTACGCAGGTATTGTCCGGGGGTGCCTGCTGTGCGGGTCTGTCGAGGGTGCCACGTACCCACGGCGGCTGCGGCGGATCATCACGCCTCCATCGGACGACATGACCCAGACGTACCGTGGTCGTGTACAATGGAAGGAGGCGGAGGGTTTCCGTATGAAGAACATGAGGATGAACGCCCGTTTGCTTCGGGCCTTGCGGCACGCACTGCCGCTGACCGGTGTCGTGATGCTCTTGCTGGCGCAGGCCTGCACCACAGGAGCGGGATCTTTTCAGGAGGCCGCTGCGACAGTCTCGTCATTGCCGGTTTCGACGTCGCCTGCCGTGTCCATGCCATCTGCGGCATCGTTATCTGCGGCATCGCCGGAAGCGGCATCGTCATCCGCCGCATCCCCGGCCGCCCTCTCTGTCGATCCCTTCTCCACCAATCCCTCCTCCCAGCCCGCCCCCGACCTTGCCGCCATCATCGCCAAGGCGCTCGATGAAATCACGTCATCTCCCCTGGAGTCCTCCAATACGGAAGACTACATCGAGGCCCATCCGGATGCGGTGCAGACCGTCATGGCCCTCGGGGATGAGGCGCTGCCCCTGTTGGCCGCCATTTACGACAACGGGGACCGGGGCCTTCGCGGTGCGGTGGCGATTTCACTCTGCATGCGCATTCACACGGGCTTGAACCGTGTCGTGTCGGTTTCCCCCGATGGCCGGTTCCGTGCCGAGACATTCGGCATCCGGATCGACATCACGTCCGGCGGCATGTATCCCGCGGATGGCATCCGGCTGGTGGAACACGACGGGAACCGTCTCCTGTGGTCCATGGAGCCCGGGTACTACCGGACCGTGTTCCTGTGGTCGGCGGACAGCCGGTATGTGGCCATCTACTACGAGGCACGCATATACGGCACGCTGGTGGTGCTGGACACGAAGACCATGACGGCGATCGAATTGCCGACGATGGAAGTCTTGCAGCAAGCGACAAAGCAAGACATCTCCCAGCGCGATTTTCGGCCGGATCCATATCTGGAGCCGGGCCGCTGGCTCGATGACGGACGACTGGAGGTCGCATTCACCTGGGTCGGACAGAAGGAGCAGGACATCGTGGGCCGATTCGTGTTCCGGGTGGCTGATGGCACGGTGGAGAGCCTTGCCATTAACTGAAAAATTTGAAAAAATACAGGCGTGATCCATTCGAAAGCGGGAGGGATGACGCCATGGCCGTGCCCGATCTCTATCTCGAGATCAACGAAGCCGTCCTCAACGAAATGATGGCAGCCGCCTGGCATGCCGGGCTCAACAGCTGCCGGGGCACCTTCTCGTTTGCCGGAAAGGTGCCCGACCAGCTCAAGGACTACGCCGAGGCGGATTGGCGCCTGACACTCAACGGCGAACCCCTGCTTGACTTCCGATCGCCCGATATCGTCATGGTACGCGCGGACGCAGAGCTTGAGCTGCGCATCATGAGGACGCTGCCGCTCACGTTCGATGCGGCCGTGCGGGTCGAATGCGGTGCCAGGGTTGATGTGGGGGCCGGCAGCATTTCCGCTGAGCCTGTTCGTGTGTTCATCGACCGGCTGGTGGTACGGAATGTGGCCCAGCTGTCCGACGCCTTCCTGCAGCGTCTCAATCAGCTGCTGGCCGCCGCCGTGCTTGCGTATCTCAAGGATGGGGCGCTTGTCCGGGCACTGCCGCAGCTGCGGATCGGGTTGCCTCTTCCCGGTATGCCGGATGCGCCGGATCTGCCGGAAAACCGATTGCCCGTACAGGGTGGCGATGTGGCCGTGTTTCCGTCGGGCAGGATGGGTGTCTCGCTTTTCCTGTTCGGCGAGCCTCGGGCGGACATGCCTTTCGACACCGCACAGTCCGATGCGCCGGTGTTCCTGCGGCTGAAGCAGGACGCCCTGCATCGCATGTACGATTTCTGGTGGGCGCATGCCGATATCGCCAGGCCGTTTCCCTTCGACGGCGAGATGGCGCTCAACGCGAAGGCACTGCTGGAAAAGGGCGCGAATCTGCTGACACGCATACTGTCACTCGGCTTCCTGCAACGGCGCATCACCATGGAGGATGTGCGGCTCGCCTACCAGGGGAGTGTGAAGCTGGTGCGAAAACCCATGTTCGAGCTGCTGCCCGATGGAAACGCCATCCTATCAGACCTGCTGCTGGATGTGTCTGTGACCGCCTCCGTGACGGCACGGGTGGACGACACACTGCTGTTTGACACAAGCGGCCCCATTCCCGATGGCTGGACCCCCTGGCAGGATGACCGCCCACTCTCGAACCGCAAGGAAAAGCGCACGCTCTTCACGCTTTCCGATGCCATGCAGGTGACGGGCGACAAGCTGGCCGCCGACCTGACCGTGACCGGGGAAGGGGCGCTGGCCTTGAGGCTGCGGGCGGCGGAGCTGGCGCTCGATTTGGGTTCGAGGTGGTTTGAGACGCTGCCGGAAAACCTGCTGAACGGTCTGGTCAAGGTGTTCAACCGGCGCATCGTCGAAAGGCTGCCGGCCTTCGTGCTGTCGCCCGCCGTACTGCTGCGCGACCTGCGCATCCGCGGCATGACCCCGGTTCTGACGGCGGAGGCACTCCGGTTCACGGAGGCGTACGTGGAAATCGGCATGGGTGCGGATGTGGCGGAGATGAAGGGCCATGTGCCCGTTCCCGGGTATGTGGCGAACCTGCGGTCGAAGAAGGTGCATCGCACGGGATGCCTCGTGATCGGCGACATCCGCCCCGAGAACCGGGCCGGTTATTTCGTCCTGCATGAGGCGTTGCGAGACGGTTTCACCGCTTGCGGCGGCTGTCTGAAGGGAGCGTGCGTGAAATGAGCTTGCACAGTGCAGGGTATGACCTCGTGCTGCTGGTCAATGAACGCATCCTTGACCAGATTTCGGGTGCGCTCTATTACAACGGCTTTCTGCGCATTGCCAGGGAGATAGACCTGCTCGCGCTGCTGCCGGAGACGGAACGGGCGCTGGTGGATCCGGCCTTTCATCCCTTCATGAAGTTGAAGCTGCGCATGCAGATGCTGCACGAGCCCATGCTCGACTTCCAGAAACCGGAGCCCGGCGGGGGCACGTTCCGCATGCATTTTGCCATGTCGCTCCGTGTCATGGTGACCCTCTGGGACGGCCTGGAGATGCCGTTTGACGGCAAACTGTCGATGCATGCCGAAGGCAGTGTGGAGAAGATCCCGACTGCCGTGCGGATCGACAACGGCGTGTTCGGTCAGCCGGTGCTCTCGATTCCGGAGGAGGCCGGCGTTTCGCCGGCATTGGTCACGATGCTCAAGGGCATGGCGCCAAGCCTTGTCGAGCCCGGCGGATATGCGCTGCTGATCGATTTCGGGCGGTCGGACATCGAGACGTTCTCCATCGCCTGGCAGGAAAAGCAGGCGAAGGGGCTGACCGTCGATTTCGGCGAGCTGGTGGAGAACCTGCTCAAGGCCTATCTGTCGGAGGATGCGCGCACCTTCGGTGTCGGGCTGCCAAGCCTGGGGGTGTATCTTCAGGATCTCGATCCAGAGACCGGCCTGACGCCAACGACGGATCCCATAGCCAGGCTGCGCGACCGGTTCTCCCTGGAGCTCGCCGCACTGCAGGTGGTCAGCCCGCAGGCGCTGGCGATCGCATTCAACTTCATGGGCTGGACGGGGGGAGATCCGGCGCAGCTCAAGGATTTCCTCCGCAACTGCACCTTCGGGCTTGCGATGCCGGAGATCACGGTCAACCGGCTGCTGCGCTTCGCCATGGAGAAGGTGCTCTGCCAGCGGCCGTGGTGCTTCCTATACACCAAGGTGATCGACAGGAGCAACAGCACGTTCAGCACCATCAGCTCGGCATGGGACCTGTACAACCGGGTTGTCACGGAGTTGGCCTCGCTTGGCTTTGTCGAGTACGACCCCGTACTGGAATCGCTGCGCTTTGAGATCGACATGCAGCTTTGGCTGACATCCATTCCCGAGGTCGACATGCTGCCGGGCAACATCCTCCGCATCAGCGACTGCACCGCGAAGGTGGATCTGCATGTGCGGGCCTTGCTGGAAACGGATGTGAAGGTGGAGATCGATCCGACTGGTTTCTTCTTTGACATCATTCCGGATGTGGAGGTGTACCACAAGCATGAGACGGTCTGCATCCTCGACGCCCGGGTTCAGCTCGCCGAGGTGGGCTTCAGGGACGCCGTGGGCATGATCCGATTCAACGATCTGGAGAACAGGCTCGGATTGACGCTCGTGGACGTGAACTTCGAGCTGGAGGCTGCGCTGCAGCTGCACCCCGCATTCCAGGCGTTTCAGGTGCCTGATTTCGTGGAGCGGTTGATCTGTGCCTATGCCAAGGAGGCGGTGCTCAAGGACTTCAACAAGGTGGCGATCACGGCGCCCATGCGCTTTTCGATGACCGGGTTCCCGTGGGAGATGCGGATGAGGGGCAGGAAGGTGAAGGTCGACGCGCAGGAGCTGACGGCCACGATGGATGCCTGGTTCGCGGAGCTGAAAAAGAACATGCCCCTGGTGCCCCTGTATGTCGGCAACATCAACACGATGGAGGTGCACCTCGTTGGCTGCGACGGCCTCAAGGACACCTACGTGGAGCACCAGCGCGGCTATCATCTGCTCGGCGACGCCCTCAACTGGGGATTTGACGGTTGCGGACGATGCCTGCCGGCCTTCCATCGGCGGTCCTGAGCCATCCTCAGCCAGCGCTCCGAGCATGTGCATCACATGTGGCCAGTGGTTCGGACACAGCCGCTTCGCTTGTGACCAACGTTCCGATACTGCCTCATCGCTTGTGGCCAGATGAAAGGCGCTCCGCTGCAAGGGCTTTGATTTTCCAAACCTGTTACCCGTTGACACTCGCTTTGCAGGGTGATACGTTGAACGCAAGGAGTCACGGTCACGGTAGCTGAGGTCGGGCGGAATCGGTCGGCAACGATCGGATAGAACGGCATCCTTCGGGGTGAAGCGAAACCCACGGGACACAAAATCCCGAAAACCCGTTCAGTGTAGGTGAAAAGGCACGAACTCCACCCTTCGGGGACGCGCACGTCTCCCGGCCGTAAGGCCGGGGGGCGTTCGTTTGCATGGGGGCTGCACGATGAACGAATGGTGCAGTGAATGCGGATCGGTACTCCAACAATCGGAAACCTCACGCCTGCCTGTCGACCGCCGTACACCCGTTGAACGCCGCGAACCGGTCGATGGTCTCATCCAGCGCACCCGCAAGCTTCTTCGTCCGCTTGATGCCGTCTTCGAACCAGATATTCCGCACCTGCAGCGCCTGCGCTTTTCGATCGACGATTGCCTCGATGCGCCCGGCGAACCCTTCCCCATACAGCATGGGCAGGGTGTAGTGGCCGTATTTGCGTTTAACGGCCGGGGTGTAGATTTCCCAGGAATACTCGAAGCCGAACAGGGCCTTGATAAGCCTGCGGTCCCACAGGAAGCAGTCGAGCGGCGCGAGGAACTCGCACCGGGAGCGGAATGTCGGCTCCTGCAGCACCATATCAATCAGGGGCATGTCCTCGGCGCGGCAGTACAGGGTGTCCTTGATGCCTTCGACCTGCACGGCGAGAATCCGTTCCTCCTCCAGCAGCCGGGTGAACACGCCGGCACGCTCGGGTGACTTGAGCCCCCAGATGGACAGCCATGCATCGGACGGCTTGTTCCACAAAAGACCCACGGCACCGACGCGGCGCTGCACCCGCCACGCCATATGGTCGAGATCGTCGGGAAGCGGGTCGGGAGCCGACAGGATGCTTTGCGACACGTGCCTGTGCGCCAGGTCGTAGTACTTGCGGGTGCCGCTCTTGTGATGGATCACGAGCTCGCCGGTGGAGTACAGCTGTTCGAGCACCGCGCGGGCCGTGTTGGACTCCTCGCCCCAGCTGCCGCTCCAGTGGATGTGCGAATGCCACTGCTTCTTGCCGGAGAGCGGCAGCTCGTCGGAGGAAACAGGGCCGTGGTCGCGGATGTATGCCTTCGCCTGTTCCTCCAGTGCGGCGAGGCCTTCGAACTTCGCCGCACCCTCGCGGGCCGCGCGGCGATACCGCTCGAAGTACGGCCAGTCCTCGATCGGGATGATCGAGAGGTTTTTGTCCGGGTAATCGAACAGGCGGCGGTCCTGGTACAGCAGCGCCTCCAGCATGTCCTTGGCATAGCCCTTCACGCGCGATTGCATCACCAGCTCCGCGTTTCGGCCGCAGACATCCACCGGGTCGAACTGGATGGCGCCGGTCTGGCGCACATACGCCAATGCGCCCGGCTTGTCCTTGAACGTGTGCGGGCCGAGCAGCCCGTGCTTGCGGAGCAGGAATTGTCGTGCCTGACGGTTGGTGAGACGGATCATTGTGCGTACCTCTCGGTTGCTGGCGAATGTCGGTCCGAGATTCACTATACCACAGCCTGCCACGCAAAGGGGCCGTAGAAAACCTCGGATCTTCCAGCATGCCGTGTTGGATGATCCGAGGTTTTCATGTTTTCTGTGCGAATCCGGTGGAACAGGGCCGTCAGCCCTTCCACAGACTCAGCTCGGATCCTCCATGACCCCGAGAAACAGCGGCAGGCCGCTTGACACGTCGACCACCGCATAGAGGAACGGCCTGTCGAAGCGCATCATCCTGCCCGGCATCGGCATGGAGGTCAGCATCATTTCGACGGATGTGGCGGCGGCGGCTTCGGTTCCCTCCTCGTCGACCCGGATCCAGGTCTTGTGCCGGACCGCGCTGATGAACAGATTTTTGGCGCCTTGGGCGCTCATGCCGGAAAAGTCGGCGGTTCCCGGATTGAAGGCCTGTTCCATGCCAAGGCCGCTCAATGTTTGCGACAGTTCCGTTTCATCGCTGCTCTCAAACCGTGGGAGCGCAAGCTCAAGCGCTGTGGGGGTGCGGCTTTCGAGCAGGGATGCCAGTTTGGCCATGTCCAGCCCGGCCGCCAGCTGCCGCGGCGTGGTGCCCTCCTTCGGCAGCAGGGCGACGAACACGAATCGCGGATCGGTGTACGGCAGCACGACGCCTTCTCCCCATGCGCCCTCAACCGCATCCATGGTTCCGGTTTGATTCATGAATTGTGCCTTTACGGTTCCGGTGGTCGCGCGAAATTCACCCGGCTGGGTGCTCGAAGCATTGAAGGGCGATTGCCATTTCGCCTTGAACCAGACGGCGTTGATCAGGTACATGCGGACGTCGTCCCCGATCCGGTCGATGATCTTCTCGATTTTCCCGTTCGTCCTGTCGCTGACCCACCCGTTGATGGCGGGAACCGTCTTCGGATCCTTGAAGTCGAGTGCCCGGGCGTCCGCCTGGAAAAAAGACTTGAGTGTTCCCAGGAAGGTTTTGTCGACCGGGTAGTCCTCATGGATCCAGACCGAGTTGGCGACCTGCCAGCTGGCAGCCGCATCCTTGTCATCCAGCGTGTTCAGCCATTCCGAGACGGACTGGTTCAAGTCCTCCTGTACAATCCCTTGCGTGGCGAGCACCTGTCGCATCTGCTCGAGGGTCTCGCCCCGGGCGCCGTTCATGGCCATCGAGAGGGCGATGTGGACGGAGAGGGGGGAGATCATGACATTGCCATCCCGCCCGAGTTCGGTCTGGAAGAGCTTCCACGAGAAATCGGCCACGGAGCGGGCCAACGCCTCGCGGGCGGACAGATTTGGATTGGCGGAAACGGGGGATGCGGATGGTTCGGAAGAGGATGGGGA
>JAEXRM010000141.1 GCA_023440865.1 Bacillota bacterium
GCGGAGAACCGCTCCTTCAGGCGGATTTCGTGCTGGATGTCCTGAGCCGTCTGCGAAAGGAGGGCATGCACACCGCCATCGACACATCGGGTGCCGTGCTGCTCGAGGCCTGCCGGGAAGCCGTGGACATGGCCGACATGATTCTGCTCGACATCAAGCATGCCGATCCGGAAAAGTGCCGGGAACTCACCGGCCAGGACAACCGAAACGCCTTCCGTCTGCTCTCCCATTGCGAGAAGACACGCAAGCGCGTCTGGATCCGGCATGTCGTGGTCCCCGGCCTGACGGACGACTTCGAGGACCTCGAGCACCTGGCCGCGCGCCTGAGCGGATTTTCCTGCATCGAACGCATCGAGATCCTCCCGTTCCACAAGATGGGCGAGTACAAGTGGCAGGAGCTGAACCGGGCGTACCGGCTCGCGGACACACCCGAACCGGATCCGGAAACGATCGGACGGATTCGGAGCCTGTTTGCCCGATATGGTCTGGAAGCGGCGTAACAGACATGGATACGCAAGTGCCTTGACCGGTTTGGCACGATGCCATGGCATGGCCGACAACCGGCAACGCGCGCCACGATGATGGCGTCGATGGAATCCGGCTTGTGAATTGGCTGCGATGGCGTGCGGGGAACGGACGCCTGTCCTGCCGTGTCCATTGCGTGAAACCGGCTTCGAATTTCTTGCCAGCCGGTCGCTGTCATGGTAGAATCGTACCAAACTTGGTGGCATCGCAGGCAAGCGACGCTGCCATCTGATATGAGAACGGCCATGAAGGAGAAGAGTAGTCCGGCCGATGCCTCACAGGGAGGGTCCGTCCAAGACTGGAAGCGGACCTGGGGTGGAAACGGATGAAGTTCGCTCCCGAGCCCGGTGACTGAAGACCTGTCTCATGGTGCATGCTGCCGATGCAGCCCCATGCCGGCGGCCGGTAGGTTCCCGCGTATGTCCCGCGTTACGGGAACAGGGCATGCATGTGCCCGTGAAGGAGTGCGCCGCAAGGCGAACTTGGGTGGTACCGCGAAAGATGCTTTCGTCCCAGGAAAGGGATGGATGCGTCTTTTTTTGCATGGTTTTCTGCGGGTGGCCGGTTGGTGGGGATGAACTGTTTGTGGAAACGTGCGCAAGCGGCATGGGCTTGTGCGGTTTTTGAAGAATGGAGGCACGGACATGGAGCAGTACTGGCAGAAGGAACTCGAATGCATGGATCCGGAACGGCTGGAGGCGCTGCAGGGCGAGCGGCTGCGCGACACGGTGCGGCGCGTGTACGCCAACGTGCCGTACTATGCCGACAAGATGCGTGAGGCGGGCGTGACGCCCGACGACATCCGCACGGTCGCGGATCTGTCGAAGCTGCCCTTCACCTACAAGACCGATCTGCGCGACAACTATCCGTTCGGCACCTTCGCCGTGCCCATGTCCGATGTCGTGCGCGTGCACGCGTCGAGCGGCACCACAGGCAAGCAGACGGTCGTGGGCTACACCGCCAACGACATCGCCACCTGGTCGGACTGCATGGCGCGCGCGCTGGCCAAGGCCGGTGTCACGCAGCACGACATCTGCCATGTCGCATACGGGTATGGCCTGTTCACCGGCGGGCTCGGCCTCCACTATGGCGTCGAACGGCTCGGCGCCACCGTTGTGCCGGTCTCGGGCGGCAACACGAAGCGGCAGATCCAGCTGCTGGTGGACTTCGGCGCCACCGTGCTCTGCTGCACCCCTTCCTATGCGTTGTACCTGGCCGACGAGATGGCCGAGGCGGGCCTGACGAAGGACGACCTCAAGCTGCGCGTCGGCATTTTCGGCGCGGAACCCTGGACGGACGGCATGCGCGTGCAGATTGAGGAAAAGCTGGGGCTCAAGGCATATGACATCTATGGTCTGTCGGAGATCATGGGCCCCGGCGTCTCGATGACCTGCCAGTACAAAGACGGCCTGCATGTGCATGCCGACCACTTCATCCCGGAAATCATCGATCCGGATACCGGCGAGGTGCTGCCGGACGGGCAGGAGGGCGAGCTGGTGTTCTCCTGCATCACCAAGGAGGCGCTGCCGCTGCTGCGCTACCGTACGCGCGACCTGTCGGTGATCCGCCGCGAAACCTGTGCCTGCGGCCGGACGGAGCCCCGCATGAAGAAGGTGGCCGCCCGTTCGGATGACATGCTGATCATCCGCGGCGTGAATGTGTTCCCGTCGCAGATCGAATCGGTCCTGATGAAGTATGGCGAACTGGAGCCGCACTACATGATCTATGTGGACCGTATCGACAACCTTGACCAGATGGAGGTCCACATCGAGATGACGCCCGCGCTCTTTTCGGACGAGGTGCGCAAGGTGGAGGCCCTCGAGAAGCGGCTCGCGCATGAAATCGATTCGACGCTCGGCATCAATGCGCGGATCCGGCTGGTGGAGCACAAGAGCATCCCGCGCAGCGAAGGCAAGGCCAAGCGTGTCGTCGACCGCCGCAACATGGTGCCATAGGGTGACATCCCATGATGCGGGTGATCCGTCGGGTGTCGTGGCATAGGCATCCCATCAGCGCGTGGGACCCGCGGCATCCGGCAGTGCCCGCCCCAGCTGCGGCTGCACGAAGGCCGGCGGCGTGATGCCGGCGGACGCGAGCAGTGCGAACAGCGGCGCTTTTCGTCGCGAATGGATGCACATGGGCTCACGCGAGACCGGATGCAGGAAAGCAAGCTGGTCGCAATGCAGGGCCTGCCCGGCGAGTCCCTGCCACGCGGGTCCGCCGTACAGCGTGTCGCCAAGCAGCGGATGTCCGCAGGCTTGGCAATGGACGCGAATCTGGTGCGTCCGGCCGGTTTCGAGGCGAAAGCGCAACAGCGTGACCGCCAGTGGGTCGGGCTCATCGCCGGATGACGGCATGCGGGGTGGCGGAATCGTGAATCGAGCCAGCACTTCAAAATGCGTGATGCTCTCGTCGCCGTCCGGATGGGTTTCGCGCTCGATGAGGCTCGCCGATTTCCGACGGATGGGCAGGCGGATGGTGCCAGCCGCGTCATGCCAGTGGCCGACCGCAATGCCGAGATACCGCTTGTCGAACAGCCCTGCATCCGCCTGCCGTGCCAGGTCATGCTGGGCGTGCGCCGTCCGGGCGAAGAGTGTGACGCCGGAGGTGTTCCGGTCCAGGCGGGTCACCGGCCGGACGCGGCGTGGCGCGCCCTGCCGTGTGAAATGCCAGGCGACCGCGTTGGCCAGGGTGCCGGACTGGTGCAGGGCGGAGGGGTGTACGGGCATGAGGTCCGTCTTGTCGATGGCCAGCAGGTGTTCGTCCTCATGGAGGATGTCGATGGGAATCGGTTCCGGCGCGACCGTCGAATCGTCGGGCTCAGCCATCCAGGCTTCCAGCAGGCTGCCTGCGCCGATGCGGTCCACAACGCGGACTGGCCGCCCGTCGATGGTCAGCAGGCCGGGCTGGCGCAGTCGGCGGATCACGGTGCCGGAGAGCCCCAGCTCGTGCCGCAGCACCTCCCGGATGTTCCGGGGCGGCATGTCGGCCGGCGCCTGCCAGACAAGGCGCGTGCAGCCCGACGTGGAAACGGTGGCGACCGCGGGGAAGGGGGTGCCGTGTGCCGGGCGGTCCGTGGGGATCATCGCGGCGGGATCGCCGCCGGGTCGATTGGTCATGCTTGCGGATTCCTTTCCGAATTGGCCGTGCCCTGATCCGTGGCGCCCGATGAGCCGGTATCCGGCCGCTCCTGCGAGTTGATCGGCGGAATGCGGATGGTGAAGGTGGTGCCGGCATCGAGCGCTGTCTTGATGTGGATTTCCCCGTTGAACTCCTTGATGATGCCGTAGGAGATCGACAAGCCGAGTCCCGTTCCCTTGCCCACCTGCTTGGTGGTGAAGAAGGGCTCGAAGATCTTGTGGAGCACCTTGTCCGGAATGCCGCCGGCGGTATCCGTGACCTTTGCGGTCACCATGCCGTCCTCCATCAGGCTGCTGACGCGGATTTCCTTGTGCCACCGCTCCGTCCAGACTGGCGGTTCCGGCAGGCCGCGCAGTCCGTTCACCCTGATTTCCTGCTCCTCGAGCGCATCGCGCGCGTTCCCGATGATGTTGAGGAACACCTGCTCGAGGCGGTTCGCATCGCCGAGGATCTCCGGGAGATCGTCGGCCAGCGCGAGCGTCACCTCGATGTTGTGGTTGCGCAGCTGCATGCCGACCAGGTCAAGCACGTCCTGGATGGGCTTGTTGATCGACAGCGGCGTTTTCGCTTCCGGCGCCTGGCGGCCGAAGACGCGCAGGTGGTTGATGATCTTGTTGATGCGCTCGATCTGCTCGTCGATCGAACGCAGGCGGTCCGCCAGGATCTCGTCCGTGAGTTTCCCCTTCTCGAGGGCGCGCTGGATGCCCTGCGTCATCAGACTGATGCCGCCAAGCGGCTGATTGATCTCATGGGCGATGCCGGTGGCCATCTCGCCCAACGTGGCCAGCTTGCCGGACTGCACCAGCTGCGCGTCCTTCTCCCGCAGCTGGTCGGTGCGCATCTGCACGATGCGCTCGAGGTCCTCCGCATAGTCGTGCAGCTGTTTTTCCAGCTGCTTGTTGCGGATGGAGGAGGTCAGCTTGTTGGCGATGAGACTGAGCACCTGGCTGTCCTCGATGTAGGTCGGGAGCAGCCGCTCGGGAATCGAGACATGCAGCACCCCGAGAATGGCGACATCGGACAGCAGGGGGATGTGAAGCAGGACCATCGGCTCATGGATGTCGTCCGGGGCGCGCAGGCAATCCGAGAGACGATGGTCGAACAGGGGTTCGTGGCTGACCACCAGGTCCGTGCAGGCTTCGACGCAGCCTGCGGCGCGCGGTTCCGCACGGCCGCCGCCGGCCAGGCAGCATTCCTCGAGTCCGCAGGGGAGCATCCCGGCACCGGCCACGGTGCGGAACGCAGCGCCATCGTCAGAAAGGCAGACGCAGGCCAGCGGCACCTCGAGGTAGCCCTGGAGCACGTGCATGATGTCCTCGAGCATGGGGACCATGTCCTTGGGCTGGTTCGAAAGGTGCGCCACCTCGATGATGATGTTGCGCAGGCGATCCTGTGTGGTTTCGATGCTCGTGTCCTTGATGATGAGCATCAGGTTCCCGCCGGGGCCTTCGTCGTCGGTCGCGGGTGCATCCGGGCAGGAAATCACCGAGACATGCGCCGGAAACTGCCGTCCGTTCGCATCCGCGAGCACCGTGTCATAGGAGGTGCCGCCGCCCGGAGTGGACGAGCGTCCCAGCAGCAGGTTGCCGGAGACGGAACCGTGCCGCAGGATCGGGAAAGGGCAGGACATGCCGACGAGTGAATCGCGGCGACGGGCGAACATGGTCGTCGCGCCCTCATTGCATCGCAGCACCGTGTGATCC
>JAEXRM010000142.1 GCA_023440865.1 Bacillota bacterium
ATCTGCCCCTGTCCGCAGAGATCCGCATGGGGGATCGGGAACAGGATGCGATGCCGGAAAGGCATTCGATGCCCAATGCGGCGTCACAGGCGTCGGCTCCCTACTTCCGCCTCGACCGGCCCTTCCACGAGATGGACCCTGCAGCGTTCGAAGCCCTGCTCCGCAGACCGGTTCCCGCCGACCGCACGCGGGCGCGGCGGCCATTCAGCCCGGAGAACACGCTCGAGGAGATTCGCCACACACCGCTTGGCGCCATGCTGTACGGTGCCGCGACCCTGTACGCGAGGCATGCCGCGAAAGCGGAGCCGGCGCAGGAGGCCATGCTGGTGGCCGCCGTCCGGGAGATGCCCTTCTTCGCGCTCGTGCCTTCGAGCGGCGGCATACTCGACGACCGGCTGCTGGATGCGGTGCTCGACCTGCTCAATGGACACCCGCTGCGCGGTATTCGCAAGCTGCTGGCCGGACGGAAACGAAAGGACGCCGGGCCGAAAGGGTGAGTCCGGCCGGCGCGTGACAGGCAACTACAGCTCCGCTACCGGAACCGGGCCGTCCAGCCAGTTGAGCTGGCTGTCGAGCATGAACCGCTCGCACCAGTGCCGTTCCTCGCGGTACCACTCGGCATGCGCCATGACACACCGGTACAGGGCTTCGACCGATTCGGCGTCCTTTCGTTCGACGACCGCATGCATGCGGTCCATCAGGTCGGCCGGCTTGTCCGCAACCTGTTCGAGCACGCGCAGGAACCACTTGTAGGAAGGGTAGAGGGTTGCATTCAACGCGAGGAAGAGCCGGCCTGCGAACAGGACGTACTGCGACAGGCAGTAATCGGACAAAAAGCGGTTCTCGTGCCGGATCCCCTCGTAGTAGTACCATTTCCAGGTTTCGAACTGCGCGTAGAACCGGTTGATGTTGTCCTGCCGTTTCTCCGTGGGGTAGCGGGCCGCCGCGCGAATCATGTCCTCAAGCCCGTCCACCTTGGAGAAGGCGGGAAATGCGCCGGCGAAGGCGAATCGTGCCGGTTCGCTGCCCGATTCGATGACCTGGCGGATGTATGCGAGCGTGATGCACTTGCCGTCCACATAGCCGCCCGGATAATCGCAGGCGGTGGTGTCGTAGTAGAACAGCCTGTTTTCATGGGCTGCGCGTTCATATCCGGCGTCCGTCAGCACAATCAGGATGTCCAGATCGGCGTCGTCCGCCGCAAAGCCATGGGCGATCGAACCGCCGACCAGAACGGCAAGCACGTCCTCTTGCGGCTGGAACTGCCGCGTGACTGCCTCCATGGCGCGTATGTGGTTCGGATGCATGCTGTTCTCCTCCCATTCATGGATGCTCTGCGCTACATGGTTGCTTCCCGCAAGCCTGTTGGCCTGGCATGCCATGCCTGATGGCGGCATCGTCCCGAGCGGGTTGGCTGGTTCATGCTTGTGTTGGATCATTGTATCAAGACGGGCCCGTGCTTTTCATGTGCGGGACTGCAGAAAGAACATGGCCCTTTTGATGCCTTTTGGCCGTACAAGCGCATGGGCCGTCATGCAGGATTGACAGAAGCCACCGGTTGCCTTATTGTTTAGCTAAAACGAAACAGCAGCGGGAGGGTGTTTCATGAAGGTCACACACAAGGTGCTGGAATCGAATGGAAGAAGTCTGTATCTGTATTACCCGTCCGGTCAGCCGCGCAGTCCTTTCCGCCGCGGCAGCCTGATGGTGCTGCGCGACGCCGCCGATGAGGCTTCCGTCGCGAGGTTGCTCGATGGAGGCGGGCTTGCGGCTTTCGCCGACCGGCACGGCATCATCCTTGCGTTCCCGAATCCGACCACGGGCGGATGGAACGACACGCTCGCACCGGACGGGTCCGATGACCTTTCCGTGCTGGTCGGCATGCTTTCCTGCCTCGATGTCGACCGTCCGGTCGAGCCGGCCGTCAAGCCCGGCGGCATTCCGACGCTGGAAGCCATGCTGGGTTCGTGGCATCCGATGCATGATGTGCGGTATCTCGTCGGAGAAGGACATGGCGCGTCCATGGCGCTGACGCTGGCAGCCTGCCATCCGGAATGCTTCGCCGCCATGGCGGCGTCAGGCGGCGCCCTGCGCGGGGAGGTCCTTGTAGACGCGGTACGCGCTCCGATGCCGGCGTGGCTGGCGGATGCCGACGAGTCGACGGTCCGGTGGTTCCGCGACATGAACGAGGCGCATGCGGTCACATCCGCTTCTCCGGCAGCGGGTGACGTGGTGTGGCAGTGTGCGCGCAATCCCCTGCAGCAGGTCGTTGCGGAGGCGGGTGCCGGTCCCCTGGATGGCACGAAACTCGAACGGATCTGGACAAACCTGTTCTCGCGGGTGCGTCGTCCGAACACGGGTTCCCGGGGTGACATCGAACCGCGGATCGACCTTGCGGCTGCGGGCATCGAGTGCCACATCGAAGAGACGCTGCCGGGAAGGGAAGGCATCCCCAACACCTGGTTTGTGCATGTGCCCGCGCGCCTCCGCGAGTCGCCAGCCGGCCGGGTGCCGTTGATGGTCTTCTTCCACGGCGGCTCGGACAACCCCGCAGAGGCGGCCGAGATGAGCCGGTTCCATGAAGTCGGGGAGCGGGAGGGGTTCATCACGGTGTATCCGTGGGGCACGAACCGCGCCAGCTGGAACATGGAGTTCGATCCGGAGGGCTGCGATGATGCCGGCTTTGCGCTGGCGCTCATCGACCACATGATCGGGCGGTATCCGGTCGACCCGCGGCGGGTCTACCTGTCCGGCTTCTCCAATGGCGCGGGCATGGCGATGGCTCTCGCGATGGCGTATCCGGAGCGGATCGCGGCCATCTGTCCCATCGACTCGAACTGGCCGGGAGACCGGATGGGTCCGGCCGATGTCGATTATGGCGCGATCCGCCCCTTCGCGCAGGCCATGCACGTGAAGGAGCGGCAGGATTACCGGATGCCGGTCTGGTACACCTATGGCACCCGGGAACCGTCCCATCCCGTATACCGCCGCTGCACGCAGCAGCATCAGTACGATTTCTGGAAATGGTACAACCACATCCCCGTGAAACCGACACCGGAGCGCGATGCCCCGCATCCGTGCGGCTGCGGGGTGCCGGGGGACGTGTCGGAGCGGCTGCACCCGTCCGAACGTCATCCCGATCATGCCTACGACGTGCAGCGGTTCCTCTCGGACGACCCGGAACCGCTGAACCTGTACAACTATGTGCTGATGCGTGACAAGGGCCATGACATCGCGGAAATGGATGCCGAACTTGGCTGGGCGTATGTGCGGCAGTGGGGCAGGGACGGGGACGGAGGACTCATCCGCATTTCATGAGGATTTCAGTCGCCGGATGCCGGTGCCGTCATTCGGCGGCACGATGGAAGCGGACGCCCGATGCGGTGCCGGCATCCGGTAGAGATTCTCCGGCATCCGGTTCGAATTGTCGGATTGCCCGAATGGGGCAAACAGCGTAAAATGGAGCCTGTGAACACGAGTTCACAGGCTCCATGCAAGCTTTTGAGATATGTGACGGAGGAGGACGCCCCATGGTACAATCCGGCAATGTCCAATCGGTGAAGGCATACGACAACTTCCGGTCCGCCCTGTACATCCGCGCCATCGACACGGCCCCGCTGGCGGGAGACATCTCGGGTTTCGTCGCCCAGTTCGAGCGGATTGCGGCGCATGTGAGGATCGGCAAGGTGTATCTGGAAACGCACCGCGACCTGAAGATGCCGGACGAGGCCACCCTCACGGCCCTCAAGGCATATTTCGCAGGACGCGGCATTCCCACGTCCGCCGGCATCACCGTCACCATCGACGAGACGGACGATTTCCGCACCTTCTGCTACAATGACCCCTTCTGCCGGAACAAGCTCGTCGAGATCGTCGAATACAGCGCAAGGCACTTCGACGAGATCGTATTCGACGATTTCTTCTTCACCAACTGCAAGTGCCCCCGCTGCATCGGGGCCAAGGGATCCCGCAGCTGGACGGAGTACCGTCTGGAGCTCATGACGCAGGCTTCCCGCGACCTCGTGCTAGCCCCGGCGCGCGCCGTCAATCCCCGGGTCGAGGTCGTCATCAAGTACCCGAACTGGTACGACCATTTCCAGGGTCTCGGTTTCAATCTCAAGGACCAGCCGCCGCTCTACGAGGGCATCTACACCGGCAATGAGACGCGCGACGCCGCCCACGGCGCGCAGCACCTGCAGCCGTATGAAAGCTACCAGGTGTTCCGCTACTACGAGAACATCAAACCCGGCGGGAACCGCGGCGGGTGGGTCGACCCGTTCGGCAGTCCGACGCTGGAGCGTTACGCCGAGCAGCTGTGGCTGACCCTGTTCGCCAAGGCGCCGGAGTTGACGCTGTTCGACTTCTTCTCCATCCAGATGCCGATTCGCGAATCCCAACGGGGCCCCTGGCAGAGCGCCGGTGCGCGGTTCTCGTTCGATGGCGTGACCGCGAAGCTGCACGGCCCTTTCGGCTCCCTGCGGGAGAACGCGATCATGGCGGCCGCGGCAGGGGCGGCATTGGATGTGGTCGACCCCATCCTGCCGGAGCTGGGCAACCCCATCGGCGTCAAGGTGTACAAACCGTATCATTCGATGGGGGAGGATTTCCTGGTCAACTATCTTGGCATGCTCGGCCTGCCCATCGACATGGTGCCCGTGTTCCCGACGGAAGCGAAAACGGTGCTGCTCACGCAGAACGCCGCGGCCGATCCGGAGATCGTCGGATTGATCCGCAAGCAGCTGCTCGACGGGAAAAACGTCGTGATCACCTCGGGCCTGCTTGGCGCGCTGCAGGACAGGGGCTTGTCTGAATTTGTCGAAGCGTGCCGCTCCGACCGGAAGATGGATCTGCATACCTTCCAATTTGGCTGGATGCCGATCCAGCATGTCCCGGAGAAGCCGATCCGGGTACCTGTTCTGGAGTTCCTGACCAATGACGCCTGGGAACTCGTCTCCGGCAACAGCGGGGATGCCGGCGCGCCGCTGTTCACAGCCGTGACGTATGGCCCGGGCAAACTGTACATTCTGACGGTTCCGGACAACTTCGACGACCTGTACCGGCTGCCCCATGCGGTGCTGGCGCACATCGCCGGCGTCATCGCGCAGGACCTGTACGTCCGTCTGGACGCACCGGCCAAGGTCAGCCTGTTCGTGTACGACAACGATACCTTCATTGTCCACAACTTCCGTGATGAAGCAGCGGGTGTGTGCCTGATGCTGGATGGACGTGTGGCCGCGGTGCGCGAGCTGTTCCCGGACGGCGGACCGATGGTGGCCGTACCCGTCCCAGGCGCGAAGGACGGGCGCGGCACCGTGGAAATCACGGTCAAGCCGCATGCGTTCCGCGTGTTCCGTTGCATGGCGTGACGACCGTCGCCGCCCACCCCCGGCCGTGCCGAAAGGCACTGCCGGGGGTGCTTGCGTTTTTTTCGGATGATGATCATGATGAGTGTGGCACACAGACCGTGCACGCCGGCGAACCGTATGGTAGAACAGCCATGCAGCAAAGGAGGCGACCGGATGATCACCATCGACGAGATGGGCGCCATGCTCGATGAAATCGCTGCGGAGCTTCCCGCCGCAATCTATCAGGAACTCAACGGCGGCATCCTGCTGTTGCCGCAGGCAAAGCTGCATGACCGCAGCGTGGGCGGGGACCTGTACATCCTTGGGGAGTATCATGTCGACAGTCGCCTTGGCCGATACATCGCGATCTATTTCGGCTCCTTCGTCAAGGTCTGCGGCGGGCTGTCACCCGAACGGGTGTTCGAGCGGCTGCGCGCCACGGTCAGGCATGAGTTCATCCACCATCTCGAGTCGATGGCGGGCGAGCGTGACCTGGAACACGCCGACGAACGCCAGCTTGCGGAATATCTTGCGCGGAAGCACCCGCCGCAGGGGACGTGAGCCTGTCCGCATCCCGGAAGGCGCTCCGGCCGCCGCTTTGATACAAAGACAGCGCTGCGGATAACCGCATCGGATCAAGCCGTACCGACGGATAACCGCATCGGATCAACCCTCGTGTTCATCGGTCGAACGCACCGGCTCTTGCGGCTTGGGCATAAGCAGGTCGGCGATGCCATACAATCGCTGGACCCCGTTCTCAAGCAGGAAATAATGCCGGATATAGGGGATGAGCAGGCACAGCAGCAGCACCAGGAGCGCATACAGCGCCGGATTGTCCGTCATGTCCAGCGAGAGGACCGTCATGAGGGTGAAGAGCGCGAACGACAACGTGACAAGCAGATGGATCAGCCGTTCATGCGAAAGAAAGCCGATCTGCACCAGCAGTTGGTCCCGCGCCGCGCGTCGCGCGTCATCCTGAAGCTGAGCTGCGGCAAGGTTTTCATACCGTCGTGTGACATCCGCAAGTCGTTTCTTCAAGGCACACACTCCCTTTCATCCGCTTCCCCGGAATCGTGCGTCAAATGCCTGCCTGCGTGTGTGCGGGCTGCGCGGGCATGCCGCTGCTGCCCGCCGGCATGGATCGGGGACACAGGAGGCGAGCCCATTGTATCCTCTTGTTCCAGTACGGGGAAGACCCAAAGAATGTCGCCGCCCCCTGTTCTTCCGCTCATGTGACATGCCTATTCCCGCTTCCCATGAAAATCCCACATGCTTCACACCGGTTCCCTGTATCAGCGGGAACCGGTGTGTTGTTCAATAAAGGAGGAAAGATTGAAGGGCGTATGGAAGGCCCGCCCGCAGACGCGGGGTGCTGGGAGGATGACACATGGCGCATGACAAGATGGGCAGCATGTCGATGAGCAAGGCAGTTCGCGTGGCAGGTCACATGGCGGGAAGCCGGCTGCAGCAGATCCGCATCGGCGTGCAGGGAGTGGGATTGCTGCTGGCTGTGGCAGGCGTGCTGTCCGGCGTTCCGGTGGCGACGACCGTATTGATCGCGGCGACCTTTCTGATGGGACCCGTTTTTTGCGGGTGGGTGTGCCCGTATGGCTTCCTGCAGGATCTTGCGGCCCGACTCGGGCGCATGCTGGACATCCGGCGACGGCACATGCCCCAGGCAATGGCACGCGTCCTGTCGGCCGGAAGGTATGTGCTGCTGGCGCTTTTCCTGCTGATAAGCGCGGACTTCCTGTTCCTGCTCTTCTCCTATGACCCACGCGCCAACCTGTCGCTGGTCCTTGGCGGACAGGCGGTGACCTTGGCCGGATGGATCGTCATGGGGATGTTCCTTGCGGTGTCCCTGGTGTACGATCGCCCCTTCTGCAACCATTTATGCATCGAAGGCGCCAAGCATGGCATCTACGGCTTGCTTCGACCCGTCACGATCCGGCGTGACGCTGCAGCCTGCATCGGCTGTGGCAAGTGTGACCGCGCCTGCCCGATGGCGGTGCGGGTGAGTGATGTCGACCAGGTGCGTTCCCCCCAATGCATCAACTGCATGGCATGCGTCAGCGCCTGCCCCAAGGCTGACACACTGCGGTTGGGCCCCGTCCGTGCCGGCCGAAGGCTGGGCAGGGTGGCGTTGCCCGCAACGGCACTTGCCGCGTTTTTCCTTTTCCTGTATGTGACCTTGAACGGGAACGAACTGACGATTCCTTTCCTCGAACCCATCTCCCTTTATGCCGCAGCGGCTGATGGCACGCCTGCGGCAAGCTTGAACACGCAGGCGGCATCGGCGGCGGAGTCCTCGACCGCTTCTGCCGACACGACGCGGGCAACGACGGAGTCATCAACCGCTTCTGCGGAAACGACGCAGGCAACGGCCGAACCCACGCAGGCAACGGCCGAACCCACGCAGGCAACGACGACGGAGGCGCCCCTGTCGGAGAATGCGGCAGCAGTCACGGCCGGCGACGCCGCAGGCATTCCGGATGGCACGTACACCGGATCCGGGCAGGGGTTTCGGGGCACCACCACCGTCGAGGTGACTGTCAGGGACGAAACCGTCACGCACATCGAGGTCGTTTCGACAAGGGATGATGCGCGATGGTTCCAGTGGGCGTACAATACCATTGTCGGGGCCATTATCGAACAGCAGTCCGCGGAGGTCGACAGCGTCTCCGGCGCGACATACTCTTCGGTCGGCATCAAGAAGGCTGTCGCCGACGCCCTCACGAAGGCGGGAGGCACCCATGTCTCCACCGTCGCCGATGTGCCGGCGGGTACGAGAAGTCATGGAAGGCGTTGATGGGCAGGCACCTTCTCCTGTTCTGCCACGGCGTGGGGCGCTCACGGGCCATGGATCGGAGGTACGCATGAAAACCGTTCATCTGGTGGAAGACGAAGCTGCGCTCAGGGAGTTGCTCGCCGCTTACCTGCGGGAAGCCGGATACACGGTCGTCACTTTTGGCGACGGCCTTTCGGCCAAGGCGAGGATCACCGATGCGCCCGATCTGTGGGTATTGGACATCATGCTGCCGGGGATGGACGGTTATGCCCTCATCAAGGAGATCAAGAAGGAAACCCCGCAGGTACCGGTCATCTTCGCGTCAGCCCGCAGCGCCGAGCTCGACCGTGTGATCGGACTGGAGATGGGAAGCGACGACTACATTCCCAAGCCCTTTCTTCCGCGCGAACTCGTGCTGCGGGTTGACCGCATGCTCAAAAAGACAGCCTCCCCTTCGGAGGAGGCCGTCGTTGCCCTCGGGCCCTACCAGTTCCATCGCACGCGTCGCGCCATCGTGACGGCGGAGGATACGGTGCCGCTCACGAACAAGGAGTATGATCTGCTGGAATGCCTCATCCGCAACCGGAATGTGGCGGTCAACCGCAATGCCGTCATCGATGCGGTCTGGGGGGCGGACTATTTCGGTTCGGATCGCGTGGTGGACGACACCATCCGCCGGTTGCGGAAGAAAATGCCGGAGCTGCCGATCGAACCGGTCTACGGTTATGGATACATGCTCAGGGATGCGGCAGCACCGAAACCGGAGGGCCTGGCATGAGCAAGGACAACAAGCTCTTCCCACGCATCCGTTCATGGACCCGCACCCTCGATTTCCAGATCTGGCGGACCGTGGCGCTGGTGCTGCTTGTCTTTCTTGTTTGCCTGATGTTCCTCAACCATGTGCTGCTGGCGAGCGCCAAGCGGGAATTTCTATACAGCCAGATGGAGGAGGCCGCCGAAGCGAGGCGGACATTCGATTCGGAGGAGCGCGAGGGCGCAACCGGAGAAGACCGGCCCGCGAAGGAGACCGCCGCGTCCGCTGCCGGTACGACTTACATCAACCATTTCCTGCTGCTGCCCGATGAGAGCGGATGGCGGATACAGGTCGACCGGTTCACGCAGCGGTCCTACATGACCGCCGCAGGCGAAAGGCCTGTCCTCGATGCCATCGTCACACGCATCACCGAAGCGGTGTCGCGCGCGAACGGACAGGCGCTGCGCGCTTCCGACCGCAAGGGGCGGGTCCCGCTGGGGGGAGCCTGGCACTACTATTATGTCGATGAAACCCGCGGCGACGGCAGCTTCATGGTGTATCTCGCCTCGGCCGAGCGGCAGCGACCCGACCTGTCCGCCTACCTGGTGGCTAGCCTCATCACCCTTGCAGCCGGCCTGTATGCCTCGCGCCGCATGTCGCGCCGGATTGCGCGTCCCATCGGGGCTCTCGAGCGGTTTGCGGACGAGGTGGCGCACCGTCGCTGGGACGTGACGGCTCCCGTTTCCTCCATCGAGGAGGTGCGGCAGCTTTCCGCGGCATTGACACGCATGAAGGAGATGCTCAGGACGACCGAGGAACGCGAGCGCCAGTTCCTGCAGGCCGGATCCCACAACCTCAAGACGCCGGTCATGACCATCAAGGGGTACGCTCAGGCACTCCTTGACGGGGTGGATGTGGGAACGGAACGGTCTGCCGCTGAAGTGATACGCCGGGAGGCGGATGTGCTGGAGCGGCGCATCCTGCAGCTGCTGCGCATCCAGACGTACGGACACGCGCTTGAAGCGCGGAGCCGGCAGGACGAGGTGCGTCTGGACCGCCTGCTCAACAACCTGGTCGGCAAGTTCCGCATGGTGCGGCCGGATCTCGCGTGGGAGCTGTCGTTGACGGAGCTGGAAATCCTGTGCAATGCCGACGCGCTGCAGACGGCGTTTGAGAACCTGTTTGAGAACGGCATCCGCTATGCCGCGCATGCCTTCTCCGTCCGCATGGCGGTGGAGGCATGCATCCGAATCGAGTTCGCCAACGACGGGCCGCCTTTTTCCGTGGAGAACCCGGATGCGCTGTTCGAGCGCTACCGCAAGGATCGCGACGGCCGGTTCGGGCTGGGTCTCGCCATCGTCCGGCAAATCATCGAAGGCCATGGCGGGCGGATTGCCGCGCGGAACGTGCCACAGGGAGGGGTGCTGTTCGTGGTGGAGCTGCCGGTCGCCCGCATGGCGATCATCGGGGAAGCGGAAGCGGATCCACTGGCATGAAGGTAGCTGGATCCGCATCATCTTCGCAGGCACCGCAGACACGCGGCACCCGTGCGGGTCGCATGGCATGCTGCGCTTCAGTCCGGCAGGCGTCTGAGCACCATGGCGGTTCGGCACGGTGCATACACGATGATGCCGGTGTCCCTTTTCCGCGCGGGCAGCGGCCGGGATTCGAAGCAGACATCATGCGAGATGCGTGCCTGACCGCCGAAACGCTCCTCGTCGGTGTCGAACGCCACCTGCCAGCTGCCGTCCTCGTGCAGCGGCAGCTCAAATGCCTCCTGGGACAGCGTGGGGTGGAAGTTGAACAGGAACACGAAAGCGTCCTTGCGGTATGCCAGCAGCTTCAGCTTCTCGTCGAGCCACAGCTGCCGGGGAGTTCCTCCCATGAGCCGGTTCTCCGACAGCAGCCGTACCATGGCGCCATCGAACCGGTTGAGGTCCCCATACTTGAGAAAGGGGCTGTCCGCCAGGCTCCATTGCCGGCGGCAGTGCTGGAAGCTCCAGTTGTTGCCCTCCCGCGGGAAATCGATCCATTCGGGGTGCCCGAATTCGTTGCCCATGAACGTGAGATAGCCTTCCGATCCGAGTGAGGCGGTGACCAGGCGCACCATCTTGTGCAGGGCGACGGCCCGGTCGACGACCAGGTTCTGGCTGTTCTTGTCCATGTGCCAGTACATGTCCTTGTCGGCCAGACGGAAGATGAATGTCTTGTCGCCCACAAGCGCCTGGTCGTGCGACTCCACATAGGCGATGCGCTTCTCCTGCGGCCTTGCCGTGGAGAGCTCGTGCCACATGCGGTGCAGGTCCCAGTGTTCATCACGCTGTTTGGCGGTGTTCACCCAGTAGTCCGGAATACCCATCGCCAGCCGGTAGTCGAACCCGATGCCGCCATCGGCCACCGGCAGGCACATGCCCGGCATGCCGCTCATGTCCTCCGCGATCACGAGGGCGTCGGGATTCAACTCGCGGATGAGCTCGGTGGCGAACTGCAGGTAGGTCAGCGCATCGACATCGGTGTTCAGGCCGAAGTACTTGCCATAATTGTCGAAGGCGGTGCCCAGGCCATTGTCCTGATAGATCATGGATGTGACGCCGTCAAAGCGGAACCCGTCGAAGTGGTATTCCTCCATCCAGAACTTGACGTTCGAGAGCAGGAAGTGGATGACCTCGTGCTTGCCATAATGGAAGAGCTTCGAGTCCCATGCGCTGTGGGTGCCGCGCTTGCCGGCATGGAAGAACTGGCGCTCGGTGCCGTCGAACTCGTTGATGCCTTCGGCGATGTTCTTCACGGCATGCGACTGCACGATGTCCATCAGCACGCGGATGCCCATGCCGTGGGCGGTGTCGACCAGATATTTGAGGTCTTCGGGCGTGCCGAACCAGGACGACGCCGCGAAGAAATTTGAGACATGATAGCCGAAGGAGGCATAGTAGGGGTGCTCCATCACGGCCATGATCTGCACGGTATTGTAGCCGAGGTCATGGATGCGGGGCAGGGTGCGGTCCGCGAATTCACGGTAGGTGCCGATGGCTTCGCGCTCCTGCGCCATGCCGACATGCGTCTCGTAGATGAAGGGCGCAGCAGCGGGGTCGGGACTGAAAGACCCGTCCGACCAGACATACGGCTCGGCGGGATCCCAGATCTGGCCGGAAAAATCGTGCGTCTTCGGATCCTGGACGCATTTGCGGATCCAGGGCGAGATGCGGTCGCGGCCGACGCCTTTTGAAACGACATGCACCTTGACGCGGGAACCGTGCGGCAGCGTGTCCGCACCGGGCAGGAAAATCTCCCAGGTTCCCGCCTTGCCGCGTGTGAGCGGGTGGGAGGTGCGGTTCCAGCCGTTGAAGTCGCCGAGCAGGAACAGCGCGTCCGCCGCAGGCGCCCATTCCCGGTAGAACCAGCCATCCTGTGTGCGATGGAAGCCGAAATGGTGGTGTCCGTTCGCAAAATCGCGGAAGCAGCCATGTTCGCCAAGCAGCGCATGCCGGACGGTGTCGAACCGCTCCATGCGCAGGCGCAGGTCGCGTTCATAGGGCCGGAGCCAGGGGTCGATGCGGAGGATGGCCGGACCCTCGTCCCTGCCTGCGTTGTTCGTGCCGGTTGCCGAAGGGTGATTCATGCCGTACCTCCCGTGGGTATCTGTTGAGATGGCCATGATGCGGTCATGTCCCGCCGCTGGATCGTCGCCGTCCGGTAGTTGGCACGGGATGCGCTTTTTTCCGATCGTATCGTACTGGCGGCATGACGTCAACGGCTCACTTGCGCGGCCGCTGCCTTGAACAGTGAGGCGGCGATGGGAGCGGCTGTTTTTCCGCCGGAACCGCCCTCCTCCACAACGACCGCAATGGCGTAAGGGGTTTTCTGGTCTGCAATGAACCCCACAAACAGGGCATTGTTCTTTTGCCCCTCGACCTGCACGGTGCCGGTCTTGCCCGCGACCGCCAGTCCCTTGACCGCGGCCGCCGAACCGGTTCCCGTTTCGGTGGTCTCCACCATCAGGGTTTGCAGCTCATGCGCCGCCGACTCGGACAGGATGCGCTGCCACGTGTCGACGGACAGCTTTTGGTAATCGTTTCCCATCGGATCGGTCAGGTGATCCGTCATGTGTGGCGCCAGGATGACGCCTCCATTGGCGATGCCGCCGGCGATCATGGCGAGCTGCAATGGAGAGAGTGACAACCGGCTGAACTCGTTCGGCTGGCCGATCGCAAGCCAGGACAGGGTGGCCGGATCGTTCTCGGTTTCGATGACACCGGTACGCACCTGCATGCGGTCTACCGTGACCTCCTTGCCGATGCCGAAGCCGGAAGCCATGTCCAGGAGACGCTTGCGCCCAAGCTTCATGCCGGTCTCCCCGAACCAGACATTGCAGGACTCGCTGAACGCCTCCTTCAGGTCCACTTCGCCGTGGCCCTTCGTGGTTTCGTTCGCGCCGTTCTCCACAGAGATCGCTTTCCCCTTGCAGACAAGGGAAGCGTTCGGATCATACGCGGGCGAGGAGAGCCAGGCTGCGGCGGTTACGAGCTTGAAGGTGGAACCCGGCGCGTATGCGCCGAGAAGCGCCCGGTCGTAAAGGGCCGTGTCAGGGATGTCGACCCAGTCGATGACGGAGGCCGGGGAGGTGCTCGGCGAACTGACGGACACCCGGATGGCACCGGTGGACCAGTCCAGCAGCACGACCGCGCCCTTTCTTCCCTTGAGCAGCGAATAGGCCTGTTTCGAGAGGGCGGCGTCTACGGTGAGTGTCAGGTCGTCACCGATGAGCCCCTTGCCGGTGAAATCGAGCAGCATCTGGTGGAGGAAGCTTCGTTCCGATCCCAGGAGCGGACCCTGATAGAGCGCCTCCGCCGTGTTCCCGATGCGGTGCGTGTAGTCGCCGACCACATGCAGCAGCGCTTTTGCCATGGTGCCGTCCTTGGCGTAGATGCGTCTGCCTTTCACACTTTGCGCAAGGACCGTTCCATCTGCAGCCAGGATGCGGCCCGCGGTGGCATAGCGCTCCTTCAGGGCCGCCTTGTTCTCCCCGGCGGCCACCGCCAGCTCGGAGCGGCTGCGGTGCTGCTGCACGACGAGACCCGCGAGCAGCACGACGCAGATGCCGCAGAACAGGAAAAGCACCAGCTTGAGGTTCCTGATCAGCATCTTCATGCGCGTCTCCTCCGTTTCGTTCCGGGGATGCGCACGCGGCGCGCGGAAAGACCGACAATCAAGCCAAACAGCAGCAGCTTGGCAAGCAACGAGCTGCCGCCCTTGGCGATCAGCGGCAGCGTCGCTCCGGTCAGGGGAATCAGGCCGGTGACGCCGCCGATGACGACGGTCGCCTCCAGGAACAGCAGTGTGCCGATGCCAAGCGCCAGACCGGATGTGAACCCGTCCAGACCGATGAGGGCGATGCGGGCGGAGCGCAGCCACAGCACGATGAAGATCAGCAGCAGGCACAGACCCGCCACCAGGCCGAGCTCCTCGCAGACCAGGGCGAACACCATGTCCGAGGAGGCGAGGGGGATGCCGCCCGGGCTGCCATTGCCGACCCCGCGTCCCAGCAGGCCGCCGCGTGCGATCGCCTGCAGGCCGTAGACGATCTGGCGGTTTCCGTCGTTGACCTCCGTCCACAGTGATGTCCAGCCCTCCAGCCGGCGTCGGACATGGGGCAGCAGCAGCCACGCGGCGCCCGCAAGTCCCGCACCCGATCCCAGCAGGGTGAGCGTGATGCCGTATTCACCCGTCATGACCACAAAGACCAGCAGGGTTGTCGGCACCATGATCAGCGCGAAACCCATGTCCGGCAGCAGCATCACCAGCAGCAGGCACAAGCCTGCCCATGCTGCGAACAGCAGCTGCTGCCCGCGGCCCGGCCGGTTCTTGAAGAACCAGGCGAGGACGATCAGCCAGCCGATCTTGGCGAACTCGGTCAGCTGCGCCGAATATCCGCCGATGCGGATCCAGAGCGTGGCGCCATGCGATTCGGCTCCCTGGCCGAACAGCAGGGTGGCCACCAGCAGCAGCGGGGTGACGATGACGCAGGGGATGCCGAGTGCTTCGGGCAACCGTGTTTTCGCGGCGATGCCGGCGGTGGGGGGCAGCAGCAGGAAGCCGGCGGCCAGCGAAACCGCCTGTGTTTTCATCGCGTCCAGCACGGCGGCAAGCTGTTCGGCCGTGAGCCGGCCGGATGCGGCGTCCACACCGCCAAGGGCGAGGCGTGCCTGGAACAGCATGCCCAGACAGGCCAGCATCATCAGGCACAGCAGCAGCATGCGGTCCGCGCCGCCAAGCAGCCGCGGCAGCAGGGCCACATACAGGTTCGCGCACAGGAGGAATGCAAGAAAACCGCCTCCGAGCCACAACTGCAGGTCGGGCGGAGCGGGGGCGGCAAGGAATACGACAAGATACGCGGCGGCCAGCGCGAACAGGTTTGAAAGCAGCCACGCGACGCGAGTGCGTACGGTATCCCGCTTTTCATCCGATCCCCCGTTCCGGTTCGGATCCGCCTCCCGGCGCAGGCTGTCCAGTTCGACGGCATCGGCGTCGGTGCGGTTGTCAAGAAAGACAAAGTCCTGACCCGAGAGACCGATGCGGTCAAGGTTTGTGAGAAGGGAAGGGCCCTGGACGGCATCGCCGTTCAGGCGCACGGTTGCCTGGCGGCTGGCAGGTCGGATGAACCATTTGCCCTCGAACAGATAGAGCAGGGCATGCCGTTTGGCGATGTCCTGCCCGGTCAGGCGTACATCGCATGCAGCCGTTCGGCCGATGAGGGTCGTATGCCACAGGGACAGGACGCGGATGCGGTCGTCCGCCTGAGCAGTCCCCTTTTCCATGCCGGTTGCCGCACCCTTGTCCGCCATGAGCTTGCAGCCGGGAACCGGCCGGATGCGGCGGTGCATGTCGCGGCGCAGGGAACCGACGGCCGTGCGCAGCAGCATCCATGTAAACAGGAGCAGCAGCAGGGCGAACAGGTAGCGGAGCAGATAGCTCACTTCATGTATGGTCATTTCTTGAAGAACCCGCCGAGCATGCCCTGCACGTCGTCCATGACGTCGCCGTCACCGTCCTGGTCGAGCATTTTGCCGAGTCCCCCGATTCCGCCGGCCTGCCCCAGCAACCCGCCCAGCATGCCGCCGAGGCCGGAGGCATCCACCGACTGGGTTTTCTTCTGCTTGCCCAGCGCGCCCATGAGCATGGGGGCGAGACGTGCCAGCAGATCGGATGCCTGGGAAGGATCCAGCCCCGACTGTTTGGCAAGCTTTCCGGCAACCAGGTCCTGCTTGCCGGAGAAAATGTGGCCGAGCATCTTCGAGGCGTCCGCCATATCGATTTTTCCGAGGAAATCGCCGGCATCGTCCACCTCGTCGTCCTGATGGCGGTCGAGCGCGTTGCTGAGCGCCGCGGCGCCGTCCGGGGTGGACGCATTGCCGCCTAGGGCCTTGAGGATGGCCGGCATGCCCAGCTGCATGGCCTTTTCCACCTGGGATTTGTCGGCGCCGACCGTCTGGCCGAGCTTGCCGAGCCATTCACTGTTGCCGAGTTGTCCGGAGAGAAGCTGTGTCAGATCCATGAGTACTCCTTTCTGTCAGGACGACCGCCCGATGCGGCACGCATGCTGCCTCGCGGTGGCGGTGCGGTGCACGCCTGATGGGCGCACGCATCGTCGGAATACGTCCGGCAAGGTGATGATGCATGCTGGAGAATCCATGATGTTCTTTCCCTCAGCAGCAAGTGAGGAAACGGTCACGACGCATGCAGGGAACGGAGAATCGTCGGGATGCTGCGGATGATCTTGCGATCGGTTTCCTTGAAGTCGACCGGCTCTCCCTTCGCGTCGGCGAGGATGGCGGAGAGTTGATCGAGTTCATTCCATGCAACGATGCAGGGGTGCCGGCGTGCCAGGGTGTTGTCGTGCCGACCGAATGCCTGCTGCCATCGAACCATTTCCGAGGCGTCGGCACGGGTGAAGCCCTCCGTGCGCATGAAGGCGATCCAGCGTTCATGTTCGAGCCGCGCGAGCCGTTCAACGGTATCCTCATCCAACAGCGCCGCGAAGGCGTCGATGCGTTCCGGTGTGAAGGGGTCTGGCCTTTCGCCGGTCTGCGGATCGGCGGCCGGCAATGGCAGCAGCAGGTTCATCTTCTCCTGCAGGTGCAGGGCGAATGCCAACGAGGAACGGCGGTTGTACTCATACATTTCGTACTTGCCTTCTGTTGATCCGTACTCGCCATGGACGACCCGCGCGAGCCTGTCGAGGCGTCGGTCGAACAACGTATCCGCCGTCAGGTTCCGGCTGATGCCGAACGGATGGAGGCCAAGCCCGGTGCCTTGAGGGCTGCGCAGTCCGAGAGCCAGATCCGCGAAAACCGGTTGCTCGAGATGCACGTGGATGACAGGATGCACGACACGTCTGGCAAGCCCGGCCGCATCGGAGCCCTGCGCATGCAGCCGCAGGAAACAGGCCCGGATGGCCTGCGCCGTC
>JAEXRM010000162.1 GCA_023440865.1 Bacillota bacterium
AGAATGTTCGTTGCTTGAGATACCTGCTATTTTTTTCACATGTGGTATGATCTTCGTTGTTAAGCTGACAGGCATCATGGGGAAGATGTATATGTCGACAAGCCCATGAGGTGGGATGCACGTGCGATACGGGTGTCCACAACGGAGGAGTAAGCCATGTCCAAACGCATCGTCATCGTCGGTGCGGGATACGCGGGTGTCGAAACCGCGCTGTCCCTGAACCGCCATCGCAAGGCCGCCGATCTGGAGATCGTCCTGGTGGACCGGCACCCCTACCACACGTTGCTGACCGAGCTGCACGAGGTGGCCGGCAACCGCGTGGAGGAGAGCGCCGTGAAGGTGCCGCTGCACGAGATCTTCCGCTACACGTCGGTCAAGACGGTGACGGCGGAGGTGACGGGCTTCGACTTTGGGGGCCGCAGGCTGACGCATGCGCAGGGAGAGCTCTCCTATGACGTGTTGGTGCTCGCCATGGGCGGCGCGCCGAATTTCTTCGGCATCAAGGGCTTGCGCGAGCATGCGCGCACCCTCTGGTCGTACGAGGATGCCGTGGCATTGCGCGACCACATCGAAGACTGCTTCCGGCTCGCCTCGCAGGAAACCGATCCGGAGCGGCGCAAGCGGCTGCTGACCTTCATCGTCGGCGGTGCGGGCTTCACCGGCGTGGAAATGATGGGCGAGCTGGCGTTGTGGCGCAAGTCGCTCTGCCGGCAGTACGACATCGCGCCGGCGGATGTCCGCCTGGTGATTGTGGACATGCTGCCCTCGATCATGAGCAACCTGTCGAAGTCCAACATCGAGAAATCGCACCGGTATCTTGAGAAGAAACTCGGCGTCGAAGTCATGCTGAACACGCCCATCCAGGAGGCCACGGCCGACGGTGTCGTCACCGGAAACGGCTTTCTTGCGACGAAGACATTCATCTGGGCGGCGGGTGTCCGCTCCAACCCCATCATCGACGGCCTGCCGCTCGAGACGGTCGGCGGACAGAAGCGCATCAAGGTCGACGAATACGGCGAAACCGGCATCCCGGGCGTCTATGCGGTCGGTGATGCGGGGGCCCTGGCCGGAGGGGACGGCAAGCCATACCCCGCGATGGTCGAGAACGCCGTGCAGACCGCCAAGGGCGTGGCGAGGAACATTCTCCTCTCCCTTGCCGGCAAGCCGCAGGAAAAGGTGACCGTCACGATGCACGGCATCATGGTCTGCATCGGCCGCTGGTTTGCGGTTTCGGACATCATGGGGCGGAATCTGCCCGTATGGCTCTCGATCCTCATGAAGTATTTCGTGAACATGCACTATTTGTGGGAAATCGCAGGATTCCGCGGCGTGTACGCCTATCTTTCCCATGAATGGACGGGTGTGCGGCAGAAGCGGACGCTGCTCGAACAGCACTGGTCCGCCAGAACGCAGGCCTGGTGGCAGTTGCCGCTTCGCCTGTTCCTCGGCGGCATCTGGGTGTTCGAGGGGTTGAAAAAGGCGCTGGATGGCTGGTTCACCGACCCGAAGCTGGCCGCTTTCCTCGGCATGAACACCGATGCGACCAGCGGGGCGACAGGCGGCGGTCTGTATGTGCTCCGCACGGACGACATCCTGACGGTCAAGACCGGCATCCTGAACTTCTTCCTGGGTTCGCACACCCGCCTGGTCGAGGGCAACGCCATCTCCGAGGAGATGTTCGCCCGCTTCGAGGTGTTCCATTTCGGTGATTTCAACCTGGTTCCCTGGTTCCTTTCGAATGTGGTCCTTGCCAGCGATGGCCTGGCCATGTTCTTCCAGGTGCTGGTCGTGGTGCTTGAAATCCTCTTCGGCCTCATGCTGCTGGGTGGCGCGTTCACCTTCATCGCCTCGGTCGGGTCCCTGGGGCTGCTGGCGATGTTCCTCACCTCCACGGGCCTGTATGAAGGCTCCTGGTGGATGCCCTTTGCGGCCTTCGCCACACTCGGCGGCGCCGGCCGGGCCTTCGGCCTCGACTATTGGCTCATCCCGTGGGTGACCAACATCTGGGACAGCTTCTGGAAGAACCGCCGCCTGCGTCTGTTCTTCCGCCACGGGCTCGACCGCTGAGCCGGGAATCGGAAAGGGGAAGGTCCATGTGGGAAAACCAGCCCTGGCTGCGTGAGGAGATGGCTGCCTTTGAAGCCTTCGCGGCCGATCGATTTGCCGGAAGGGGCGTTCCTTACCGGGACATCGCGGGAAGGCTGCTGCTCAACGGCGGCAAGCGCCTCCGCCCCGCCATGACCATCCTGTCCGCAAAAAGCGGTGCGTATGACCGAAGCCGGGTTTTCCCGGCCGCGCTGGCAGTCGAAACCCTGCACGCCGCCACCCTGGCCCATGACGACATCGTCGACGGCGCCACCCTGCGAAGGGGGCAGCCCACGGTGTCCGAGAAGCATGGCGTGAACATGGCCGTCTACACGGGAGACTACCTGTTTGCCAAAAGCCTGCTGCTCATGGCGGAGGCGGGGCTCGAGCCCGAGCGCACCGAATGGGTGGCCAAGGCGGTTCTCGCCATGTGCGAGGGGGAGATGGAGCAGTACCTGGGGCGTTTCGAAATCACGCCGCTGACCCAGTACCTGCGCCGCATCGCCCGCAAGACGGGGTTGCTGTTCTCCGCCGCCTGCACCATCGGCGCAAAGGCGGGCAGGCTTTCCGACGAGGAGGTCAATCGGCTGCGCCGGTTCGGGTTCCGTTTCGGCATGGCGTTCCAGATCCGGGACGACATCCTGGACATGGAGGTTGGAGAGAAGGAGGCGGGCAAGCCTGTGGCGCGCGATCTCAAGGACGGCATCGCCACACTGCCCGTACTGATGGCCGTCCGCCGCGAAGCGGGTCTTGCGGGAGAGCTCAGGCGCTGCTTCCAGGGGACGGGGGAGATCGCGATGCTGCTCGACTCCGTGCGCGACGCGGGTGGCATCCGCGATGCGGACCGCATGCTGGGCCGTTACCAGGAAAAGTGCCGCAGACTGCTCGCGGAACTGCCGCAGCACATCACAAGGAATGCGTTGGAGGAACTGACCGACTGGCTTTCGCCGGCGGCCGGCCCCGTGCAGATACAACCCACCACTTAGTCAAAGGCGTGTTTCCAAGAAAACGCCAGGAAGACCTGTGGGGCGTCGTGCGCTCCCCGGGCGGATCAGGAAGGAGAACCAGCATGAAGAGAGTACTCGCCCTCGCACTCATCCTCGTCATGATCTTCACCCTCGCCGGCTGCGGCGGTGCCACCGTCAAGACCGGTCTGGGTGTCGTGACATCCACCATGAAGTCCAAGGACGTCTCCGCGGAAGCCGAAGGCCTCGCACAGGTCGACACCATCATCGCCGCCATCACGGTCGACGGCAGCGGCAAGATCCTGGCCGCCGACATCGACTCCGCCCAGACCAAGGTCAACTTCAGCGCAGAAGGCAAGGTCACGACCGAGCTGGGCGCCGACGTGCCGACCAAGACCGATTTGGGCGACAACTACGGCATGAAGAAGAATTCCGGCATCGGCAAGGAATGGAACGAGCAGATCGCCGAGTTCGAAAAGTGGCTCGTGGGCAAGACCGCCGACCAGGTGTCCGGCATGAAGGTCACCGATGGCAAGGCCACCGAGGCCGACCTGACCTCCAAGGTCACCATCACGATCACCGACTACCAGAAGGCCGTCCTCGAAGCGATTCAGAACGCGAAGTAAGGTGCCGGCGGGAGATTCACGGGGGCTGCCCTGTCGTTACCATGTGACGGCGGGGCAGCCCTTTTCCATCTCCGGGAGGCGTTCGTTTTTCTGATGCGCATCCATTTTCCTGCAAGGGTTTCATACTTTTCATGGATTTTGCGGGTATGTCTCAAGAAAGGCATGAAGATGGGCCGTTGCTACCGCATGGAGCGGATCGGCCCGTGGGAAGCGAGGAGGCGGACATGGCGAAGAAACTTTCCAAGGACTTCTTTCTCAACGATGAGGTGTTGGTGCTGGGATATCCGCTCAAGGAGGATCCGTCGATGCAGATGATCCTCAAGGGATATCAGGACAATGGCATCAAGGTGCTGGCCATGAACGCCGATGCGACGGCGGATGCCGATGTGAAGCTCTACAAGAGCTTTGCGGAGCTGCCCCGCGTGCCGGCGACCGCCTATGTCTACCTGGAAAAGGAAGACATCGGCGACTGGATCGCTCCGATGGCGGCGCATGGCGTCCGTCGGGTCCTCTTCCACAGCAAGAAGGATGTGGATCCCACGCAGCTGGCCTCCTGCCGGGAAGCCGGACTGGAAACCGCGGTGGCCTGCCCGCTGATGCTGCTCGGCGGTGGCATCCACCGGTTCCACGCCTTCCTTGCGGGTGTGCGGTGAGGTGGCGATGCGCGACAAGGCGTTTCCCCTGCGCAGGACGCGCTGGTCGAACGAATGGATCATGGCCTGCCTGGTCGCCGTGCTGGCGCTGCAACTCCTCCCGCAGTGGATGACGCTGCCCGGACGCTTCGGGGCGACGCTTGCGGCGCTCGCAGCCGGGCTGGCCGTGGATGCGGCGGCTTCCGGCGTGCGGCACCGCCGGCCGGTATGCGGTGTTTCCGGCGCGGTGACCGCCCTGACCGTCTGCCTGCTGCTGCCGAGTGCGCCCGCGTGGGCCACCGCGCTGCTTGTTGTGTTCGCTCTGCTCGCAGGCAAGCATGTGTGGGGCGGCACGGGCCGCAATCCCCTCAACCCGGCCATGCTCGCCGTGTTCGCCGGCACACTGCTGTTTCCGGCCCCGCTGCCGGCGCTCCGGCCGGAATGGCTGTGGGTGCCTTTTCTGGTTCTTTCGCTGCCATTCCTTGCCGTGCGCCCCTTTGCGGGGCTCGGCATGCTGGCGGGCCTGCTGTTGTCGCTGCAGGCGCGGAACGCGCTCTCGCCGGAAGGGATCGCGCAGATCGGCCTGTGGCTGTGGGTGTGCGTGGTGATCACCGATCCCGTGACGGTCACGGACAAGCCGCTGCCCGGTGCGTTTGCCGGCCTGGTTGCCGGGCTGGCGCCCCTGGCGCTCGACCCGGCGCTGTCGGGTGCAGGCGGCTCGTTCTTGCAAGGGCGCCTGTTGCTGGCACCTGCGGTGGGGGTGCTGTTGGCGAACCTGATGACTTGGGCGTTTCGCCGATATGCCATCGGGAAGCCGTTGTCGCTGCCGCTACGCTTTGGCGTCCGGCAGCGTGTCCGACCGATCGGCGATCCGCAGGACTGGATCGATCTGACGGGGATGCCAGGCGCATTCGGGGCCGAACGGAATGCCCCGGAGGCGGCAGGTGTGCCAGGCGCCACCCCGGAAGGCGGCTCAGGCGCCACCCCGGAAGGCGACCCCGACGCCCCCCCGGATGACGGCGGCCTGGCATCGCTTGAGGAGGCCGCCCGCTGCATCAATCCGGAAGCGCTTCTCTCACAGCTCGAGCGGCATGGCGTGTTCGGATGCGGCGGGGCGGGTTTTCCGGCAGCGCGGAAGATCAGGACCTTCCTCGACGCGTCCGGAACGGATCGCCACCTGCTGGTCAACGCGGTGGAATGCGACCCCGGACTGCTGCACGACCACTGGCTGCTCCGCAACCGGATGGGGGAGATCGCCGGCGGCATGGCGCTGCTGGATTCGGCTTTCGGCTTCGACACGATGACACTTGCCGTCCATGAGGCGGAGGGCGTGACCGTACCGGCCGGTGTCCGCCTGCACCGTGTTCCCGCCCGATATCCCGCCGGCGCGGAACGCCTGTTGGTGAAGACCGCGCTGGGGAGGACGGTGCGTCCGGACCAGACGCCCGCTTCCCTCGGGGTGCTCGTCCTGAATGTGCAGACGGTGCTGGCCATATGGCGGGCGGTACGGTACGATGAGAGGGCGGATGCCCGGTTCCTGACCGTTGCGGATGCGGATGGACGGCGCGGCGTTGTCGCGCGTGTCCGTCTTGGCACCGGCATGGCCGCTGTGCTCGATGCGGTCCGGCAGGCGCGGCCAGCCCTGGCGCAGTCGCTGCATCCCGCCCGCATCCTGGCGGGCGGCGGATCGATGCAGGCATGGCACGCCGATGAGAGCGACGTCACGGATGCGGCCGTCAATTTCGTGGGCTCGGGCCGGGTGCCGCATTTCAAGGAATCGCCGCAGTGTTCGCGCTGCGGGCGGTGCGAGCAGGTCTGTCCGGCGGGGCTTCCCGTAGGCGACATCGTGCGGCTTGCCGCGGCGGATCGGGCGGAGGACGCGGCCGCGCTACACCCCGGGCGTTGCATGTCCTGCGGCAGCTGCAGCACGGTCTGCCTGGCCGGCATGAACCTCGCCCGGCACATGCTGCCGCTGCGCATGCGCGCCTAGGCCAACACAAGCGTCACGTGACATCTGGAGGAATGCATGACCCATATCCTGAACCGTTCCCGCCGAACCCTCGCCGCCTTGCTCCTCACCGCGCTGGCGACCCTGCTGCTGGGCGGCTGTTCCGGCGGAAAGCAGAAATACGCCCATGAGTTTCTCGGCACGTTCGACACGCTGATTCAAATCGTCGGATATGCGGACTCCGAGGCGGATTTCGATGCCATGGCCCTGGCGGCCCAGGCGCGTTTCGAAGCCCTGAACCGGCTGTATGACATCTACAACACCTATGATGGCGTTGTCAACGTCCGCTCGATCAATGAGCAGGCGGGCATCGCCCCGGTGAAGGTGGACGCCGACCTGATGGGGCTGATCCGCTTCTCGCTGCAATGGCACGAGCAGACGTCGGGCCTGTGCAACATCGCGATGGGACCCGTGCTTGCGTTGTGGCACGACGCGCGCGATGCCGGTCTTGACGACCCCGCGGCCGCCACCCTGCCGGATCCGGCCGCCTTGCGTGCGGCGGCGGCGCTGACGGACATCCGCAAGGTGATCGTCGATGAGACGGCCGGCACGGTGTTCCTGCAGGATGCCGGCATGTCGCTCGACGTGGGGGCGGTTGCGAAGGGATATGCCTGCGGCCTTGTGGCGCAGGAGCTCAAGGCGCAGGGCTATGCGTCCTTCTGCATCTCCGGCGGCGGCAATGTCGTTGCCGTCGGCGCTCCGCAGGACGGACAGCGCACCCGGTGGGGCGTCGGCATCCAGAATCCTGACGGGAACCCGATGGACGCCGAGGAAGCGCCGATCGACGTTGCCTTCGTCAACGATGCCGCGGTCGTGACAAGCGGCGACTACCAGCGCACCTACATGGTGGACGGCGTGTCGTACCACCACCTCATCGACCCGACGACCCTCATGCCCGCCACGCATTACCGGGCGGTTTCGGTGATGGCGGCGGATTCCGGTGTGGCGGACTTCATGTCCACCACGCTCTTTCTCACGCCACCGGACCAAATCGTCAAGGCGGCGGCGGACACCGGGGTGGAAGTCCTCTGGATTCTGCCCGACGGCACGGTCGGTACGACCGACGGCATGAAGGCGGTCCTGCGGGACCGCGGCGGCGCGACGAACAAGTGACACGGCAACAGCGTCATTGGCTCATGACATGGGGCTGTCTCAAAAGTCACTCATGTGACCGATGAGACGGCCCCTTCTCGATTTTCTTGATTCTCGAGGCCGTGTTTCACAGTCCGCGCAGCAGGGCGCCGGCACCCATCAGCAGCGCGAACGGCAGGCACAGCAGCAGGAAGTTCAGGACCGACAGGCCGAAGGTGTCCTTCTTCGTCTGCACCTTGCGGAAGGCGGCGAGATTGCCCAGAACGCGGGGAACCGCCACCAGCACGAGCAGGCAGGGCCAGGGCGCCGCGCCGGTGAGCACCGCCAGCGGCACCGCGCCGAACGCCGCCAGGTACAGCAGGTGGAACAGCAGCATGCCCCAGCGCCTGCCGGCGATGACGGGCAGCGTATAGCGGCGGTTGGCGAGGTCGTCGTCGACATCGCACAGGTTGTTCGCCAGCATGATGTTGGCGATGCAGCAGACCGGGGGCACGCAGACGAGGACAAGATCGAGCGCGAGTCGCCATGAAAGATGGATCGTGAGCAGATCCGCAGTGAAGGTCTCCGTGAACAGGGAACCTGCGGGGGCGTGGACCCACCATGCAAGGAACGGAATGACGAAGCCCATCGCAAGGCCAGATGCGGCCTCGCCCAGCGGCGTGCGCGACAGCGGCATGGGACCCGCCGAGTACAGGAACCCGATGCCGAAGGCGAGCATGCCGATCAGCAGGACGCCCCAGTCCGTCACCCACACCAGCAGCAGACCGGCGATGACAGCCGCCAGCAGCAGCAGCGCCAGCGTGACATCCACCTGGCGGTCACTGAGGCCGTAGTGCTCGATGGCGTTGTGCCTCTCGAAGTTGAAGCCCTCGCGCTTGTGGGCGCGCCGGTGATCCTGCCGGTTGTTCAGACCGGTCGTGAACATGTCGAAGCACAGCAGGGAAACAAAGAATAGCGCCATGGGCAGCGGCTTGAGGCTGCCATGCCGGTTCAGGGCGAACAGGGTGCCGATGAGGAACGGAATGACGCTGGCCGCCTTGGTCTTGATTTCGACCAGGCTCAGGAACGCGCGAAGCTGCATGGGGACCTCCCGGGAACATGGTGCCGCATGAATAGTGTACCACGTGAGGGCGATGTCGTGATGCAGCAGATAAGCCGATCGTTACGCAGATTGAGTTTCACACGGGGTGGTGCTGATTCCGTCATCGTCCTCGGACCGATGGCGCTGGATAGCCCACTGTTCGAACATGGGCATGATCACCATGGACAGGAAGGTTCCCTGCGCAAACCGAACGCTCAGCTCTTGACGGCTCCCTCCGTCACCCCCGCGATGATGTACCGCTGGGCGAACAGGTAGATCAGCAGCGTGGGGAACAGCACCGCCATGATGCCGGCGGCCATGACGTTCCATTGGGAGACGCGGTCCTGGGTGAAGACCATCAGGCCCGTCGTGATGGTGGAGAGCTTCACCGACGGCATGAAGGTGATCGGAATGAAGAAGTCGTTGTAGATGTAGACGATGCGCAGGATGCCGACCGTTGCGATGGCGGGCTTGAGCAGCGGCAGGATGATCGACCAGTACACCCGCAGGTAGGATGCGCCGTCGATGCGCGCGCTCTGGTCGAGATCGGTCGAGATCTTGGACATGAACTGGATGAACATGTAGATGTCGAGCACGCTGGTGGCCGAGAACAGCAGGCAGCCCGCCCCGAGCCGGTTGAACAGGTGCAGCGCCTTGATGATGGTGAAGGTCGCGATCGCCGTCGTGGTGCCCGGTATGATGGCCGCGAAGACGTACGCGCCGAGGATGACCTTCTTTCCCGGAAAATCAAAGCGCGTCAGCACGTAGGAGACCATCGAACCCATGGCGACACTGGCCGTAAGGGCGACGGCGATCATGATGCCCACGTTCTTCAGGCCGGTCAGCACCTGGCCGCGCTCGAGGTAGACGGCATAGTTTTCGAAGTTCAGAAAGCTGGAGGGCAGATCCCACAGCTGCGTGTACATGTACTCCTGGTTGCTCTTGAACGAGGTGATGAAGATGATGGCCAGCGGGGCGACCACGATCACGACAAACAGGATCATCAGCAGGTAATTGAAGGTGCGCAGTGCGGGGTTGCGGACGGCCAGGCCGCCGGATGGACGGTAATTGGCGTGTTTCATTCGAGGTCACCTCCCGATTTGAGCACCAGGTTCTGTACGAGCATGACCACCGTGATCAGCGCGAGCAGGAAAACGCCCAGTGCGGAGGCGATGCCGAAGTCATGGAAGTCAAAGGCGGTGTAGTAGGCATTCAGGGCGAAGGTCTTGGTGCGGTCGCCCGGGCCGCCCTTGGTGATGAGGTAGGCCTGGTTGAAGGCCTGCAGCGCGCCATTCAGGCTCAGGAAGAGGTTGAGCTCGATGACCATCCTGATGCTCGGGATGGTGATGTAGCGGACGGACTGGCCGAAGTTGCCGCCATCGATCTCCGCCGCCTCATACAGCTCCTTGGGGATGGATTGCAGCGCGCCGAGGAAGATGACCATCGCCATGCCGGTATATTGCCACAGACCCATGCCCGCGAGCCACATGTTCGAGGCCCAGGTGTTGCCCAGGTAGTGGATGCCGGCCTCCGGATTGCCGGTGATGGCGCGGATGAGGATGTTCAGCGGGCCGTCGTCGAAGTTGTACATGTAGTTGAACATGTTGGCGAGGGCCACACCGTTGAGGATGTAGGGCATGAAGAGGAAGGAGCGGAAGAACCGCTTCGCCTTGACATTCGAGTCGAGGATGATGGCGAAGTACAAGCCCAGCACCACCTGGATCACGGTGATGATGACGTAGGCCAGGTTGTTGACCAGGGTCTTGACGGCGTTCTGGCTGCGGAAGATCGCCGCGTAGTTGGCGAGTCCGATGTATTCGTAGGTCTTGCTCATGCCGTTCCAGTCGGTGAAGCTCAGCTCGACCAGCTTCGCGGCGGGGTAATAGGAAAAGGCCAGCAGCAGGGCGAGCGGACACAGCAGGAACAGCACGATGACGACGGTGCGCTGCCTTTTTTCACTTTGCAGTTTCATGTTGTCTCTCCGTTCGGTGGGATTCACACCATCGGTCGGGCGCCCGCGCGCAGCGGGCGCCTTTTTTGCCGGGCGCCTGCATGGAAGGGGATCCATGGGCAGGTGCCTCATGGAACGGGCACCCCGGCCAATGCAGCCGGGATGCCCCGTTCACGGGTGCCGTCCAAAACAGGTGCAGGGTTCCGGCAGTTACTTGCCCAGTGCCGCCTTCGCATCCGTCCACATCTTGTTGTACTTGTCGACCACTTCCTGCGGATTGGCGGCCGTGACGTATTCCTGCGCCATGACGGTGTTGTCGATCTGGGCCTTGTTCTTGAGCGTCTGGTACTCCGCCGTGTCCGCCACACCCTCGACGATGGGCAGATTGAAGGAGAGCAGCTCCTTGAGGAAGGCCGAGTCGGGCTGGTAGTCCTTGTTGACCGGAATCATGCCGACCTTGATGGGCATGTAGCCATCCTGCCACATGAAGGCAAAGAAGGCCTTGGCGGTATCCGGATATTTCGAGTTCGTGGTGACGCCGTACATGATGTCGCCGCCATTGACGAGCGCCTTCGAGCCCGGCCACGGGAACATGCCGATGTCGTCGGCGTTCGCGCCATTCTCGACGACCTGCGGCGGGAACCAGGTGCCGAGGGCCGCCATGGCGGTCGCGCCTTGTGCGATGTCCTTCTTGCAGCCGTCCCAGTTGGTCGACATCAGGTCCTTCTCGAAGAAGCCCTTCCCGTTGAAGTCACGCAGCAGCTTGAGTCCGTCGAGCACGGAACCGGGCTCGTCGATGAGGTATTGGTCCTTGTCGACCAGGGTGTTCTTGTAGTTGTCCAGTCCCGTCATGTTGTCCTGGTAGGAACCGTCCGCATACGCGCTCAGCGGCCACTTGTCCTTGAAGTTCGAGGCGATCGGCACGATGCCCTTGTCCTTGAGCTTCTGGCAGGCTGCTTCCCACTCTTCGCGGGTCTGGGGCGCCTTCTCGATGCCGGCGGCCTTGAAGGCGGGTTTGGAATAGACGACACCGGAATAGTTCATGCCGATGGCGAGGGTATAGAGCTTTCCATCGGGGCCTGTGCCGTTCTCGTAGAAGTAGGTGTTGTCCTTTGTGTAGCCCAGATCGCCGATGTCGACGAAGTAGGTGGGATAATCCTTGCGGGTCATGCCCAGCTGCTGGGGGACGAACATGATGTCCGGCAGCTCGCCGGCCGCGATGCGGGTCTTGAGGACGTTGTCATCCTTGTTGGGTTCCACGGCGATTTCGACGCCGGGGTTCTGGGCCATGAATTCCTTCGCGATGTCGGTCAGGACATTGTCCGCCTTGTCGGTCCGGTGTGTCAGGAATGTGATGCTGCCCTCCAGCTTGGGGGCTTCCGGAGCCTTGGATTCCGAGGATGCGCTCGCGGCGGCGGAGGTGCTGGCGGACGCCGAAGCTGATCCGTCGGTGGCGGCGGGGGTGCTGCCGCAGCCTGCAGCCAGCGAAGCGGTCATGACAAGAGCAAGCAGTGTGGATGCGATTTTTTTCATGGGTTCTGTCTCCTCCTCTGTGTGCGGTGCGATTGAAACTGTACCGATGCGCCGCATGCCCCTGCATGTCGGACGCGAATGAGGCGGGCGGGATATCCCGAACCCATTGTAGTATGGTTCACCGTCATTGGATCAGGCGATGCTTCGCATTTGTTAACATTTCTTCGGGTTTTTCGGGAGAAGCCAACAAAGATCCGTTGCCGAAGGCGAGAGCGCTTGTCCATTCCGACAAAACGGCCCAGTCATGCAGACCGGCGGGCATCCGGCCCTCGACCCGGCATGCCGGGGGCATTGCGGCAGATCGGAAGTTTTGCGCGTCATCGGATGATCTTCTTGAATTCGGTCGGCGAGATGCCGACCACCTTCTTGAAGGCGCGGTTGAATGAAACCGGATCAGGGTAGCCGACAAGGCGCCCTGCGTCCCCGACCTTCATGTCGGGCTGCGCGATGAGTTTCTTCGCCTTCAGGATTCGTGTGTCGATCAGATAGTCGATGAACGTCGTGCCCGTTTCCTGGCGGAACAGTTCGCTGAGGTAGGTCGGGTTCAGGTGCACGTGGTCGGCGACCGCCTTGAGGCAGATATCCTCGGCGTAATGGCGCTGGATGAATTCCTTGGCCAGCTCCACGCTGCGCTTGCTGCGCCGCCTGCGCTGGTGTCCCATGCGATCGAGCACGTCGCGCAGCCCGGCCTTGATGTCCCGCTGAAGCGACGGCCAGGTCTCCGCCGCCTGGATGCGTTCGGTAAGGTCCTGGCCCTGGGAGAAGCACAGGTTTTCAGCTTCGGGAAAATCGCGCACGACGATCCGGAACCGCTCCACCGCTTCGCGCAGGAGGCTTCTGATGAGGGCCTCCGGGGCCTGTTGGCGTGAAAGCCGTTCGAACAGCCGGGATAGACCATGATGGAGGGCATGGGCGTCCTCGATTTCCAGGGCGTTTTCCAGTTCCTGAAGGTTTGCGCGGAACGATTCCGCATCGGGAAGCGCTTCCGGTTTCGGCTGTGCGGGCAGTCCGCCGTACACGGTGCCGGTGCCCTCCAGGAAACGGCGCCTTAGCGCAGCTTCTGCCATATCGAAGCTCTGGCGGATGTGGACCGTATCACGTGCCGTCATGCCGAAGCCAGCCGTGATGGAGCGGTCCTCGTCCGCCTCATGCCGGACGAGTGATCGGAGCAGCTCCTCGGTGCGCCGCATCAGGTGCGCCGCGTCGTCGATGCGGCTGGAGAACAGCACACGGATTCGCTCGCCCTGATGGGTCAGCACGATCTCGGGCTCCCCGCCGGGCGGGAGGAACGTTGCCGTGCGCTCGCGCAGCTGCTGCAGCCGGATGAAGCGTTCGGTGTCGGAGGCATCCGTCCGATCGAGCCCGTCAATGGCGATGGTGGCGGCCACATGCACCGGGCAGGCATCGAGCAGGCTGCCCAGGCACTGCCGCAATGCGGGTGTCTCCGCGCCGGAACCCTGCAGCAGATCGACAAGCCCCTTCTCGCGCAGCACGGGCATGTTCTGGCTCACGGACTCGGCGAGGGTGTGACGGGCATGGTTGCGCGCGTTCTCCGCCTCGATCTCTTCGTTCATGCGGTCGAGCAGTTGCGCCAGGGCCTCCTTGTCAAGGGGCTTGAGCAGGTAGTCCGTCACACCCTGGCGAAGGCTTTCCTGCACGAACCGGAACTCATCGAAGCCGCTGAGGACGATGATGCGGATGCGACGGTTGCGCGAACGCAGGGTGCGGATGAGTTCAAGCCCGTCCATCACGGGCATCTTGATGTCGGTGAACAGCAGGTCCGCCCCGAGCGTTTCGAGCGCAGCAAGGGCGTCGAAGCCGTTTGTCGCCTCGCCGACGATTTCGTGTCCGCCCGGATGGGCGGAAATGAGGGCCCGCAATCCCATGCGAATGATTCGGTCGTCGTCCGCAAGATAAATCCTGAGCATGTGCCCGCGCCTCCGTCGGCTGTACTTTTTCGCACCGCCATTGTATCATGGGTGCACCGGCCCAGACAGACGGATCATCCTTCGGCGCGCCATCCCTTGCGGTGGGCCGCATTCCCGCCGGATCGGAGGTGTTCGACATCCGCAAAGACAAACGTGTGCGATGCCGCCTGATGGCGTATCGGCTCCCGCGCATCTGTCGCTGGCGTCTTCGCCTCATGGGCAGGCGCTTCGCCGATCTTCCCATCCGCACGAAGATCCTGGCCGGCTTTGGATTGGTGTTGCTCAGCCTCATCATTCTGGCCTTCGCCACCTTTCTGATCTATCGGACCGACAAGGAGCAGAGCACGCGCGACGTCATCCGCCAGATGAACGAGCAGACGGTCCTCAAGCTCGAGGACTACTGGCAGGATCTCAACAACATCACAAAGCTGCCGCTGCTGAAGGAACGCAGCGACGAAAGCCTCATGAACGAGATGGAGGCGTACAACAAGACGCGCACCGCCTCCCCGCTGCTTGGCGACCTGGTCGACTGGTACGCCTACAAGGCCTTCAGCTACCGCGACTCCATCCAGTCCGTCTTCATGTTCAACCTGCATGGGGACGGGCACTACCGTGTCACTGCCTCCTCGCTGACGCGCAACTGGAACCCGTCTGAAGAACCCTGGTTCGCAGAGGCGATCCGGCTGCACGGGAAGCCGGTGCTGCTGAGCACCTTCGTGCTGCATGACGTGGCGGACGTCAAGGGAGGGAACGCAAAGGTCTTCTCGATGGCCCGGGCGTTGGTCAGTCTGACGGAATCCAAGGCCGTCGGCGTCGTGCTGGTCAACAACAGCATCGAGTATCTGGCCAACCTCTGCCGGAAAATGCTCATCGTACCCGGACAGCGCATCCTCATCATCGATGCGGGGGGCAGCACCGTATACGATACCGACGAGGCGAACATCACCCTGCCCGCGGACCGGCAGATCACGGATCTGATCGGACGGCGCACTTCCGGCAACAGCTATGCGCGCATCAACGATGTCCATTCGCTCTACAGCTTCCAGACCTCGGTATCGACCGGCTGGCGCCTGGTGAACATCATTCCCGTCTACGAGCTCAACAAGAACATCAACCGCATGCGCAACGTCACCATCCTGATGACGCTTCTGCTGGGCGTGCTTTCGCTGGTATTCGTGCTGATCATCTCGGGGCAGATCGTCACGCCCATCCGCAAGCTGGCCCTGCTGATGAAGCAGGTTGAGAAGGGGGATTTCGAAAGCCGCATCCATATTTCCGGCCACGACGAGATCGGGGAACTGGCACAGGGCTTCAACAACATGACCCGCGAAATCAAGATTCTCATCCAGGAGGTCTATTCCGACAAGATCAAGCAGAAGGACCTCGAGCTGCAGATGCTGCAGTACCAAATCAATCCGCACTTTCTGTACAACACGCTCGAATCCATCCACATGATGGCCGAAATCAACCATGACCGCGAGACCTCCCAGATGGCCTTCGCGCTGGGGAAGCTGTTGCGGTACAGCATCAGCTCCAAGCAGGAGATCGTGACCCTGGGTGAGGAAATGCAGCATCTGGAGCTGTACATCCTGTTGCAGAAAAACCGGTTCGACGAATTGTTCCGCATCGAGACGGACATTCCGCCGGAGCTCTCCAGTGTGCGCGTGCTCAAGCTCATCCTGCAGCCGATCGTGGAGAACGCCATCTACCACGGGCTCAAGGACCGGGCATCGGGCGGCGTGATCCGCGTGGGGGCATGCGTGGAGGAGGATCGGCTTGTGCTGCGTGTTTCGGACAATGGAAAGGGGATGAGCCCCCGCCAGACGGAGCGCCTGAATGCCTACGTCAACGACATGGACGACAGCTTCACGAGCGTCGGCCTGCGCAACATCCACAAGCGCATCCGGTTGCGGTATGGGGAACCGTATGGTTTGTTCATCGAGAGTGAACCGGAGGCAAGCACGACGGTGCGCGTGATCACCCCGCTGAAGCGGTGACTGAGGGGGAACACACAGCCTACGGGAGCTTTCCGCGTCAGATACGGCAGGCCCCATATTGAGAATCACTCTCGAAACCCGCATGAATTGACGGTTTCAGGGTTTTGTGCTACGCTTTGAGCTGATCAGGCACTGCCGTCAGGCAGGTAGCCGGGCCCGGCAGGGCAGTGGAGTGCCATGGGACATGCGCAAGCTTCCCATGGCTTTTTTGTACGGTTTTTGCGTGCTGTCGCATCCCACGGGAGCGCGGCATGGGGAAGGAACGGGAGCGGTATGAAGGAATGGCTTGTCCGGCGGTTTGTCAGAAACCCCGATGACATCGGGCTCGACTCGGTGCGGCAGCAGTATGGCGTCCTGGGCGGCATTGTCGGCATTGTCGTGAACCTGATCCTCTTTGCGGCGAAGTTCACCGCCGGCACCCTGTTCGGCAGCATCGCCGTCACCAGTGATGCCGTGAACAACCTGTCCGACGCCGCGTCCTCCGTTGTGACGCTCGTCAGCTTCAGGATGTCCGGAAAGCCGGCCGACAAGGATCACCCGTTCGGGCACGCGCGCATCGAGTACATCGCCGCTTCGATCGTGGCGGTTGTCGTGCTGCTGATCGGCTTCGAGCTGCTCAAAACCTCGATCGGCAAGATCATCAGCCCGACGGATGTCACCTTCAGCTACCTGACCATTGGCGTGCTGCTCTTCTCCATCGGCATGAAGGTGTGGCTGTTCACCTGGAACAAGTTCCTCGGCCGCCGCATCAACTCGTCGGTGATGGAGGCCACGGCCATCGACAGCCTGTCGGACGTGCTGACCACGTCCGTCGTCCTGGTTGCGCTCGTCATCGCCCAGCTGTTCCACATCCGGCTCGATGGCTGGATGGGTGCCGCCGTCGCCTGCTTCATCCTGTATTCGGGCATCCGCATCCTCAAGGACACGGTGGACAACATTTTGGGGCAGGGCCCGTCGCAGGAGACAACCCGGCAGCTCGAATCGATCATCCTGGGCCATGCCGGCGTACTGGGCCTGCATGACCTGATGGTGCACGATTATGGCCCCAACCGCACCTACGCCTCCGTCCACGTCGAGGTGGACGCCAATGTGGACATCCTGCTCAGCCACGAGCTCATCGACGACATCGAGCGTGACATCGAACGCGACATGGGCATCCACCTGGTCATCCATCTCGATCCGATCATCATCGACGACCCGGTGGCCAACGAGGCGCGCCTGCTGGTGGAGCGGCTTCTGCGCGAGGTCGATGCCCGGTTCTCCTTCCATGATTTCCGCATGGTGAAGGGCCAGACCCACTCAAACCTCATCTTCGATGTGACGGCACCCTTCGAGTGCCGCGTCGGTGACAAGGAAATCGCGGAAAGCTTCCAACGGCTGCTGGCGGCGCATGATCCCCGGCTGTTTTCCGTGATCACGGTGGACCGGGGGGAAGGGAAGGCTTGACCGCGACGGTCCACCGCCTCGCTTCCCCCGCATGCCGTGTCCTGCCGGGTGTGCGGTTGCACGCCGTTCACCCGCTGATCTGCTCGAGCGACCGCCCCTTCGTTTCCTTTCCGAAGACCGCCACGATCACCGCCACGACGGCGAATACGCCTGTCAGGATGGCGAAGACCGTCCCGAAGCCGGTCTGCTCGCCGAACGCCTTGTACATCACGGGCACCGTCAGCGGCGCGAGGAACGCGCCGATGCGGCCGAATGCCGACGCCCAGCCTGTTCCGCTCGCGCGGGCCTCGGTGGGGTAGACCTCCGGCGTGTAGGCGTAGACGCAGCCCCAGGCGCCCAGACTGAAGAAGTACAGCAGGCAGCCCGCGGCCAGTACGGCGGCGGTGGTGTCGGCGTGCCCGAACAGCCAGGCTGCCAGCGCGGTACCCGCAAAGTAGACGGCTAGCACCTTCTTGCGGCCGATGCGCTCCACCAGCCAGGCGGCGGAGAAGTAGCCGGGCAGCTGCGCCAGGCACATGATGAGCGTGAACTCGAAACTCTTGACCAGCGCGAAGCCCTTGGCGACCAGCAGCGACGGGGTCCACAGCACGAAGCCGTAATAGCCGAAGTTGATGCCGAACCAGATCGCCCACAGGACGATGGTGGACAGCAGGTACTTCTTCGACCAGAGGTCGAGGAAGGAGATCCGTTGTGCGGTGACGGTGGCGGAAGCCTCCGGCGCCGCCGGCGGTTCCATGCCGGCCTGCTTCTCCATGATCCGCAGCAGGCCGTCCGCCTCCGCGGTACGTCCCCTGGACTCGAGCCAGCGGGGCGACTCCGGCACCGCGGCACGCAGCACGGCGGCAAAGAGCGCGGGCACCGCGCCGATCCAGAACGCGGTGCGCCAGCCATATACGGGGATCAGCAGGTAGGCGACGAGGGCGGCGAGGATCCAGCCCCAGGCCCAGAAGCTTTCAAGGAAGATCACATTGCGGCCGCGGATGCGGGTTGGCGACCACTCGCTGACAAGGGTGGAGGCGGCCGGCAGCTCGCCGCCCAGGCCGAAGCCGGTCAGGAAGCGCAGGGCGAGCAGCATCGGAAAGCTTGTTGCGAAGCCGGACAGACCGCTGGCGACGCCATACAGCACGAGTGTGGCGAGAATGACGTTTCGGCGGCCCCATTTGTCCGCGGCCATGCCGGAGAGCGCCGCACCCAGGCCCATGCCGAGCATGCCGGCGCTGCCGAGCAGACCGAGCTGGTCGGTGCCGAGCGCCCATTCCTTGCCGATGGCGGCCATGACCCCGGAAACCATGCCCTGGTCCATGGCGTCGAACATCCAGCCGATGCCGGTGAGGAAAAGCACCTTGCGCAGCAAGGGTGTGGAGGGAAGACGGTCGATGCGTTGTGCGATGCCGTTCATGGCGGGTCCTCCTTTCAGCCGCCCAAAACGGGCGGTCTGGCTGTCTGAAGACAGTGTATCACGATGTTCGGCTTCTGTATGTTCCTCTTGCAACAAGCGGTGAGGTTGTACATAATGACATGTATTGTCCATAAATAAGCGCGAATATTGTCGATTTACAGGGTAATTGTAAATTATCAATATGTCGATACATTAGTGGACATTTGGGATACCGTGCTGTTGATTGGGGGGCTGCATCATGTTGCGTCGCATCCAGGGTCGCATCATCTTTCTGTTTTCATTGCTCATTCTCACAGTGGGGATCGCCTTGACGCTGTCGGGCTTCGCCGAGGCATCGGTGTCGTTGTCGCGTCTGCAGCGGAGCATGCTCCAGGAGCAGCTCCGGGGAAGTGCGGCGGCCGCGCGGGTGTACATGGAGCAGCAGTATGGCGGACTCTCCCTGGCAGACGGCACGCTGCAGACGGCTGGCGGCCTGCCCATTGATGCGGATACCGGTCTGGTCGATCGGCTCCAGGCGGACCTCGGCGTCGTCGCAACGGTGTTTGTGAAGGACGGGGATGATTTCCGCCGCATCACAACCAACGTCCTCAAGGAGGATGGCACCCGTGCCGTCGGCACGATGCTTGGCAAGGACAGCGCCGCTTATCCTGCCGTATCCGCCGGCAAGCCCTACCAAGGGGATGCGAAGATTCTCGGCAAACCCTATGCGGCCTCCTACGAGCCGATCGTCGAAGGCGGAACCGTGAGCGGCATCCTCTTCATCGGCGTATCCCAGGCCGAGAGCTCCGCGCAGATCACCGCATTCCGCAACCGCATGCTTGTGGTTTCAGGCGCCATATCCCTCGGTCTGCTGCTGGTATCGATTTTCATCGCTTTCCTGATCGGCCGGGCGGTTTCCCGCCCGATTCTGCGGCTGGTGCGGTATTCGACCGGCATCGCCGAGCTCGACATCCGCAGCGAGGTGCCCGAAGACCTGCTGCGGCGCAAGGACGAAATCGGACAGATGGCGAACGCGTTCGCGCACATCGTGGCCAACCTGCGTGATTTCCTGGAACGGGTGCTCGGCACATCGGCCCATGTATCCACGGCCTCCGCCCAGCTGCACGACACGTCGGAACAGGTCTCCCGCTCTGCGGACGAAGTGGCGCGCACCGTCACCGAGATCGCCCAGGGGGCGACCGAGCAGGCAAAGCATACCGATTCCGGCGTGCACGGCATCGAGAAGCTGGGGGGACAGCTGGAGGAGAACAGCCGCATGATGGCGATCCTTCATGATGCCGCCGGACAGGTGATCACGCTGCAGGAGGAGGGGACCCGGATCCTCGGCCGGCTGGTGGCGGATACCGGGGACAGCCGTGCCGCCGTCGAGTCGGTGGCCGCCCTCGTGCGTGAAACACGCAGCAGCGCCGAGCAGATCTCGCGTGCCACCGACATGATCCAGCAGCTGGCCGCGCAGACGAACCTGCTCGCCCTGAACGCCGCGATCGAGGCGGCACGCGCCGGCGAGGCCGGGCGCGGTTTCGCGGTGGTCGCCGATGAAATCCGCACGCTGGCCACTTCCTCCAGCGGGTTCGTCAAGGAGATCGACGCGATCATCCGGCAGCTCGAGGGCAGGACGGAGCACGCCGTGACGGACATGGAAACCGTGGAGTCGCTGATCGTGCGGCAAAGCGACAGTGTGACACAGACCTCCGACAAGTTCGCGGGCATCTCGGACGCCACCGCCCGCATGCGGACGGCCATCGAGGCCCTCGAAGGATCCTCGCGGACCATTGCGGAGCAGAACGATCTGATGATCCGCATCATGCAGGAGCTCGCCGCGATTTCCGAGGAAAATGCCGCCGGGGCGGAGCAGACAGCGGCCTCCGTCGAGGAGCAGACCGCCTCCATGGCGGAGCTGGCGCGCGCCGCCGGCGAGTTGAGCGGGATTTCGGCCGAAATGCGCGAGCATGTCTCCCGGTTCAAGTACTGAGCGTTCCCGCGCATGCGCATGCCAGGGCGCGTGTCGTTCACGGGACTCTTTACAGGGACGCGTTCTTCCGATATTGTATAGTCAACTGAATCAGGAACGACGATGACAGAGACAGTAGGCGCCTTCAAAACGTCACAGCGAGCCGGGGAGAGTGGAAGCCCGGTACGGAGTCGATCGTGACGAACATCCCTCTCGAGTTTCAGGCCGAATGACAAGTAGGTGCTGACGGGCTTCCCCCGTTACAGGGAACGCATATGACTGTATGCCGTATCAGGTGGTTCACGCATTTGGCTTTCGTCCTGTTATGGGGCGGAAGCCTTTTTTGTTTTCGGCATTCCATCTGCATGCCATTGACCATGTTCAGCCAACGGAGGTACCGGACATGAAGTACGAGGAACTGACAGGCAAGCCCGACATGAAGTACGAGGAACTGACAGGCAAGCCCGAAATCCAGCAGTTGCAGGCCGACATCCTTGCGTTCTGGAACGAGAACCGGCTTTTCGAGCAATCGGTGGACAGCAAGACCGGCGGCGAGGTCGTGTTCTACGACGGGCCTCCTTTCCCGACGGGCAAGCCCCATCATGGCACGGTGCTGGTTTCCTTCATCAAGGACATGATCGCCCGGTACTGGACCATGCGGGGTTATTCCGTGCCGCGCGTCTGGGGATGGGACTGCCATGGCCTGCCGATCGAGAACCAGGCGGAGGTGCGGCTGGGCATCGAGGGCAAGCAGGTCATCGAGAACGAGCTGGGCATCGCCGCCTTCAACGACACCTGCCGGGACATCGTTTCGCAGAACAACGAGGCCTGGAAGGAATATGTCGCGTACATGGCGCGGTGGGTCGACTATGACGGCGCCTACAAGACCATGGACACGCCGTTCATGGAGAGCGTGCTGTGGGCGTTCAAGCAGTGCTACGACAAGGGACTGGTCTACCGCGACTACCGGGTGACGCCCTATTGCACGCACTGCGAGACCTCGCTCTCGATCTCGGATACCCGCGAATCCGACTCCACGCGCCCCAGGCAGGACCGCTGGATCATCGCGAAATTCGAAACCGGGCAGCGGATCGAAGGCAAGCCCGTCCACTTCCTTGCCTGGACCACGACGCCCTGGACGCTGCCCTCCAACATGTGCCTGGCCGTGGGTCCCGCCATCGGCTACGCATATGTGGATGTGGGGCAGGAGATCCTGATCGCCGGCGAGGATTGTCTTTCCCGGTATCCCAAGGTCTTCGGCGAGCAGCCGCAGATCGTGAAGACGGTACCGGGAACCGGGCTGGTCGGCATGACCTACGAACCGCTGTTCCCGTACTTTGCGGACAGGAAGGCCGAAGGCGCGTTCCGCGTGGTGCCGGCGGACTATGTGGCAGCCGACGACGGCGTGGGGATCGTGCACACGGCGCCCGCCTTCGGCGAGGACGACTACTGGACATGCAAGAAGCACCAGGTGCCGCTGGTGAATCCCGTCGATGCGAAGGGCCGGTTCACGGAGGAGATCACCGACTTTTACGATCCCGACGGCCTCAGGCAGGTGCTGGACCAGAATGCCGGCATCATCCGTTTCCTCCATGCCGGCGGGAAGGCGGTCGCGGATGGCACCCTCGAGCACAACTATCCCCATTGCTGGCGGTGCAAGCATCCCCTGATCTACAAGGCGATGGACGCCTGGTATTTCGACATCGGCAAGGTCAAGGACCGGCTGCTTGCCTGCAACGAGGACATCGACTGGATCCCGGAGACCGTCAAGCACGGCCGTTTCGGGAACTGGCTGGAGAACGCGCGCGACTGGAACATCTCCCGGAACCGCTACTGGAGCACCCCCATGCCCATCTGGGAGTGCGCGGCGTGCGGGAAGCGGGTCGTGCTCGGCAGCATCGACGAAATTCATGCGGCGAGCGGCGTGCGCCTGACGGACCTGCACCGGCAGCACATGGACCAGGTGACCTTTCCCTGCGCCTGCGGCGACGGCGAGATGAAGCGCATCCCCGAGGTGCTGGACTGCTGGTTTGAAAGCGGCTCCGTTCCCTTTGCCCAGAAGCATTACCCCTTCGAGAACAAGGACTGGTTCGAATCCCACTTCCCGAGCGACTTCATCGTCGAGTACACCGGGCAGATCCGCTGCTGGTTCTACTACCTGCATGTGCTCGCGGTCGCCCTGTTCGACCGGCCCGCGTTCCAGCACTGCATCGTCCACGGCACGATTCTGGCCAAGGACGGGAAGAAGCTGTCGAAATCCTCGAAGAACTATACGGATCCGATGACGCTGATGCAGAAATGGGGAACGGACGCGTTCCGGCTGTACCTGTACCAGACCAACGCGATGCTGATCGGTGACCTGCTCTTTGACGAGGACGGTATCCAGGACGCCTATCAGCAGCTGCTGCTGCCCTACTGGAACGCCTGCAACTTCTACCTGTCGTACGCCAACATCGACGGGTTCTGCCAGAAGACGCCCAAGGCGCCGGACTCCGACAATCCGCTCGACCAATGGATGCTGGCGAAGCTGCACGCCACCGCGGAGACGATCACGGCCAGCATGGACGCCTATCGGGTCGACCAGTACGCGGGCCGGCTCGCATCGCTCGTGGACGGGCTGACCAACTGGTACATCCGGCGTTCCCGGCGGCGTTTCTGGGGCAGCGGCATGTCCGCGGACAAGCGCAATGCCTATGAAACCCTCCACTACGTCCTGGTGAACACGGCGCTGCTCTTTGCGCCGGTTGCGCCGTTCCTCGCCGAGAAGCTCTACCGGACGCTCACCGACGGGCCGTCGGTGCATCTCGCGGATTGGCCGGCCATTCCCGCGTCGTTCCGGAACGATGCGCTGCTGCAGAAGGTGGAGCTTGTGCAGAACGTGATCGGCCTGGCGCGGTCCATCCGGAACAAGAACCGCATCAAGAACCGGCAGCCGCTGAGCGTGCTGAAGGTCGCGCTTTCCGATGCCGAACAGAATGCCATCATCACGGAGTTCCGGGAGATCATCGCCGAGGAGCTCAATGTGAAGGCGGTCGAGGTGCTGCAGGATGCCAGCGCCATCGTGTCCGTGAAGTACGACCCGTTCTTCCAGGAAATCCGCGACCGGTATCCCCAGCGGGTGCCGGAGATCATCAAGGCCGTCAAGAGCGGCGCGTTCGCGCTGCGTGAGGACGGGGTGTGGCTGACCATCAACGGTTCACAGGAACGCTTTGATGAAAGCATTCTCCTTGTGACGTACATCGCAAAGGAAGGCATGCATGCCGCCGGCCATCAGGGCGTCGTGGTTTCACTTGACCTGACGGTGACGGAAGAACTCAAGCGCGAAGGCCTTGCCAGGGAGATGGTCCGTCATATCCAGGAGGCGAGAAAGCAGATCGGGTGCGACATCACGGACCGGATTGTCATCAGCATCGAGGGGGCGTATCCGGAGGAGTGGATCGAGTACGTCTGTAGGGAGACACTGAGCGAGGTTGGGGTCGTGGAGCAGGCGGTGGTGAAGGTGGAGATTGAAGGGGAAGCCCTTGAGATTTCCATTGCGATGGCGTGACTGTTAGGTAAGCCTCAGACGGAGCTGCCAGGGTGAACGCCTGCAAGTGAATCAGGCAGCATGGACGGAATGATACCGGTCGCCATGCGGAAAAATACTTGTGGCAGTTGATTTACATATTCAGAGTATCAATCAGTGAATCGTGTAGAATGGCATCAGCTTGTTTACAGCAAGGTGCTTGGTGGCAGTATGATGGAACAGGGGAGGATTTCGATAGATGCCTGTTGAGTAGGCGGTTTTTGGGAATATGACGTCACCATAATCCAAGAGCTTAGTATACACCGTTTTTATTTTCTCTCACCCTGTTTATGGGCATGCGGATTATGTAAGAATTTATTGAGTACTCTATTCCTGAGAGTACACCAGTCTTTCCGCCCGTTCGTTGAAAGTCAAGGCTGAATCCGTTTTTTTCAATCAACTTTTTTGCTATGAACATTCCTAATCCAGACCCTTTTTTCTTCACTATGCCAGATGTCTCGAGTTTCTTGGCATTGTCACCTTGATAACCAGCAATGAATAGTTTTGCCCGCTCACTTGCTGAACAATAGAGACTATCTGTTTGCGCCGCCGCAGTGCGGCCGCTTGCTGACGGTGTTGCCTGTCCGTAAGTTGTCAGATACAATGGCCACAAAAAGGGAAAGGAATGGCGCTCCCTTGTTCGTCACCATCTGTTCGTAGCAGA
>JAEXRM010000181.1 GCA_023440865.1 Bacillota bacterium
GATGGGAAGCAGTGATGGGAAGCAGTGATGGGAAGCAGTGATGGGAAGCTGGGAGGACGCAGCGCATATGCCGGCACGATATCTCATCCGCATCGATGATGTGCACCCGCGCATGGACCGGGAAAAGCTGGTCGCCTACATCGCGCTGATGGCGCGGTACGGTGTGCGGCCCCTGTTGGGCGTCATTCCGGACAATCGCGACGAGACGCTTGTCCATGGCGCCGCCTGGCCCGACTTCTGGGAAACGGTCGCCGCCTGGCAGCGTGCCGGCATGGTGGACATCGCCCTGCATGGCTTGCGGCATGCGTTGCACCCTGCGGCGCCCGGACTTGTCGGCGCACGGTACGGCGTCCCCAACCGGACTGAATTCGCCGGGCTGCCGCTGGCGGCGCAGCGCGCCATGCTCGCGGAGGGCATGGCGATCCTGGAGGGACACGGCCTGACACCCGGCCTGTTCATGGCGCCGGCGCATTCTCTCGACCGGAATACGGTGAAGGCGCTCGTGGAGGTCGGATTGAACGTCGTGACCGATGGCATCGCCCTCTACCCGTTCCGCAGGCATGGTGTGACCTGGGTGCCGCAGCAGCTCTGGGAGCCGGTCCGCTATCCGTTCGGCGTGTTCACCGTGTGCCTCCACCTGCAGGATGCCGTCTCCCACCAGGAGGCAGTGCGCCGTCTGCTCGAGGGGGGTCTGTGCCGGTCCGTCGGGGGGCTCATGCCCGATGGCATCCATATCTGGCAAAAACCGCTGAACGGGCTCTATTGCGCCTATTATGCGACGCGGATCCGCATCCTGAAGCTATCTGGCCGATGGAAGCCCGCTTGAACGGCCCTGAATGCCGCTATGATTCATTTTGACCCCGGACACGCATCTCCCCACGGGGTCCCGAATCCATGGGACCAGGGACCTGTTTTGCGCGAAATCCATTGACGCGGGGGGGCGGAGGGGCTACACTGGGCATGTGCTCCGGAATATGCGAAGGATGCACGGAACAACAATAGTCATCACACGAAAAGATAAAATGATAATGGCAAACTTGTCGAAAGGCAAGGACGCAAAGCCAACGAGTCTAAGGTGCCGTGTGCACGATGACGGTCGGGTTGCCAGGGAGAATATGGGATCCGTATGAAAGCGGTTTTTTTCTTCTCCATCCAAACTCCTGGCGAAACATTGAACACAAGTCCGGGTATTTGGAAGGAGATTTTTCATGCGCAAATCCATCCACGGCAAGACCGTTTCCCTGCTGCTCGCCCTCGCCATCCTGTTCTCCATCGGTTCCATGCCGACCTTCGCCGCCTCGCAGGACGTCGTCTCGACCTTCTCCGACTCCGGCGACGTGCTTGTGAACCCCTACATGGGCTTCGCACCGCGGGCCAACGGCGGCCCCTACGGCCAGCCGCATTCGCTCGTGTTCAACTATGTGACCTGGAAGGCCCTCGAGCCGACCAAGGGCGTCTACGATTTCGCGACGTTCGAGAAGGTCAACAAGTTCTCCTACTGGAAGAGCCAGAATGTGAAGATGATCTTCCGCCTCATCGCCGATGACCCGGACGACACGACCGCGCATCGCGACATTCCGGACTGGCTCTACAACGAAACCAAGGACGGCACCGCCTACAGCAACGACTACGGCAAGGGTTACAGCCCCAACTACAGCAACACGACCTACATCGCGGCCCACAAGCGTCTGGTCCAGGCACTTGCCGCCCGCTACGACGGTGATCCCTTCATCGCCCAGATCGAAATCGGCAGCGTGGGACACTGGGGCGAATGGCACACCTACAAGGGCAGCGATTCGGTTGTCCCCTTCCCGAAGATCGATGTCGCGGACCAGTATGTGCAGCACTATGTCGACGCATTCGACAGCACGCCGCTCACGATGCGCCGCCCGACCCCCGTCGCCGTCAACAACAACCTGGGCCTGTTCAACGACATGATCGCCAACAAGAGCCAGGTCTACGACTGGTTCCTCAACTGGACGACCAGCGGCTACACCTGGTGGCTGACCGGCGAGAAGCTGCCCGCCATGCCCAACTACTACAAGACCGTCATGACCGGCGGCGAGTCGATGGTTTCCTTCGCCACCTCCCTCAATGACACGAACCGCGCCGAGACGACGCAGCAGGTCAGGGATCTGCGCCTGTCCTACTGGAAGACCATGGACACGGCCTACACCTCCCTCGGCACGACCGTCACCAGCCGCATCGCCGACCTCAAGAAGGTCATCGGATACCGCTTCCTCGTCTCCACCTCCACCGTCGCAAGCGAAGTCACCGCGGGCTCCGGCCTGAAGGTCTCCTTCACCCTCAGGAACAGCGGCGCGGCGCCCTTCTACCGCGACTGGCCCGTGCAGCTCTCCCTGGTGGATTCGACCGGCAAGCAGATCGTGTCGAAGCAGACGGCGCTGAGCCTGAACACCGTGTTCAGCTCGCCGGCAACCGTTTCCGACACCCTGGCCGTTCCGGCCGGCACCCCCGCAGGCAAGTACCAGATCGTCGTCTCCATCATCGATCCCTCGACCGGCCTCTCCGGCGTGAAGCTCGCCAACAGCGGCATCCGCCCCGACGGCGGCGCCACCATCGGCAGCACCTCCGTTGTCGCGGCGGCCCCGGCATCCGTTCCCTCCCAAATCGTCATGAACAGCCCCGCCTCGCTGCCGGTCGGCACCACCCAGCTGACAGCGGATATCCTGGACCAGTATGGCAAGGTCATGCCGAATGAGGCAAAGCTGTGGACGATGGCAAGCGCCTACACCGGCGTCACCGTCGATGGCGCGACCGGCGCCGTGACCGTCCTTTCCACCGCCAAGGCCGGCTCCGTCACCATCAGCGTGGCAAGCGCCGCAAAACCGGCCGTCATGGCCAGCAAAACGCTGACACTGACCCTGCCCGCACCGACCCCGACTCCGACCCCGGCGCCGTCGCCCGCGCCGACCGCGGCACCCGTTCCGACGAAGATCGTCATGAACAACCCCGGCACCCTGCCGATCGGTGCGACCACGCAGCTGACGGCGGATGTCCTGGACCAGGATGGCAAGGTCATGCCGGATGAAGCGAAGCAGTGGGTTCTGGCCAGCACCTACACCGGTGTATCCATCAATGGCGCAACCGGCGCCGTGACGGTGCTCGCCACCGCCAAGACCGGCACCATCACCGTCGGCGTGAAGGTCGCCTCGAAGACGACCGTGTATGTCCGCGAATCCATGACACTCGCCGTCCCGGTGGCGGCCCCGAGCCCGTCGCCGACTCCCACCCCCGCTCCGACTCCGGTTCCGACTCCGGTTCCGACCCCGACACCGGCGCCCACCCCGACCCCCACGCCCGTTCCCGTTTCCGTGCCGACCCAGGTCGTCATGAACGCACCCACCCAGCTGACCGTACAGGCATCGACCACCACCACGCTCCTGACCGCGGACGTCCTGGACCAGAACGGCGCCGTCATGGCGAATGAGCAGAAGCTCTGGGTCCTGGCCAACAGCTACACGGGCGTCTCCCTTGATGGTTCGACCGGCCTGCTCACCCTCCAGCCGACCGCACAGACAGGCGACATCATCGTCGGTGTGAAGTCCGCGACCGACACGACCGTGTACGTCCGCTCGACCATCACCCTCGTGCCCGCTCCGGTCAAGGATCCGTCCGTCGTGACGGCCATCACGATGAACCTGCCGGACCAGCTGACGATCGGCAGCAAGAAGACCACCTGGCAGCCCTCCGCGGAGATCATCGACCAGTATGGCGACGTGATGGCCGCCGAGGCCAAGCTCTGGGTCCTCGCCGGAACCTACAGCGGCGTATCCATCGACTCGGCCACCGGCCTGCTCACCATCCAGTCGACCACCAAGGCGGGCACGCTGACGGTCGGTGTGAAGAGTGCCACGGATACCACCGTCTACGTCCGCAAGACCGTTGAACTGGTCAAGTAGACCACCTCCCGCCCTGCGCGACCGCCAGACCGGACCGCCGGGAACCCCTCGCCTTGATGCCCCGAAATTCCTTCTTCGGAAGGGTTTCGGGGCTTTTTTTCACCCGCGGCGCACCCGGGCAAGCCGGTGTTTCGTCGGAAAACAGATTGGTATGATACCTTCGTGATTCAACATGTCTTCGCGTATTGATGGACCTGGTTACTCGATCGATGAATCCGGTGCGGATGCCCGGCGGCGTATGACGCGATTCCCTGGGGGGAATGACGGGAGCATCCCACATGGAAGATCGGAAGATTCGTCTTTGCTTTGTCCTGACAACCGTGTTCCCGCTGTTTGTGCCGGTGGAGCATGCCATCTACGGCGGTGCCGAGCTGAACTTCTTTTTCCTTGCACAGGCCTTTTCCAGGGATCCGCGCTTCGAGGTGCTTTTTCTTGTCGGCGACTACGGGCAGGAGGATGTGCTCGACCGCGACGGCATCCGTCTTGTGAAGATCCGCCACATGAACCACGACACGCACTTCATGGTGCACTCCGAGCGCTACCGGCAGTCCGTCGGCACCCTGCTGCAGCGCGAAATCAACCTCTACCGCACCCTGCGGTCCGCCAACGCGGATGTCTACCTCACCACCTGCGGCGGCGGCATGCTCGGGCGGCTGGTGTTCGTCGCCTGCACGATGATGCACCGCAAATGCGTCTTCCGCATGGCGCACGACTACGACGCGGACCCGGCGTGGCTCAGGGAGCAGCGGCACGCCGTCCTGTTCCGCCTCTACCGGTACGGGCTCAGGCGCGCCAGCCGTATCGTCGCGCAAACCCAGGCGCAGCACGACGCCCTGTTGGGCAACACCGGACTGGAGAGCCGCATTGTCGGCAATGGCATTCAGGTCGGACCGCGGCATGCCCTCGTTCCCCGGTCGCATGTCCTGTGGGTGGGTCGGGCCGATACCGTCAAACGGCCGGAACGGTTTCTGGCACTGGCGGAACGCATGCCCGACCATCGCTTCGTCATGATCATGAACGGTGAAAATGCGCTCAAGGAAAGCATTGCGGCACGCGCCGCATCCATCGGGAACCTCGAGCTCATCGACTTTGTGCCCATCGGGGAAATCGACCGGTATTTTGAGGCGGCCATCGCGTACGTCAACACATCGGAGGCGGAGGGGTTTCCGAACACCTTCATCCAGGCCTGCGCCGCCGGGACACCCATCCTGACCTTCAAGGCGAATCCGGATGACGTGCTGGGCCGGTATGGCATCGGCTGCTGCTGCGGGGACGACCTGGACGCGGCGGCCGCGTTCGTCCGTTCCCTCGACGCCGGCACGATGGAACGCTATCGGGACCATATGACCCGCTATTTGCAGGAGCGCCACAGTCTGGACAACACCGTGTCCCAGTACCGGGACATCATCCTGGGCGTGCTTGCATGAAGGACGGCCATGAACAAGCAGGTAGTCGATCTGGCGGACATCTTCATCAAAAGGACGACGGCGTACCGTGACAAGGTCATGATGCTCCAGCGCTCGCAATACTGCACCCCGTACGAGCTGGAGGAGCTGGCGCTGGCGCGCTTCCGCAGCATGCTCGCCTATTGCGGGCGGCACATCCCCTTCTACCGGGAGACGTTGTCCCGCATCGGGAAGGGTGCGGACGATTTCCGGACAATGGCGGACCTCGACCGGCTTCCCATCATCGACAAGCGTGTCGTGAAGGACAACTTCGACATGTTCCTGCCCGCACGGCGCCCCCTCATCCGCAGCGCGGCGGAAACCAGCGGCACAACAGGGTTCCCCTCCTGCTTCTTCCGGGACATCAACTCCATCTTGCATGAGGACGCCATCCTGGAGCGTTTTCGGCGCGCGGGGGGCGTCGAGGTCAACCGGACGGCGGTCTTCCGCGGCGACATGCTCTTCCGTTCGGACCGGGCAGGCCCGCCTTACTGGAAGGTGTTTCCCACCAGCCGGCAGTGCGTGTTCTCCTCCTACCACCTCGGCGAGAAAACCCTGCCCGACTATGACCGGATGCTCCGGCTTTTCCGGCCCGAGGCGATCTACGCATTCCCCTCGGTGGTCTACCAGCTGGCCTACCTGTACCGCAGCTGCCGGATGGAGGCGTACCAGCCCCGCATCATCTACACGTCGTCCGAGGTCCTCAAGACCCTGCACCGGCAGCTGATCGAGTCCGTGTTCGGCTGTCCGGTGCGCGACTGGTACGGCCAGGTGGAGCGGGTGGCGGCCATCGGGCAGTGCGAGCACGGCACCTACCACATTGTGGAGGACTACAGCCTGGTGGAGCTGATGAAATCACCCACCGGCTTCGAGGTGATCGGCAGCAGCCTGGAGAACCGCGTCATGCCGCTGCTTCGCTACCGGACCAACGACGAGATCGAGCTGGTGGACGACCCCTGCCCGTGCGGCAGGGGATTCCGCACCGTGGGCAAGATCCACGGGCGGCAGATGAAATACCTCGTCACGCCGGAAGGCCGCAAGGTCTCCTTCTTTCTCATCAGCGACGCCATCGACGTCGAGGACAACATCCGGGAGGTGCAGTTCGAGCAGCGCGCGCACGGCTCGCTGATCCTGAACGTCATACCGGGCGACAGCTTCTGCGAAAGGAATGCCGAACGCGTCATCCAGAACATCAAAAGCCGGACCTCGGCGAACATGGAGGTGTCCATCCACCTGGTCGACAGCATTCCCCGGGGCCCGAACGGCAAGGTCAAGGATCTCATCCTGTGCGAGGAACCCAATCCACGAGGCGGATTGTCATGAGCAAGCGCGTCATCTACATGGTTGGCCCTTCCCTGAACACGAAGGGCGGCATCTCCTCCGTCCTGGCCTTCTACCGGGCCAATCTGGCGGATCGGTTCCCGCTGCGGTTCATCGCCTCCTATTCGGGCAATGGCCGCCTGTTCGACGTCGCGCTGTTCGGCCTCTCCGTCCTGCGGATCCTCTTTCTTGCCGTGTCGCGCCCCGCCGCCGTCTTCCACATCCATGCCTCCACCGGGGGGAGCTTCCTGCGCAAGTCCATCCTGCTGCGCATCGCCGCACGGGCGGGACGCACCTGCATCCTGCACATCCACGGCGCCGACTACGACACGTTCATCGACCAGGCGTCGCCGCGGCTGCGGCGCGCGATCCTGCGGTTCCTGCGGGACGCCGGCGCCATCATCGTGCTGTCCCGGGGCTGGCAGGCCTATTTCAGCCGGTGGGTCGATTCCGGGAAGCTGTTTGTGGTCAGCAATCCGGCTCCGGTCATCCTCGGGGGGCTGAAGGCGCGGGCCGCCGGCGAACCGCTCCGGATGGTGTTCACCGGGCTCATCGGCGACCGCAAGGGGGCTTTCGATGTGGTGGAGGCCCTGGCGGGGATCGGGGAGGGGGACTGGACCCTGGACATGTTCGGCAACGGCGAGGTGAAGCGGCTGCGGCAGCAGATCCGGGAGGCCGGCCTGGAGGGGCGGATCCGTGTTTTCGAATGGGTGCGGCACGAGGTGCTGATGGCCCGTTATGCCGATTATCAGGTGCAGCTGCTGCCCAGCCGGGCGGAGGGGCAGCCCATGTCCCTGCTCGAGGGCATGGGCTGCGGACTGGCCCTGATCGCCTCACGGGTCGGGGGCATACCGGAGCTGCTGGAGGAGGGCGAGAACGGCCTGTTTGTCACGCCGGGCAATGTGGCGGAGCTCCGGGAGGCGATCCGCCGGTGCCTGGACGACCGCGAACGGGTGGAAGCCATGAGGCGGAACAGTCTACAGAAGGCACGGGAGCTGTTCTCCCGCGAGGCGGTGGCCGGGCAGCTGCGCACCGTGTACCGGCACGCCGGGGTGGACGTATGAAGACGGAAAACATCCGGGTCTGCATGCTGGGACCGTCCCGGCGCGCGCAGGGCGGCATCTCCTCCGTGCTGCGCACCTACGGCCTGTGGTTCGACCGCATCGATCTGGTCTTCGTGCCGACCTACAGCGGCCGGAACCGGGTGAGCGACCTCGCGCTCTTCCTATGGGCCATACCGTGGCTGCTGTACCTGATCCTGACGGACCGGTGCGACATCTACCACATCCACATGGCCTCGAAGGGCAGCTTCCTGCGCAAGTCGATCCTGGGGGCGATCTGCCACGCGTTCGGGAAGACCTACCTCTACCATGTGCATGGCGCCCGGTTCGACGCCTACGTCGAGCAGGCCTCGGACCGGCGGCGGAAGGCCATCATCCGCACCCTGCGGGACGCGTCCTGCATCGTCGTCCTCTCCGAATCGTGGAAGCGGATCCTGCAGGCATATGTTCCGGAGGACAGGATCTTCGTCGTATACAACCCCGTCCATGCCGAAGGGACGGATGACGCGCCGGTGGCGGGGCGGACCCAGGCGGGGCCGTGCCGGTTCCTGTTCCTGGGCCGGATGGGGCAGCGCAAGGGCGTGTACGACCTGATCCCGGCGGCGGCGGCGCTGACGGCGCCCTTCGAGCTGCATCTCCATGGCGACGGGGAGGTGGACCGGGTGCGGCGGATGGTAGCCGAGAACAATCTGGAGCCGCATGTGCGGGTCGGAGGCTGGGTGGCCCATGATCAGGTCGGTTCCCTCTACCGGCGGGCGGACGTGCTGGTGCTGCCGTCGTATGCCGAGGGGTTGCCGATGTCCGTGCTGGAGGCGCTGTCGCATGGACTTCCGGTGATCGCGACACGGGTGGGCGGCATCCCGGAGGCTGTGGAGGAGGCGGTCAACGGCCTGCTGGTGGAGCCAGGCGACGTGGCGGCCCTGTCCCGGGCCATGGCCGCATTGGCCGAAGCGCCCGATTCCCGGCTGCGGATGGGGCGGTCCTCCCTTGAGATCTGCAGGAAACGGTTTTCCACGTCGCAGGTGCAGGAACGGCTGCTGCAGGTGTACGCGGAGACAAGGAGGCGTTGTGGGGAAGCGCAGGGTGATGTTCATCGCCGATGAACTGCCGCCGGACTGCGGGGGCGCAGGCAGGATGGCCGCTTTCATGATGGAGGGGCTGTCACGCCTCGGGCATCGCGTGGCCGTCATCACGCGCGCGCCTGCCTGGCGGGCGGAGCCCGACCGGGTGGCGGTGCACCGCGTCCGCTGCCCCGACCACCTGTACCTGTACGTGCCCGCCTATGCGCGCCGGTTCCGCGAGACGGACTGGGCCGCCCAGGACGTCGTCGTCGTGAACGACTGCGCCGCGTCGACGGCTGCGGCGCTGCGGTTGCCGGCGGACGTCCTGGGCAAGTGCGTCTTCTTCCTGCACGGCAGCGAGCCGGAGACGTTCTTCGGCCGGCGGGACTGGTTCTACACCCTGTTCCGGGCCGACCGCGCGTATGTGCGCGGGCTGTCCGCCGCCCGGGCGGTCGTGGCGGTGAGCCGGGCCATGCGGGAGAAGTTCCTCCGCATATCCGGGCAAGAGACGCTGTCGGACAAAATCGGCGTGCTGTATGACGCCGTCGAGTCCCGGTACTTCCGCCCGGACCCCGGCTTCGACGGGCGGTCCGGCCCGCAGGCGGATGCCCGGACCGGTATGGTGGAAGTGCGGCCGGTTCCACCCAGCGATAGCGGGGCGGCCGCTCCGCAGATCCTCATCTCGGTCGGGCGCATCGACGCCCGGAAGGGATACCCGCGCATGCTGGCCATCTTCCGGGAGCTGGTGGCGCGCGGGCACGACTTCCGGTGGATCGTCGTCGGCGACGGCCCCTGGCTCGGGGCGCTGCGGCACCGGGTGCTGACGGAGCGGCTGCAGGATCGGATCCTGTTCACGGGCCGGCAGCCCAAGGCGGCACTCGGCGGCCTGTACCGCTCCGCGGACGTGTTCTGGACCCTGTCCGACTACGAGGAGGCCTTCGGCCTGGTCTACCTCGAGGCGAATGCCTGCGGCATTCCGGTCCTGGCCTGGGACAAGGGAGGCGTGCGCGAATCCGTTTCGCCCGGATCGAGCGGCTTTCTGGTCGAAAGCGAGGCCGAATGCCTGGACATCCTGGCCGGCCGGCGCTACCGCGGGATCCCGCGGGAGCGGATTCTCCTGCATGCCGCCCGGTTCGGCGAGGACCGTTTCTTCACACAGCTCGAGGGCCTGCTGGAGGACAATCGGGCCTGATCACAAGCCCTTGCCTGGTCATGAAACCCGTGCCACCCATGGAGAAGCAGATGTTTTACGCAAGGAAGTATGCCGAATTCATCATCAAACGGATGTTTGGATTCCTCGGATGGATCTACCGGCTCCGGCCGGTGAGTCTGGCATCCTTTCTCCGCTACTGCTCCGAGCACATACCGTTCTATGCCGGCAAGGGCGCCTCGATCGAACAGTACGGCGAGCTGACCAAGAAGCAGGTTTCCGATCACTTCGAAGCGTTCGTCAACCGCAGGATCCGCCTGTACAAGAAGGGGTTCACGTCCGGAACGACCGGCACGCCGGGCATGTTCCTGCGCGACATCCGTTCCATCGCGCTCGAGCACATGTATCAGGACCGGTATTTCGGCTGGAAGGGAAAGACCATGGTGCTGTTCCGGGGGGAGAAGCTGTTTCCGGAAGGGTACGAGGGTCCTGTCATCTACAAGCGGGTGCCGCTGATCCGTGAAATCTACGTGTCCTCCTACCACATCACGGAGCCGGGTCTCCAGCATCTGGCCGGGTACCTGGCGGGGCGCAGGAACATGGTGCTGTGGGCGTATCCGAGCTCCGCGTTCAAGCTGGCCGAGTATTGCCTGCGCAACGGGGTGCGGCTGTCCTTCGCCAAGGTCTGCACCTCCTCCGAGACCCTCAGCGCCCAGCAGGTCGACACCATCGAACGGGCCTTTTCCGTGCGCATCCTCGACTGGTACGGACAGGCGGAGCGTGTGGCGGCCTTCACCCGCTGCGCGAGCGGGCACTACCATCCCGTGACCGGGTATGCCCACATCGAGTTCATCCGCCGGGAGGAGGCGATCCACGAGGTGCTCGGCACGACCATCAACAACCGCGTCATGCCGCTGATCCGCTACCACGTGGCCGACCGGTTCGTCCTGTGCGACGAGCCCTGCGCCTGCGGCTCCCGGGAGCCGAACATCGTGGAGATCCAGGGGCGGACCAGCTCGAGCATCCGCCTGCCGGGCGGCGCGGTCCTGTATGAATCCGCCGTGGCGAACCGGTTCAAGGTCCTGAGCAACATCGTCGAGAGCCAGATCATCCAGGAGAGGAACGGGGACATCGTCATGGTGGTCGTCAGGGGCGCGGGTTTCACCGCCGGGGACGAGGCCATGCTCCGCACCCTCATGGACAGCACCTTCCTCGGCGCGGCCACCCTGCAGTTCGCGACGGCCATCAAGCGGACGGAGAACGGCAAGTACCAGTACATCGTGCAGAAGTGAGGGGAAGGAGGCGACGGCATGGACGCGGGATTCCTGCTCAACCGGCTGGGACGGATGTCTCCGATGGAGGTCCTTCATCGGGTGGGGGACATGCGCGCCGCACGGCAGGACAGGGCGGCCTGCGGCACGCTCCGCATCGACGCTTCCCTTGTCGGGCCGGGGCGGCTGCCGGTGCCGCCGCTGGACGGGAATACCCTGCCGCTGCTGATCGAGCGGGCGGATGCCTGCTGCCGGCACTGCATCGACCTCTTCGCGCTCAAGGGCGTCAGCCTGGGCTTCCCGATCCGTCACGAGATGGATTACAAGTCGGGCCGGACCGCCCCGACAGGCGTCTTCTGCGGAGACATCGACTATCGGGACGCGGCGGAAATCGGGGATGTGAAATACATCTGGGAGCCGGCCCGGCACCTGTCCCTGCCCCTCCTGGCGCTCGCATGGCGCGCAACCGGCAGGGAGGCCTATCTGCGGCATCTGGAGGAGGATCTCGCGGAATGGATCGACGCCAATCCCTGGTGCGAGGGCATCCACTGGACCAGTCCGCTCGAATGCGGCATCCGGCTCATCAACTGGACGCTGGCATGGCAATGGGCCGGAGACGGGTTCTCGGAGTCGACCCGGGAGAAGCTGGGCGCGTCCGCGGCGCTGCACCTGTACCATATCAACCGGCACTACAGCCGCGACTCCTCCGCGAACAACCACGCGATCGGCGAGGCGGCGGGCCTGCTGGCGGCCTCGCTGCATCTGGTGCACTGCCCGACGGGGGGCGCCTGGCGCGACAAGGCGCTCGGAATGCTGCTCCGGGAGCTGGATCGGCAGAACCATCCGGATGGTGTGAACCGGGAGCAGTCGCTGGCCTACCAGCAGTTCGTCCTCGATTTCTTCCTGCTGGCGTTCGGCTGCTGCGCCCGGTCAGGCGTGCCGGTTCCCGCGGACGCCTTCCGGCAGCTGGATCGGATGCTGCGGTTCCTGGCGGCGTGCCGGACCGTAACCGGGGAAGTCATGGCCTATGGCGACGCGGACGACGGGCAGGTCGTCGACCTGCTGCAGGATACGACGGGCAACCTCGACTCGCTGCTGCGGACGCGGCGGCTGCTGTTCGCGGCGGGGCCGGCGTCTCCCGACGGGGCCGCGGATCTGAAAAGCGCCTTCTATCGCGCGCTGTACGGCGATGCGGCACCGCTGTGCGCCGAACCGGAGGATGGCGGGGACGAGCCGGTCCTGTCGGGTCATCCGGACCCTTCCGTCAGGAAGGCGCCCGCGCTGCCATCGGTCCTTCCGGCTTCGGGAGGCAGGAAGGCGCCCGCGCTTGCGTCAGGCCAGCCTGCGCCGGTGAACGGGAAAGCACCCGCGCTGCTGCCCGGCCTCCTGTACCCGGCAGGCGGCTACGCCTTCCTCGGCCGGCACTTCGGCGAACCGGACGAGGAGAAGCTGCTGTTCGACTTCGGCAGTCTGGGCTACCTGTCGCTCGCCGCCCACGGGCACGCGGATGCGCTGTCCTTCATCTACGCGGCCTGCGGCCGGTTGATCTTCGTCGATCCCGGCACCTACGCCTACCATGCCGACAGGCGGTGGCGGGACTGGTTCCGCGGCACCGGCGCCCACAACACGGTGGAGATCGACGGCAGGAGCCAGTCGGTCATGGCGGGCAGCTTCATGTGGGCGAGGAAGGCCAACTGCACGCTGACCGGATATGAGCCCCGCGTCCGCGCGCGTGCATGGCACGACGGCTACGCCGTCGGCAGGGATCCGGTGGTGCACGAGCGCACCGTCGCCTTCGAGGAGGCGGACAGCCTGTGGTCGATCCGGGACCGGCTCGCTTGCGACGGCGACCACACTGTCAGGACGCATTTCCACCTCCACCCGGAGGCGCGGGTGGAGCCGGTCGACGGGGAAAGCTGGCGCATCCGGCGCGGTGGCGTGACGGTGCTGCTGCGGCACGATGCCCGGATGCGGGCGGAGCTGCTGCGGGGCGACGCGCTGCGGCCGGATGGCTGGTACTCCCCCGCCTATGACGTGAAGGTGCCCGCCTTCTCACTGTGCCTTACCGCCACGATCCGCGGCGGTACGGCATTCACCCATTCCTTCGCGCTCGAGAAAAGGGAGGTCTGTTCATGAGAGTCAGCATTTTCGGTCTGGGCTATGTCGGGCTGGTCTCCGCCGTCTGCCTGGCCAGGGAGGGGCATGTCGTCATCGGCATCGATGCGAACCTTGCCAAGAATGAAATGATCCGCGGCGGCGTTTCCCCCATCATCGAGGCGCAGGTGCCCGAGCTGCTGAAGGAGGCGGTGGATTCCGGCATGCTCACGATTGTCGACGAGCCGGAGGCGGCCATTCGCATGAGTGACGCGACCCTGGTCTGCGTCGGCACGCCCAGCCGGCACAACGGCAGCCTGAACACCGCCTACCTCGAAAACGTCTGCGCCCAGATCGGCGCCGCGCTGCGGAGCGAGTCGCGGGGGCACATCGTCGTCTTCCGCAGCACCATGCTGCCGGGAACGGTCCGCGAGCTGCTGATCCCCATCCTGGAATCGCATGCCGGCAAGCGGGAGGGCGTGGGCTTCCACGTGGCGGTCAACCCCGAGTTCCTG
>JAEXRM010000205.1 GCA_023440865.1 Bacillota bacterium
CCCCCCCAAACCCCCGGCGGGCGGCGGGGGGGGGCCGCCCCCCGCGCGCCGCGCGTTCAAACAGACCCACATGCGCCAGCAGCAGTCCGAAGGTCCCGGTCATCAGCGCCAGGACAAGCGGGTGCGCGCCATCGGCTGCCATGGCGGGCACAAGGGCGATCAGGGGCGCGAGGGTACCGGGCGGGGAAACGGACTTCTTCGACCACACACAGAACAGCAGGGTGAACATGCCGGCAACGACGAGTTCCAGCCGTACATTCTCCGACACGAAGTTCTGCGCCTTCACGCCCAGGGCATCGGCCCACGCCCAGGCAAAAGCCGCTGTCAGCGCCACCTTTCCGATGACCCCCGAGATGGCTGGCGCGATGTCGGCGGCCGCGAGGAACCGGTCGCCGGCGGAGCCCGCGGGATCGCCGGGGGTGCGGTGCCCGGATATGGATGGGCGGGGATGGTGCCCCGCCAGATGCCGCTTCATGATGCGCCACATCATAGCCGCATGGGCAGTTCATCCCGGGATAGCGGCGTCGTGACCTGCGGTGCGGCGTTCAACAGTTCCCTGATCTCCAGTGGCAGTTTCATCGGCTCCTCCTTGCTTTCGTGTCATCCCCTGGGATGCCCGACGCGTCGTGGGTGGTTCGTTCCGTCACAGGAAGCGTCGGCAGCATCATGACTCTTCTGTTCCGACATGCAAAAAGCCGGCAAAAACATACCCTACCGGGTGTTCCTGCCGGCTTACTCGGCCTCCAGCCTGTGGCTGTCTGCACGGTCTGCCGTGATGGTGTTCTTTCTTGCCGCATCGTCTTCACCGGATGGATGAACGACGACGCGTGTTGTTCAGACGAACCGGTCCTCCAGATTCTCTGACAGCGTCACCAGGATGATCTTCTCACCGCTGCGGGTGCTGACATCCGAATGCATGCTGACAATGTCTGCATCGACCACCTCCCGGATCAGACCGGCCAGGTATTCGGTTGCATTCTCAAACAGCATTGTACGGACCTTCTTCAGCAACTCGACTCCCTGACTGTTCTCTGCCAGCTTCTGTTCCGATTGGCTGAGAAAGCCCTTGAGCCGAATGATGATCATGTCCTGCAAAATGAAGGTCCGGATCTGTTTTGGGCCCCGGCCCATGTACTCATTCTCGAATCTGGAGACCGCTTCGCTGATCCTGGCTTCCGTCTGTCCCTTTGTCATGCATCAACTCCACAAACCAATTGCAGAAACGGCACGTTATCCGCACAGGTGGAACCTGGACGAAGCGACCGGATGTTCCGCCACATGCATTGATATGCATCATACCACCCGCACCCGGCGCTCGTCAAGGATGCTCAGGTGTTTTTGCAACTTTCAAATACATTTCCTGCATTTCAGAAAAACAGGTCACACTCGACGGCACACGCCTAGCCCGATGCCAGTCGATATACGACGGCGCATCACGCCACCCGTCGATCGTCCGCAAATAGAGGCGCACCGCACCGTGTTGCCCGCGATAGGCGCGGTATCCCGCAATCGTGACGGTATGCCCCGGATAATCGCCAAAGGCAATGTTCAGCAGCGCCGGCCGGCCGGCGTCCAGCTCGCGGCGGAGCGTCGCCAGCCGGCGCACATACCGGCTTCTGCCGCAGATGCCCGGCTGGGCGGCCGCAACTGCGGATTCGGTGACCATGCGCGCGATGCAGAAGGGAGAATAGACGAACAGGTCGTGAAACCAACCGGACTTGTCCGGCGCATACCCGTGACGCACACCGATGCGCCGCACCTGTTCGTACAGGGCGGCCCGCTCCGTTACCGGCGCGGGTCCGCGATGCTTCAGATACAGCAGGCACCGGACGATCGACGCCAGCGCGCAGTTGGGCGCACCCGGTTCGAGATCGGATTGGGGAAAGGGCTCGACCGTCGGCAGCTCCTGGCACGCCTCCAGACGCCAGCCGGAAATCCCGGCAGCCGCGACATGCCGCCCGGGATCATCGATGTAGGCGTACCCGCAGACAAGCCGGTTCCACCAGGCATGGAGCGCGGTGCCAAGGGACCGGAAAGGATGCGTGTGCGCCCGCGTCGGGGTGTCGATGCGGCGAATCGCGTGTTTCATGGGTGTTCTCCCTCCATGCCGGGCGGTCCTGCCGGCGAGCCGGCGCGCAGCCGTGCCAGGCACGCCAGCCGCTCCCCGTTCCGGGCAAGCCACCGCGCCTGTTCCCGGGCTTCCAGCAGGAAGCGGCGCACATGGGCAAGCGAGTCCACCCCGTCCCGCCAGCGGTGGAGAAAGTGCAGGAACACGTCGAGCCTGCGCAGCTGCAGCAGCTCGGGCAACACGGCAGCCTCTTCATCCAGCAGCGGCACCCGGGCGGTGAATCCGCGGATCAGTGCGGAAAGGCATGCCCAGCCGTCTTCGGCCATCGGGGCATCCGGCGGCGGCAGCGCCTCCGACAGGCAGACCGCCAGCTCCATGACGCGCAGGTCCCAGGCGACAAACTCGAAATCGAGCAGGGCGACAATGCGGTTGTACGCATCCGCCAGCACGTTGGAGGCGTTGAGATCGCCGTGGATGAGCTGGTGGGGCAATGCCTGCAACGCGGGCACACGCCGGTGCAGGTCGATCAGGCCGGCCTCCACGACGTCGAGCGCCTCCCCGAGATCCTCCAGGCCGGATCCCGCCTGCCGCAGCGGCCCGATCAGATGCTGCCGGATTTCCCCCGGTGTCGTCAGTCCATGCTCATAGTAAGGTCTGTACAGCGGTTCCCGGTCGGGCGCGATCGCCGCCATGGCACGGGAAAGGGATCCGGCCGACAGCCCGAAATCCAGAAAATCGGCCGGCGTCACCAGCACGGGATTCCGCCCTTCCCGATGGCGGAACAGCGCAGCCAGCTTGCCATCGGGCGAGCGGACGATGGAACCGCCGCCGAGCGCCGACACCGGCTCGGGCACGGGCAATCCGGCCAACGGAGCCTGTCTCAGGCAGGCGAGCACGTGATGTTCGTAGGCAACCTTGTCCCCGTCGCGATGCGTCTCATAGATGCGCAGGATGAACCGCCCGCTTGCGTGCGCCACGTACCGGGTGGTGTTGTTCATGCCGCTCGGTCCGCGCGTCAAGGACCAGGAAGGGCTGCCGTCCGCACGGGGCTCAAAATAGCAAGCCAGCACGGCGTCGAAGGCCCCATCACCACCCTGGGCATCCGTTTGTTCGCCGGGCTGGCATCCGCAACCGACCTGCTCCACATGCACCGATTCGTTCTCCACCCCGCTCATGCCGGCTCCGGCGACGGGGCCAGGATGGCGTCGATCGCGTCCAGTTCCTCGCCGGTGAAGGCCGTGTTCGCCAATGCCCCCACGCAATCCTCGATCTGAGATACCTTCGACGCGCCGATGAGCACGGAGGTGATCCGCGGCTCGTGCAGCACCCAGGCCAGGGCCATCTGCGCCAGCGACTGGCCGCGCGCCGCCGCCATGTCGTTGAGCCTGCGGATCTTTCCGAGCAGCTCGTCCGTGAGATCCTCCGGGCGCAGGAACACGGAGGGGCCGCCGGCACGCGAGTCGGCCGGCACGCCGTCAAGGTACCGGTTTGTCAGCATGCCCTTGGCCAGCGGTGAAAAGGCGATCGCGCCGATGCCTTCCTGCTCGAGCAGATCCAACAGCCCGTCCTCCACCCAGCGGTCGAGCATCGAATAGCGGGGCTGGTGGATCAGGCACGGCGTGCCCAGCCGCTTGAGAATCCCAACCGCATGTTCCATCTCCGCGGGGTGGTAATTGGAAAGGCCGACATACAACGCCTTGCCCTGCCGCACCAGGCGGTCGAGCGTGCCCATGGTCTCCTCCAGCGGGGTGTCGGGGTCGGGCCGGTGATGGTAGAAGATGTCCACATAGTCGAGTCCCATGCGTCGCAGACTCTGGTCGAGGCTTGCCGTGAGGTACTTGTTCGAGCCGCGGTCTCCATACGGGCCGGGCCACATCAGGTAGCCGGCCTTCGTGGAGATGACCAGCTCATCGCGGTATGGGCGCAGCTCCTGCCGCAGGATGGCACCGAAGGTTTCCTCCGCGCTGCCGGGCGGCGGGCCGTAGTTGTTCGCCAGATCGAAGTGGGTGATGCCCAGATCGAACGCGCGGCGGACCATCGCGCGGCTGTTTTCATACACATTGATGCCGCCGAAGTTCTGCCACAGGCCCAGCGAGATGCGGGGCAGCAGCAGGCCGCTGCGACCGCAACGGGCATATTGCATCGCGGCATAACGGTGGTCGGATGCCAGGTACATATGGACTCCTTTCCATGGAACGCGGACAAGACGCGAACGGACCTCTTCATGCATCAACCGCATGACGACAGGGTTTCATCCACAAAAAACAAAGGGACACCTTTCACGCGCCTCTCACCCGACATCTTCCCAATACTGCATCTTGAGAATCATGACGATCAGTCGCGCCAGCTCGTCCAATTGCGATTGCGTCGCTATGCCATACCGCTGCCCGGTCATCCCCCTCGATTCAAGCGTCCACAAAAAGGCGCCTGTCGAAGGATAACGGGCCTGATGAGCCGACAAATGGAACAATGTGTCACACAACACCAGATACCGATGCGTTTCACGCCCGGCTTCCTCCCGATACAACGCCGGATCCGCCAGCAGTTCGAGCATGCGGGCCAATTCCAGACGGGCGTTCTCTTTCCCGTCCGCATCGGTCAGGCTGCGAATCAGATGGTGAACGCTGCTGCAAAACATGTCATACATGATAACGCTCCCGATTGTCCACACGCCCTCCATGCCTATGCTGGAAGCATCGGCAACCTCATTGTACCCCAAACGGGAACGGGGGCGAAAGCCTGCGCCTCCGCCCCCCGTGTCATGGTTGTTCCGCATATTCCGCCGCAGTCAGGCCGTACAGCACGGAATCGACGATGCCCCGGTTGTTGAAGTCCGCCTGGCGGCGGATTCCCTCATGCTTCAGCCCGCACTTCTGCATGACCCGGCCCGATCCCGGATTGTTCGGATCGTGGCTGGATTCGACCCGGTTGACCCGCACCTCGTCAAAGAAGAATGCCATGACCGCGGCCATCGCCTCGGTGACATATCCCCTTCCCCACCAGGGACTGCCGATGCAGTAGCCGATCTCCACGGAACCCACGGGCTCATGCATGCCCACAGAACTGATGGTGCCGATCGGCTCCCCGAGATCCCGGGGCTCGATGGCCCACTGATAGAAATCCGGCCGTTCGTATTCGGCGATCCAGTGACGCAGGATGCCCTCCGTCACATCGGCCGACCGATGCGTCGGCCAGCGAAGGAACTCCGTCGTCCGTTCATCGCTGGTCCAGTTGCGGTATGCAGCCGGGACATCCTGCACGGTGAAGCGCCGCAGGATCAACCGTTCGGTTTCCAGGCGAACCGTTCCCTTGTGTTCCATCTGTCCTCCCTGACACCATCCGGTGTCCATTGCATCCATCCGCACCCGAAGCGTGGTTGCCGTCCTGTCAGAACCCTTCAGCCGGCAGGCAGCGTTTTGACTCATCCGGCAGGCAGCGCCGCATGTTCGGCGCGCGTCATGGACCAGCACACCTCATCCACCACGGTGCCATCGTAGATCCGGCCGGCCATGCGGAGCGTGCCCTCCAGCGTGAAGCCGCACTTGCGGATGACGCTGCCGGAGCGTGCGTTGTACGGATAATGATAGACCGAAACGATCGAAAGGGCCATATCCTCGAAGGCATGGCGCAAGACCCGCTTCGCGGCCTCCGCCATCAGGCCCCGGCCCCAGTGGCTCTCCGCCAGCACATAACCGAGCATGCGGGCATCCTCGAGATCGCGCCGGTCATCCTTGTGCAGCCCGATGGATCCGACAACCCGTCCCGTCGTCCGATCCTCGATCGCCCACACCTCCCCCTTGTCGATGAAGTGACGCACGATGCCTTCCGATTCCGTCAATGCTGCGTGCGGCTTCCATCCCGCGTTCGGGCCGACATTCGGGTTCTGCGCATAGGCAAAGACGTCCGGTGCGTCCGCCATGCGGAATGCACGCAGGATCAGGCGCTCGGTTTCGAGGGTCGGCAAGGCGGTCGTCGTGGCAGAGTCAGCCCCCAACCCGGAGCCGTTGTTTTCGTTTACATCATGCATGGCACAATCCCCCTTCCACAACCAACACATCCCCGTCCCGCATTTTCACATGTGGCAGCCGCTTCTCCTCCAGATACCGCACCACCGCTTCGATGCGATCCGATTCCGGATGGCCGGAACGGTAGTGGGGCACCGGCATGTAGGGGAGCAGGCCCAGCCCCTCCCGACACGGAGAAGCCGTGCCGCCGTAGGGGGATGGTTCCGGATCGTCCACCAGTTCAAGTCCCTCCAATGTCGGCCCCAGCACGCAGATGCCCGCGCTGAAGCCGCCATACACGAGATCCGTTCCGCCGGCGCAGCGTCGTTTCAGCGCTGCATCCAGCCCGCTCCGACGCATGGCATCGCGCAGCGCGAACACATTTCCGCCGCTCGACCAGAGCAGGTCATACGCATCCAGGCATGCATCCAACGCCTTCTCCCGACCGAACCAGGCGCGGAGATCCAGCCGCGACACGGTGAATCCCTGCGCTTCCAGATCGGATCGGTCGTTCCGTTCATAAAAACTGCGGGCGCCCCGGTCGACGACGACGTCCAGCGCATTGGGAATGTGGGCGGCCCGGCTTCGGCCGGAGGCCGCCAGGTTCTGCAGAAAGGAGGGATCGCCGCCCACCTTGAAGGATGACAGATACAGCTTCATGGCAGTCCCCCTCCCTACATCCGCGCGCCCATCCGATTCCCGGACGCATACCGTTTCATCCCCGCGTTGAACACCTTGCGCGCCAGCCACACCGCGAACACGTCCACCGCCAGCACGCCCAGGCACACCGGCAGGTTGAACGCCTCGATGACCCGGTACGGAATGAACACGACGAAGGCCGTCGGCAGAATGGTGTAGATGACCCACTTCACGCCGGGGCGGAAGATGCTGTCCGGATACAGCGAGAAGTTGAGCATGAACTCGGTCACCAGCTGGGTCACGCCGCCGGAATCGCCCCAGAAGAACACCAGCGAATCCGCCAGCGACATCACCGCGCCCAACAGCAGCGCGCCGGCGACCGTGAACAGCAGGAACAGCAGCCATTTGCCCGGATGCAGACCCGCCAGCACCATGAACAGGATCGTCGCGTAGACGAGGTCGCCCCAGGCGGAGAAGCTCATGCGGGCGCAGTGCGCATGCACGTACGGATCGCGCGGCTGCAGCAGGAAGATGTCCATCTCGCCGGATTGCACGATCGCGTTCATCCTGCGCACGTTGCCGAACACGACGTGCAGCAGGCCGAAGGTCGACGCCGACAGCGCCCAGATGCTCATCTCGTCGCGGAAGGTGTAACCGCCGATGTTGCCCGCCTGCTGGAACACGATGTACCAGAAGAACAGGAAGAAGGCGTCGTTGATGACCATGCCGATGGCCTGGGTGATGAAGCTGGCGCGGTACTCCATGGCCGAGGACAGGTTGGTGGTGAAGTAGTCGCGGATCAACCGCAGGTGTTGCCGGAAAGCGTTTTGTGTCCGGGCGGGAACCGTTGTGCCTGACATGGGATACCTCCTTTCATCCTGTCCATGCACGAAACAGTCTTGAGGTCCGCCGAAGCGGCTGTGCGTGCACAGAAAGGTGCTGATTCATACCGGGAATGCATGCATGCCTCACCCGCCGTTGTGCTGCACGCCCTTTGACCCGTTCCGGTACACCAGCATGCCGGTCGCCAGCAGCACCGCCGCATACAGCGCCTGCACCGGCAGCAGCCAGGCGCACTGCGCCCAGGTGAAGGACGAGGTCAGGCGCGCGGGTGCATACATCATGTAAGGATAGGGAAGGAACACGGCGATCTGCCGCAGCCATCCCGGCAGCATCTCCAGCGGCAGGAACAGTCCCAGCATGAACGCGAGCTTCTGGGAGATCCACCAGAAGGCGGTGTTGTCCTCCGTCCAGAACACGGTCAGGCCGATCAGCGCCTCCGTCGCCAGGCACAGCAGCAGCCCCAGCAGCACGGAGAGCATCATGAAGGGCAGGTGGACAAGCCGAAAACCCTCCAACGGTCCCACCAGCACGAGTGCCGTCAGGCAGCCGACCGGCACGTTGATCGCGAGCCGGAGCGCGATCTGGCCGGCCGCGTCCGCATACAGGCTGCCCAGGTAATGATAGGGGCGCAGCAGCTGGATCGCGACGTCGCCGGAGCGGATGTCGGTGTTGAGCCGTTCCATGATGTCGCTGCGGGTCAGCGTCACGATCTCCGCGATCGTGTAGTACCACAGCAGCCGGTTCATCGTGTAGCCGGCGATGCCGCCCTTCTCGCCCGTCACCTTCTCCCACAGTTGCAGGAACATGAACAGGATGAGGCAGAAGAACAGCGAGCGGAACAGGAAGCTGCGCGTGTAGACCGCCGTGTTCTGCATGGCCGTCCGCGTCACGGCGCCGTACTTGCGGATCGTGCGGAGCGGCCCGCGCGGCGGGACACGCGGCGGGACGGATCCCCGGGTGGTTCCCGTCAGGATGCTCATGTTCCCTCACCGCCTTCCCCTGTCGAATCGGTTCCCTGTGACATACCGCCGCCTGCATGTTCGCCGAGCGCGGATGGCATATCGCCCTCCCTTGTGCCCATGCGGAAGATCTCGGAAATGATCTCCTCCATCGGCATGTCGGATATGGTCACGTCCGCCACCTCGCCGACCGTCATGACGCGGGCCATCGCCGCGTGCATCGAGCCCTCGAGCGCATCGACCTCCACGACCGCCTCGTTGCCGCGGCACTGCTGCACCTGGAAGCCGTCGCAGGATACAAGCCGCGCGCAGTCGACATCGGCGACATACTGCACCCGGATGATCTTCTTGCGCAGGTAGCTGCGCTTGAGCTCGGACACCGTGCTGTCGAGCACCATGCGCCCGTGGTTGATGATGACGGCGCGCCGGCACAGCTGCTCCACGTCGCCGACGTCATGGCTGGTCAGGAACACCGTGACCCGCTCCTCGCGGTTGATGCGCCGGATCATCTCGCGGATCTTCGCCTTGACGACCACGTCCAGGCCGATGGTGGGCTCGTCGAGGAACAGCACCTCCGGCTTGTGCAGGAGGGATGCCGCCACCTCGCAGCGCATGCGCTCGCCGAGCGAGAGCTTGCGGACCGGGGTCTTGAGGTGTTCTCCGATCTCAAGCAGCTCCACGAGCCCGTCGAGCCGCTTCTGCAGCTCCTTCCCGTCCACGTCGTAGATCGAGCCGAGCAGCCGGAAGCTGTCGAGGGCCGGCAGATGCCAGTACAGCATCGACTTCTGCCCGAACACGCTGCCGATGCGGTAGGCCAGCTGCCGCTGCTCCCTGCCGGGAACCAGTCCGCAGACACGCATCGTGCCGGAGGTCGGCGTCAGGATGCCCGTGAGCATCTTGATGGTCGTGGACTTCCCGGCGCCGTTGGGGCCAAGGAACGCCAGCATCTCGCCCTGTTCCACACAGAGGTGGATGGCATCGACCGCCAGCACGTCGCGGTACTGCGGATGGCGGATGGCCCGCAGGCTGCCGGCCAGACCGGGCTCCTTGATCTTGGCGCGGAAGGTCTTGGTAAGGGCGTTTGCTTCGAGGATTGTCGTTCCCATGATGTCACTGCCTTTCCCGCAGGGTCAACAAACACACCCGGTCAAACCGGGTTTGCCAACTGCGTGTCGTCTGATCGTCCTGCGTGTTTTGGGTGCAAAAAGGCGCGGCGCCCCTCTGCCAAGAGTGACTCCGCGCCTTGAGGTGCGCGTGTAGAAGACAACCTTCCGATGCCGCTCGAAACGCTTGCGCGCCCTAGACATCCTCACTTTTTCGGTATCATACAGGATTTCCTGCAGATTTGTCAAGCACCCACCGCGCGATGGCTGGCGTGTCGGCATACCCGCCTCCCTGGCTGATTGCCAGCAGGTTCCTGCGGAGCATCTTGTGGTAACCGGCAAGCCCGACGGCACGCAGCTTTTCCATGAGCGGCTCCGGGACATCGGCCGCCTCCCGGTCCTCCAGGAGCGCCGCGGTTTCCGCCTTGTCGAAGACCCCGCCCATCACGACGCGGTCGAGCTGACCGGCATTTGCCGGGCAAGCCGTCTGGCAATGCATGCATCCGACAGCGCTGTTGTGGAAATGCGGCTGCATGAAGTCGGGAAATGCTTCTCCCGGATACTCATTGTGCCGCGTGATGCACAAGCCGGCATCGATGATCCTGCGGTTCCCGACGATGGCGCCGGTCGGGCAGGCCTTTACGCATCGCCGGCAATGATCGCACATCGCCATGCGGCGGGGTGCCTGCCAGTCGTCGGAATCGCACGGCATGTCGGAATGGTAGGCGGACAACAGGGCAAAGCTTCCCATCCCGTCGACATAGCAGATGTTGTTCCGTCCATAACAGGCCAGCCCGCTGTGCGCGGCACACAGCTTCTCCGGCAGGCAGCGCGCCCATGCGGCCCGATACCCCCGTGCCGACAGCCAGCCATTGAGCCGCTCCTCGATCACGTGCTGCGCCTTGCCATATTCGGCGTATGTGGGCGGAACGACCGTTTTCACGATGCCCCCATCCAGATGGAACGCCACCTTGACCATCGGAACCGGCATGGCGACCACCAGAACGCTTCTTGCGAAATCGGGAACGGCAAAGGACAGAAACCCGGACACTTCCGCATACAGGGACCCGTCCACCTGCGCATGCTTCCCAAGATCCGAGAACGCCTGCGCCAGCTCCGGCACATGTGCGGTAGAGAACGCACGGATCCGCATGCCCGCCTGTCGGATCCCGTCAAGGACTTCTTTCATGCGCTTCTCCCTCGTTCACTCCACCCGCAGCCACACCGCCATCTCCCCCACGCCGCGGTTGTTCCAGGCGTAGTAGGGAACGGCCCTGAGCGTGGCATCCTCCGCATCGTACGGTGGCTTTCCGGATTCCAGCGTCCGGTACAGGTCGCCGTTGTCCCAGCCGGTCTCCCTGTGCCGCACCCCTTCGGCGGTCACCGTGACGACACCGCCCAGCAGGCCGGCATCGAATTGCGCCGTCAGAGGCCGGTCCGTGCGGATGGACAGGGCAGGCAGGTTTGCGCCATTGTCGACTTCCTCGAAGCAATATGCCATCGGCCCGTACATCACGGCCACCTTGCCCATGTCGGCGCGCACCTTCGGATGCGCGACCACCAGCCGGGGTGCCAGTGCCAGGTCGAGCACCACCGTGTCGCCGGGCTGCCAGACCCGGTGGATGCAGGCATATCCGGCCTCTGCGACATTCGGTGCGGTCGCGGGTGCGCCGCAGACGGAGAGGGTGGCGCCCTTCGCCCAACCGGGCACACGGATGCCGAGCGTGAAGGCCTGCGACGGAAATGCCTTGTCGGATATGGCCGTGATTTGGAATGCCACCCTGCCATCCCACGGATAGCCGGTTTCCTGCACCAGGCGCACAACGCCGTCCGCCAGGTTCAGCTCCGCCTCGCCGCCGATGAACAGGTGGGCGTACACCGCATCCGGGCCGGTCGAGTAGACGTACTCCCCCAGATCCGCCATCAGCCGGGCCAGATTCGGCGGGCAGCAGGCGCAGCCGTACCAGTGGGGTCGTTCCGGCACGACATGGCGCTTGCCGGGATCCTTCGCGGAGGCCTCCGGCTGCACCTCGAGCGGATTGACATAGAAGAAGTGGCGGCCGTCCTTCGCCATGCCGCTGATGACGGAATTGTAGAGCGCCTGCTCCATGATGTCGGCATACCGGCGATCCGCCCCGAACTGGAGCATGCGGTGCGCGAAGAAGATCAGGCCGATGGAGGCGCAGGTTTCCTGGTACACCGTGTCGTTCGGCAGATCGTAGTCGAAGGAGAATGCCTCCCCGTGCACGGTCTGGCCGATGCCGCCAGTCACGTACAGCTGCTTTTCGACGATATTGGCAAACAGTCTTTCACAGGCTGCCTTCAACCCCTCGTCCCCCGTCAGGCGGGCGATGTCCGCCATGCCGGCATACAGATACACGGCGCGTACAGCGTGGCCCACAGCCACATCCTGCTCGCGCACCGGCTTGTGGGCCTGGTGGTAGGCGAGGTTCGGCGGCAGGTGCTGCAGTTTTCCGTCCCAGTGGCCGAAGCGGCCGTGCCGCTCCCAGTCCTCGAGGAAAAAATGCGGTTCGGTGCCGCGCGCGTCGATCATGAACTTCGCCAGGTTGAGGTACTTGTCGTTTCCGGTTGCCCGGTAGAGCTTCACCAGGCCGAGTTCCACCTCTTCATGCCCGTCGTAGCCCCGCAGCTTGCCCGGTTCCGGTCCGAACACGGTGTCGGCATGGTCGGCGAAGCGGCACATCACATCGAGGAGCTTGCGCTTGCCGGTGCCCTCGTAGTAGGCGACCGCGGCTTCCATCATATGGCCGGCGGAATAGAGCTCGTGGCATTCGAGCAGGTTGGTCCAGCGCTTGCCCGGCTCCTTGAGCTGGAACCAGGTGTTGAGATAGCCGTCGGGCTGCTGGGCTTTCGCGATGAGGTCGATCGCGCTGTCCGCCAGCGCCTCGAGCGCCGGATCGGGATGGGTTTTGAGGCTGTATCCCACCGCCTCGAGCCATTTGGCGACATCGGAGTCCTGGAAGACCATGCCCTTGAACTCGCCGGTGGCCTCGCCCGCCACAATGCGGAAGTTCTCGATCGCATGACTCGGCTCGGCGCCGGGAACCCGGTCGTTCAGTGCATCCCATTGAAAGGGGATGACGACGTCGCGCACGAGTGTCTGGGTTTGGGACCAGAACGCGTCGCGGATGCGGACATCCGCCAGTGGAACCGGTGTGAGGGCTGATTGTGCCTTGCTGTCCATCGTTATGCTCCTTCGCATGCGCCACGGCGATGCCGTCCTGCCGCTCCGTTTGATGCCGTGCCCTTGCCCGGTCACGGCGACTGTGTCCATCGTATCATCCTGCACGCGTAGCGGCGACCGTCAGGCCTGGAGAATCGGTGGATTTTTCCGACTTGTCCGGAACACCGGACCGGTCCGGGCGGCACGCTGCGCCCCGCGTGCCGTTTCTGTCGCGCATTCGTGCGCATGCATGCGGACGCGTGCATGATGGGCAGGTTCGGCGTATAATGGTGGAACGGTTTCCTTCATCGTGAACCAAGGGTGGTGAATTCCGCATCATGCCCATGAGACTCGACCTTTCCAGACCGCTTCGGCACCTTTCCTGCGGTCTGTTCCAAACCGAAGAGCCCTGGCGGCATGCCAGCCGGGTCATCGACAGCGTGGAGATTCTTCTTGGCCAGAAGGGCATCGTCCATCTCGAGCAGGATGGCATCCCCTATTTGCTGGCCCCGGGAACGGCGCTGCTCTTGCAGCCCGGACTGCCGCACCGCGGCATCCGCGATTCGGAAGGCGAGACATCGTTCTTCTGGGCGCATTTCCCGTTGCCGAACGATGCCCGGATCCAGCTGGAGGACGGCATGCAGGACCTATCGGCCCTGCCGCGCGACACGGTGCTGCTGCCGGACTGCTTTCTCCCCGCCCGCCCGGAGAAGCCGGCCATCCTGTTCCGGCAGCTGCTGCACACGGCCAACGCCGGGTACCGGAACCCGCTGGCCTGCGACTACGCGCTGTCCCTCATCGTGCTCGAGCTCTCCCATCAGTACGTCGAGGGGCGGCTTGCCGCCGAGGCGGGGCTGGAGCCGCAGCGCCGCATCATCAGCGAAATCCTCGAATGGATCCGCATCCACCTCCCCGAACCGTTCACCCTGGGTGACGTGGCGCGGCGATTCGGATTCAACGAGGACTATCTGACCCGGCTCTTCAAGCGGCACCTCGGTGTCGGCTTCGTGCGGTATGTGAACACGGAACGCCTGTCCAGGGCGCGGAACCTGCTTGCCCAGACCTGGTTCGGTGTCAAGGAGATCGCCTGGCAGTGCGGGTTCCCGGATGAGAAGTACTTCATGCGGCTGTTCCGCGAATCGGAGGGCATGACGCCCACGGCATACCGCAACGCGTACCACCGCACCCATGTCAACAACCAGTGACAGTCGCCGCACAGCGACACCGTACACGGCCATGCGGCGGCTCGCGCCGCCATGCGCCGACATGCAACGCCGCCACCGGATGCGACAATGCTTCCGGCCTGGCGGCATGGACAAGAAAGGCGGACCTGCCATGCTTTCATCGCTTGATGCCATCCGGCGCTGCCGCGCCGGCGACCTGACCGTGCTCCGCACGCACCGGTGGCTGCGGCACCTGTATCTGACACGCGAGCACCAGGCCAATCTCGAACGGCTCGAGTCGCTGGAGGCGCTCGCCGGAAATCCGGTGCTCGACTATGTGGCGCGTTCGCTGGAGATCCTCGCGGTCATCGGCCTGCCGGAACGACTCCGCGGCCTGGCGGAGGAAACCCTCCGCTGGTCCGAGGTCGCCAAGGCCGGCATGCCGCATGAACGCGCGCGGTGGATCGCGCAAGGCGTCAACGTGCATGCGCACAACGAGGGCTCCGCGGCCCTGTACCTGGCCGATTGCGACGAGCAGGCCGCCCTGCGCCGGAAGATCGGCATGACAGTCGCTGATGGTTGCCGCACGGAGGAAGCCGGCAGCCTCATGATCGCGGAGGCGGACCGCGGCCGCAACCTGGCGTCGGACGGGCGTATCGTGTCCGATGCCGACGTGCCGGTCGTCGCGTGCCTCATCGCCACGCACGGCCTGATCGGCCAGGCGATCCGCGGGGAGACCACACTTGCGGCCAGCGCGCCGCTGCGCGACCTGCCGGCCGGAGCATGCAGCCTGTCATCCGACGAATGGCACCGGCTCCTGCTGGCACTCAACCGGTGCATCATCGAAGCGGTATCCCCGGCGCTCTGGCAAACCGTCGAACCCGCCGTCCGCGAGGCGCTGCAGACACTCGAGCGCGGAGAGCTCAACAGGCTCGGTTTGAAGGAACGGCTGCGCCTGCTGCGTGCCGAATCGATCCGCAGCGGGGAGGACTTTGATGCCGCCTATGCCGCATGCATGACGGATCCGCGGGTGGAGGCGGCCATCGGCCGCCTGCTGTCCGCCTCGTCGCTGTGGTATGTGGAGGCCGCCCTGCATGACTTCTCGCTGGAGGAGTTCGTCAAGATCCTGCTGCTGTCGCCCGGCAGCGCGCAGTCGCCCGGCAGCATGCAGTCGTCTGCATCGGACAGTTCGGCGTCGGGGATCTCGCCGGACGCGGCGGAGGCTGCACCGGACGCATCGGTGACCGCACTGGAATCCGCCGGCGGCGCCCTGCCCCGACACATCAGCTTCGCGCCCCTGATGTGCGACCTGCACCGCCAGCATCGCGGGAAAAAGCGCGTCAACCTCTACGCGCAGCGCATCATCAGCCGGTATCTCGCCGATCTGGACATGCAGGCCCTGTTGGACGGGCATCTTCCCCACAATCCGCATGTGGCGCCGGAATGCGGCACCGCTCCGGGCTGCGGTGACACGGTGTTCTTCCGGTTCCGCTTCTCCCCGGCCGGCAGCCGGCTCATCGACTTCTGCATCGAAGCGGAGCAGGCCGGCCTGATGTACGAACGCGCCGTGATGATGGTGTTCGACCTCTTCGGCCTGCGGCGCGACGCCTATGACCGATTCTACGACGAGGAGCGCTATCTGGAGACGATGAATGGCAGCATCGGCTTCAAGAAGGTGCTGCTGTCCCATGTGGTGGGCCATCACGTGCTCGACATCGGGCCGGGTGGCGGCGCCCTGCTGGACGCCCTGACGGAGCGTTTCCCGGAAAAGCGCGTCACAGGCGTGGACATCGCGCAAAACGTGCTCGACGCGCTGGGCCGCCGCAAGACGCTCGAACACCGCCCCTGGCATGTACAGTACGGAAACGCGCTCGACCTGGGCGCGCACTTCGTGTCGGGCAGCGTCGACACGATCATCTTCTGCTCGATCCTGCATGAGCTGTTCTCCTATGTGCCGCACGAGGGGCGGCTCTTCCGGCACGAGACGCTCGCGGCCGCATTGAGGAGCGCCTATGCCATCCTGCCGCCCGGTGGGCGCATCCTCATCCGCGACGGCATCATGACGGAGCCGGAGGACCAGATGCGCATCATCCGGTTCCGTTCCGACGAGGGGCTGGCATTCCTTGCGCGTTATCAGCAGGATTTCAAGGGCCGCAGCATCCAGTACCGACTCGTCGGCCACAACGAGGTGATCCTGCCGGTCAACGACGCGATGGAATTCCTCTACACCTATACGTGGGGCGAAGATTCCTACGCCCACGAGGTCAACGAGCAGTTCGGCTGCTTCACGCCCACGGGTTGGCGCCGGTTCATCGCCGATACACTCGGGGAGACGGCCGTCATCCGGCTGCTGGATCACCACCTGCAGGACGGCTATGAAGCCGCGCTGGCACCGAAGATCGAGCTGCTGGACGAGAACCGGCAACCGGTGCGGCTTCCGGACAGCACCTGCATCCTGGTCATCGAGAAAGGGACTTGAGATCGGGAACACACCAGTCCACGCCTTTCTGGTTCGTATGATGTGCCAGACGATTCCGGCCGTCCACACGCAGACAATCGCCATCGTCCAGCGATGTCAAGTCGGAGCCGGATCCCGCCCTGCAGGCATCCTGCTGTCTTCACAGAAAATGCCATGGTCCGGCATGCTCGGATATGTCACAATAGCGGAAAGGGAGGACGAAAGACATGCGTGCCTACATGGTGAGCAAACCGCGTAAAAGCGACTACCCGCATCCAATTGCCGTCAGGAAAGGCGAAGCGGTCGCCATCCTCAGGGAGTCGGTCCAGGAGGATGGATGGACCGGCTGGACCTTCTGCGGCACCGCAAGTGGCGAAGGCTGGATCCCGCGGGAGCTCATCGCGGTTCATGACGGGACCGGCATTCTCCTGGACGATTATTGCGCGGAGGAGTTCGATCTGGAGACAGGTGACATGCTGATGCCCGAAAAGGAAATCAATGGCTGGATCTGGTGCGCAAAGGCAGGCCGGCCGGACAAGATGGCATGGGCGCCGCTTGATCACCTGATCCGGTTGGATGATGCGGCAGGAAATCCTTCAACATGAGCGCACCGATACGGTGCAGCGCGGAAAGCCGGCTGCGGACCCAAGTCCGAAGCCGGCTTTCCTGTCGGCTGTCATGATGTGCGGCACCTGCGGCGTGTTCCCGCGGGAATCCGCAAAGCGCGCGGGCATGGGGTGAAATCAGCGGATGAGCACGAACTCCACGCCGTTCATGGCCGCCCAATCCCTGAGCTGCTCGGACGAGATGTCGTAGGTGAACACGGTGTGGTGGGCGCCACCGGCGAGAATCCACTGCTCCGCACCCTCGTACAGGCTCGGCAGGGGCTTCCACAGCACGCGGGCCACAGGCAGCTTCGGCATTGCGGGCATCCTGTCGACCGCTTCGACCTCGTTGACGATGAGGCGGAACCGATCACCCATGTCGATGAGGCTGGCGTTGAGCGCCTTCCCCGCCTTGCCCTCGAACACGATGCGGGCCGGGTCGGACTTGCCGCCGATGCCCAGCGGATGGACCTCGATGCGCGGCTTGGCACGCGCGATGGTGGGGCACACCTCGAGCATGTGGGCGCCGAGCACCATCTCGTTGCCGGGCTCGAAGTGATAGGTGTAGTCCTCCATGAAGGAGGTGCCCTTGCCGTCGCCGGAAGCCATGAGCTTCACCAGCCGGACCATGGCGGCCGTCTTCCAGTCGCCCTCGCCGCCGAAGCCGAAGCCGGCCTCCATGAGACGCTGCACGGCAAGACCGGGCAGCTGCTTCAACCCGTGCAGGTCCTCGAAGGTGGTGGTGAAGGCGCCATATCCGCCCTTGACGAGGAACGCCTTCATGGCGATCTCATAGCGGGCCTGTTCGCGGATGGCGTCGCGGGCGGGGCCGGCCACCTTCGCCGCATCGCAGAACTCATAGGATGCCTCGTATTCCTGCATGAGCGCATCGACTTCCGCGTCGGAAACGGCGTCAACCAGTCTGACGAGATCGCCGATGCCATAGCCGTCGATCGTCCAGCCGAGGCGGATCTGTGCTTCCACCTTGTCGCCCTCGGTCACGGCCACATCACGCATGTTGTCGCCGAAACGGGCCACCTTGATGGAGCGGGAAATGACATGGCCTACGGCGGAGCGCATCCAGGCGCCGACCTTCGCACGGACGGCGGCATCCTCCCAGTAGCCGACGACGACCTTGCGGACCACCTTCATGCGGGTGCCGATGAAGCCGTATTCCCGGTCGCCATGGGCCGCCTGGTTGAGGTTCATGAAGTCCATGTCGATCGAGTGCCACGGAATGTCGCGGTTGTACTGCGTGTGCAGGTGCAGCAGGGGCTTCCTGAGGATGGACAGGCCGCCGATCCACATCTTGGCGGGCGAAAAGGTGTGCATCCAGGTGATGATGCCCACGCAGGCGGGGTTGTGGTTGGCTTCCTCGCAAACGGCCGTGATTTCGCCGGCGGTCTTGACGATGGGCTTGAACACCACGCGGCAGGGAATGGCGGGATCAAGGTCCAACGCCTTGGCCATCTCCCTGGAGTGGGCCGCCACCTGATCGAGGGTTTCCGGGCCGTACAGGTGCTGGCTGCCGGTGATGAACCATACTTCGTGCTGCTTGAGGTCGAGTAGCTTTGCCATGTCTTGTCCTCCATCTTGTCCAGTCGATTGGGTGTTGACGGGTGATAACTTGTGCAGTTGAGCGTACATGTTGATGCAGTCACTGATCGGACATGTGCATCCGTCCATCGTGATGCAACCCCGATTGCAGGATGTCCTGGTTCTCAGTTCATGGAATCATTTCCCCTTTTCTCTGCCACCAAACCCACGCCGCTGGTCCGTTTCGGGAAAACCGTTCCGATCCGGGCAGGGCCCCGTGGACGCACGGACAATGAGCTCCGGTTCGATGACCCGGTGCCGCTCCGCCTCCAGTGGCATGCCGTTGCCCAGCATGTCGAGCATCCATTGCGCCGCCGTTTCACCCAGGCGCTCCTTCGGGTGGCTCACGGAGGTCAGCGTGACGGATCCGCCCGCAGCGAGGAATGAATCATCGAAACCCGTGACAGAGATGTCCTGCGGCACGCGGTATCCATTCTCAAGAAGCCATTTGACCAGCATGGCGGCCAGCTGGTCGTTGTAGCAGGCCAGCGCATCCACCCGCCCCCTGCCCCGCAGCATGGTGGCCAGCGCCGCAACGGCTCGGGTTTCCCGGTCTTCGGTATGGAACCACACCACCAGCTCCGGGTCATAAATGATGCCATTGTCCGCCAGTGCATGCGCGTACCCCTTGTGCCGGTTCAGACCCTGCACGTCGTCGGCCTTGAAGAAGCCGGCAATGCGCCGATGGCCCAGTTCAACCAGATGGGTGACGGCCTTGTGCATGCCCTCCTCATCGTTGAGGAGAATCTCGGGCTTGTCCTCGAGCTGCACATGGTGCCCATGGATGAACAGGTAGGGGATGCCCTGCGCCTCGAGCGCCTGGTAGAGCTTGAGGTTGGGCGTGTGCAGCGCGCTTTTCGTGGGCTCGATGATCAGCCCCTCGATCTGCTTCTCCAGCATGTCGGCAAGGCACTGGGCTTCCTTTTCAGGCTGGTTCCCGGTGCTTTTGAGCACGATGGAATAACCGTTCTCCGAAAGGACGCGGTCGATGCCCTGGATGACCTGCGGAAAAATGTACTCCGAAATGTAGGTGGTGATGACGCCGATGTTCCTCGACTCGTTGCGGCGCAGGGAACGGTCGCGCACAAAGGTGCCGCGCCCCTGCTCCGTGAAGAGGAAGCCGTCCGACACCAGCTGTGATATGGCCTTGCGGACCGTGTGGCGGCTCATGCCCAGCTCCGATGCCAGGGTGTTCTCCGAGGGCACGCGGCTGCCGGGCGCCATGCGGCCCATGAAGATCTCCTGTTTGAGATGCTCGCGCAGCTGCGCGTACTTGGCCTGGGTCGGATCGAGCGGCATGGTCACCCTCCGCGGATAAACTTGTGCGTACAAGTATGCCATCATTATGGCAGAAACGGTGCCGCCTTGCAACAGGGTGCCGCACATGGCAAACGACCACATGCGGCGGTCCGATATGGCACTGGGGGGGCCGGTATGGCACGGGGTGGTCCGCCGGCCTGGGGAAGATTTGCCCGCAACCGGGCGGATGGATACAATGGAAAGGGGAGCCCCGGCTTCATGAGGGAACAAGGAGGCAACATGCCGACACAAACAATGGACCCCGCCCTGCTTTCATCCGTGCGGAAGGCCCAGTGCGACGAGGAAACCGGCGCGCTGCTGTATGCGTACATGGCACGTCGCGAAAGAAATCCCGAGAACCGAAGGGTGCTGGAACAAATGGCGCAGGACGAGCTGCGTCATGCCGGCGTCTGGCGGTCGATCACGGGGCGCGGCACACCGCCACGTCGCGGATACCTGTTCATCATGAAGCTGATCACCCGCCTGCTGGGGTTCACCTTCGTGGTGAAGACGCTGCAGAAAGCCGAACGGATCAACGGAAGCGCATACGAAGCCATGCAGCGGCAGCTGCCGCAGGCGGCGGCCATGCTGGCGGATGAACGCCGGCACGAGCAGACGTTGTACGCCATGCTCGACGAAGAACGGCTGCATTATGTCGGCGCCATGATGCTGGGATTGAACGACGCACTTGTGGAACTGACCGGCGCCATCGCCGGCGTCACCTTCGCCCTCGCAAACACGCGCCTTGTCGCATTGACAGGCATCATCACCGGAATCTCCGCCACCCTGTCGATGGCCGCCTCCAACTACCTGGCGGAGCGGGCCGACGGCAACGCGAAGGCACTCAAGTCGAGCCTCTACACAGGTGCAGCCTATCTGGTCACAGTCATCCTCCTGGTGCTGCCCTACCTGCTGCTTCCCTCCCATCTGTATGCGGCCGCCTTTGCGATCATGCTGGCCACGGTACTGGCCATCATCCTGTTCTTCAATTTCTATCTCGCCGTCGCGAGGGAGGAGCCCTTCTTCAAGCGGTTCCTCGAGATGGCGACCATCTCGCTGTCAGTCGCGGTGGTCTCCTTCCTCATCGGCCTTGCGGCAAAACAGCTGTTGGGCATCGACACGCTGTGAACCGAGGCGTACCCGGAAGCGTACGCACCGCGTCCCATGCAGACTCGTTCAGGTGACGGGAGGCAGCATGAACGGCACAAGGCGCATCCGGATCATTCCCCTTGCAATGATCCTCTTCCTGCTTGTGACCGCCGGCCGGCCGAAGCCTGTCCATGCGGCGGAAACGCTGGCGCAGCGGCTGCAGCAGGCAGTCCTGTTCAAACTCGACTGCCCGGTTGCCTGGCAGAACGCTTCCCTGATGCGGATCGACGAGGCGAACCTTTCCGTGAAGCCCATCTCCGTCTCCGGCCGCACCCTGCTGCCGGTCCGGTTTCTGGCGGAGCGCATCGGGGCGGATGTTGTCTGGGACGGGCCGAACGGCATGGCGACACTCACAGGCGGCGACACGATTGTCCGCATCGCCCTGCATGCGTCCACCATGGATGTCAATGGCACCGAAGTGCCGCTGGATGTGCCCGCCCAGAACATCGGCGGACGCATCCTCGTGCCGATGCGCGCCATCTGCGAGGCATTGGGCAGGGAGGTGGACTGGCATGCCGGCGGCCTGATCGTGGTCAGCGACCGAAAGAACCTGCTCGATCCGGCTACGGATGCCGCACTTGTACAGCAGGCGCTCGCGCTCTTCGCCGAGCCTGTCTCCTATCGAAAGGCGACCGTGGATACCGCCTCGGGCAGCAAGACCGCGCATGTCGTGACAGTCAGGCCCGACGATCCCCGAATCCGCTTCGAAGTGGGACTCCCGGACACGATGCTCAACCGGACGGCGGACTTCCCGACGATGGCAAAGGCAAAAGGCGCCCGGGTCGCGATCAATGCCAATTTTTTCTCGGCCTATGCGGAAGTCAAGGATCCCATCGGCCATGTGATGATCGACGGCGAGCTTGTCTTCGGACAAAGCGGCCTTACGAGTCTGGGCATCACCCGAGACAAGCGGATCGCCTTCAGTGTGCCCGGCATCTTCACGCACCTGTATGCGGACGGTCTGCGCAAGAACGTCATGGTCGCCGGCGGTCAGATCGATTACAGCGTTTGGGATTCCTATGAAGTCAACACCCGCTCGCAGAGCGCTGGAAACGCCATCCTCTATACCCCGCGCCGCGGCACCTCCATCGCCATCACGGCGACTGGACATGTCCTCACGGTCCGCAACGGGAAAATCAACGGCCTGACAGCGGTCTCCCCAGGCATGAGCGCAAGCATCCCTTCCGACGGATTTCTTGTGTTCTTTGGGGAAAACGTGACGAAGCACTGGCTCGGCGACTGGGACATGGATATCGGCCGATCTGTTGAGATCGAGCACTACCTGTTCCGGAATACAAACGCGGATTTTCGTCTTGAGAACATGCAATGGATGATCTCCGGGGGGCCGGATCTGGTCGTCAACGGTGCCGCGGCACCGGTCTCCACGAGCCCCACCTTCGCGGATGCGCGCTTCACGACCGGCTCCGCGCCACGAACAGCCGCCGGTACGCTCGCGGACGGACGACTGGTGCTGGTGACGACAACCAGTGCAAAAATCAGCGACATGAAGGAGATCATGCTGGCGCTCGGGTGTCGGCAGGCCATCAACCTTGATGGCGGTGGATCGTGCGGCATGTATTACGACGGGATGATGCTCATGACCCCCGGCCGGAAGCTGGCAACGATGCTCTATGTCTACGATCGCTGACAGGCATCGGCCATCGCGGGTACCTGAGCTGGAACGGACTAAACGGCATCCGCCTTTCCGTCGGCGGTCTTCACCCCATCCTCCGCGGGTATGTGCCCGTCCTTCTCCTCGAAGGCATTCCCTTCGTCCTCCTCGGCGATGACTTCGTGGAACAGCGCGACGATCCGGGGATCGAACTGCGTGCCCGCACACCGGTCAAGCTCGAGGAACGCATCCTGCTCCGACATGGCGTCCCGGTAAGGGCGGTTGTTTGTCATGGCATCGAAGGCGTCGACCACCGCAAGCACGCGGCAGTGCACGGGAATCGCCTCGCCGGCGATGCCCAGGGGATACCCCTTGCCATCCCAGCGTTCGTGGTGCTTGAGAATGAGATCCGCAATGGGCTGCAGCTCGATGGCGGACTGCGCGATGCGCATGCCGATCGAAGGATGCGTCTTCATCACCTCGAACTCCTCCGGGGTCAGTCGGGCCGGCTTCATCAGGATGGCGTCGGGAATGCCGATCTTGCCGATATCATGAAACGTCGCCAACAACCTCAGGTCCGTCAGCTGTCCGTCATGGAATCCGAGCCGCCGTCCCAGCCGCTCGCACAGGGAGTCGCTGCGGCGGGCATGGTCCTGGGTTCCGAAATCACGCGCCTCCAGCATCTGGCGCAGGATCGAGATCAACCCGCTGCGCATGCTCTGGTGCCGATGCAGCTTGGCCCGCAGCATCCGGAGGTCGGCCTCCCGGATCATGCCGGGCACATCGTACGCCACGCCCGGCTCAAAGTACATGCCGAACGAGAGACTGACAAGATCGGCATACTCCGTGCCGAACCTCTCCCGGAGAAGCTTGCCCGTCGCGATACGTGCCGCATCGATCACCTCCGCCCGTGTGTTGCCGCACAGAAGAAGAAATTCGTCGCCGCCGATACGGCTGATCTCGGATTGGGGCGGAAAGGATTCCTTCAGGCACCGGGCGGCTTCCCGAAGGAACCGATCCCCCATGGCGTGGCCGATGGTATCGTTGACCAGCTTGAGCCCGTCCAGGTCGCACATCACCACGGCAAAAGCCTTTGGTGGCTCCTTGGCCAGTTGTGTCAGTTCCTGCTCGTACCAAAAACGGTTTCGCAGTCCCGTCAGCTCATCCGTCACATTCTGGCGGGCGAGTCGTGCCGCATGGTCACGCTCCAGCGCCAGCATGTCGGTCAGCGCCCTTGTTTTGTCGCGGACAGCGCGCCGCAGCGCCAGAATCCATGCCGCAAGCAGCATCAGGGAGGCTCCCGCCACACCGCCTGCGATCGCAACCGTACGAAGCCATCCGGACATCGGCAGATTGCGCCCGTACCAATGCGCCTGCAGGGTCTCCCGCTCCCGAACGGTGATGAGGTCGAAACCCGCGCGCAGTTGCTCGAGCAATGCGGGATCGTCCAGCGCGACGGCACGGCGGAACTCCGCCGTATACACGGTCTCACCCATGCGGAACTCGTTCTGGAGATTGTGCAGGTACAGGTGGTACATGGCGGACGGCTCGCCGGCGACAAAGGCATCCACCTCACCGGCAGCCGCACCAAGGACAAGTGCTTCGACATCCGGGTACTGTTTGGCGACGGAGATGCCCTTGCGCCGGAGCTTCAGGATGGCCGTGTCCGCCCTCTTCGCTCCGACACGGAACCGCGTCAGCGACTCGAGGCTGCTGACGCCTGTGATCCTGGCACGGACAAACACAGGCACGTTCATCGTCACATAGGGATCCGTGAACAGGAACAGCCTCGCGCGATCCTCATTCCAGGTGATGGTATCGATCACGTCGAAATGACCGTCCAGCATGGCGCTGTATGCCTCGGACCAGGGCATGCCTGTCAGTTCGACCGTCGTGCCAGTCTTTCGGGCATACAGTTGCCACAGGTCGATGGAAAGCCCCTGCATTTCCCCCGCCGCATTCCGGAAGGAGTATGGGGGGTAGCTCTCATCCAGTACGACATGGAGGGTTTCATGGGATGGTGCCGTTTCATCCGAGGTCGTCTGCGGCGCCGTGGTTGCCGTCACAAGACACGATCCCGCACAGAAGATACAGACAAGAAACAAGCCCAGCAGCAGGATGCATGGCACCAGCATCGGAATCGGGCGCGACCGGTGGAATCGACAGCGCATCATGCGAAAACACCTCGGCCACAGAATGTCACGGACCCCACAACACCGGCCATTACGCCGTCAGGTTGCCCATAATCCATTATCGCACGTCCGGTGGCCGTCGTCACCGTTCGTTTTCCGGGTGCGGCTCTTTCGAATCCAATGCTGCCCGATTTTTCCCGTGGGCGGCCTTTCCGGCCTGCAGGTCCCGCTTCAGCTCAAGCCAGGCCCTGCCATACCGGCGGTGGGCCATGCGCGGAAAGGCGCGAGACAGGCGACGGCTCTGGAACCGTTGCATGTCGAACAGGCCCCGGACGCGTTCGCTGAAAAACTCGCTCTCGGTGAAGCGTTCCGCCAGGGCGGCCCGAACGCCTGCAATCCGTTCCCGGACATCCTCCGCCACATTTCTCTGCAGATCGCCTGCGGACTTGAGCAGGTTCTCCGCCGCATCGGCCAGCCCCTCGGCCGTATCGCGCAGACTGCCGGCGCTCTCCATCAGGCTCTCCACCTTTTCGTGCACGCTCCGCGCCAGAGCCTGCGTCAACTCGCCGGAGGACCCGAGCAGCGATTCCGCCGTTTCGCGAACACCTGCGGCAAGGCGGTTTCGCCATTCGACTACTTGTTCGGACGTCCGGTTGGTGAACCGGTCGACCGCCTCCTCGATCTCACGCAGACGGCCGTTCATGCGCAGGATATGGGTGACGGTGACCGCCGTGTCCGCAGCGATGGCCGCGAACAGCACAACGGCGATGATGAGGCGCAGCAAGGGCGTCACCTGTCCGGTCAGGGATCGGACCAGGGGATGCAGCCATTGGACAAGCACAACCGAGAACAGGCCGAACACCAGCGCGCCGAGCAGGCAGATGCGGCCATGCAGATGGAAGCGCATGTGCGAGTAGTCCCACCATTTCGTATCGAACAGGGTTTCCAGCAGCCAGGCGGTGAGGTACTCCACCGTGCAGGTCAGCAGCATGCCGGCCAGGAACAGCCAAAGCGGATGACCCTGCAGCCAGCCGACGCCGACCAGCACGATGACGGCGCCAAACCCATACACCGGGCAGAGCGGTCCGTTGAGAAAGCCCCGGTTCACGAGCCGGCGTTCCTGCACGGAGCAAAGCGCGGATTCATACATCCAGCCGGTCACGCTGTATATCACCAGCCAGAGGAACAGGTCCACAAGCGTCATCCACATGCTGCCCCTCCCCCGCGGAAACATGAAAGCACCCGGCCGGCACCGTCGCGCGCCAACAGTCCGATGGTTGCGATCACCTCGTCGATCGGGGTCATCCTGTCCGAGCCGAACCACTGCAGATACACCGACATGGCGCCGGCCGAGATGAAATCGACCGCACGCTCGAGCATGCCGGCATCCGGCATGGATGCGGGAACGCGCATGCCGGCATCGGAACGGACGGACCCGCAGGCTGCCGCCTGCCCGCGTCTGAGCATCTCCGAGCGGATGCGGCACCGAAGCATGGCCGTCACCTTCTCGGGCAGCCGCGTGGCGCCCGACCGGCACAGCAACCGGCCAAACACGGGATAATCGTCCTGAATCAACCGTGTGAGACTGCGGAAAAGGACATCGGCATCCGCATGGGTTCCGCTCCCGACGGGCGAATCCAGTGACGCCTCCAGCCGGAGCACGACTTCGTCCTCGATCTCCCCGAGCACCTCCGCCGGTTCCTGATAGTGCGCATAAAACGTCTTGCGGCTGATGTCCGCGGCATCGGTCAGCTCCTTGACCTGGATCTGCGGCGCGTCCTTCTCGCCGAGCAGCGCGAGAAGCGCATGCCGGATGGCCTTGCGGGTTTTCCGGCAACGCCGGTCATCGGGTGTGGCCGGACGATTCATACAAGCCTCCTTGTAAATCGGAGCCATACAGGCGTATTATATGACTCAGGTGTTACATAAGTCAACACGGGCAGGCGGGTGTCCATGATCCCGCAACCGCCTGCAGGCATGCCCCCTACAGGCTGCAAGACAGGAAGGAGCATGCGGATGTCCGAGCCCCGGCGCAAATCCGTCCCGAACGGCAACATGGATCCGGACCTTGTGATCCGGATCCATGCCCATGCGATTCTCTCATCGCCCAACTTCCGCAAAACGGCCGGCTTCGTGCAGCACGGCACCACCTCCTGCCAGCAGCACTGCCTTGCGGTCGCACGCCTGAGCCTGCGGCTGGCGGGGCGTCTGCGCCTGCGGCATGACCCCGCCAGCCTGGTCAGGGGAGCCCTCCTCCATGATTTTTTCCTGTACGACTGGCACCTGCCGCAGGCAAGCCGGGGACTTCACGGGTACACCCATCCCGGAACCGCCCTGGCGAATGCCGAAAGGGAGTTCCCGCTCAATGCCGTCGAACGCGACATCATCCTGCGGCATATGTTCCCCCTGACGATCGTTCCGCCACGGAGGGTCGAAGCCTGGCTCGTCTGCATCGCCGACAAGCTCTGCAGCATCGGGGAAATCCTCAAGGCACGGCAACCGCGCACCCGCAAGGTTCGCTGCTTGGCAGAATCCGCCTCATGCGCCCGGTATTCCGCCTCGCCCTGATCGGGCAGGTACGGCATGACGGCGCATGAATGCATATGACGACGCATGACGGTACCAGACGGCGCAACAACGACGCCGCCGGACGACCCCGCCGATGCACCGACACGGTTACATTGTCGTTCGACCCGTCTTTGCACGACTTGCAAGCACCGCATCGACAAACGCGCGGACCGCCGCATCATAACGGCCCGGATGAGCCGATATGCTTTCCGCATGCCCCGCATCAGGCATCAGCAGCAGCTCCGACCTGCCCCGCTTCGCCGCGTGCAACCGCTCTGAAGCTTCCGGCGGAATATAGTCGTCCGCCAACCCGTGAATGAACAGCATCGGCATCCCGGGCATTCCCCCCTGCGCCTCCAACGTCCGTACCGGGGACACGGAACCGAATCGGAAACCCGCGCGCAGCCATGCCCCCAGACTGGCGGCATCAAGGATCGGGAACGGCGGAATCCGGTACTCGACCTTGAGCCGATACGCCAACTGCATGCGCAGGTCCGCGTACGGGCAATCGGCGATCACGAAGGCGAGGCGTGGCTCCATCGCCGCATGCAGCAGCACCGTGGCCGCGCCCATGGACTCGCCGTGCGTGCCGACGAACGCATCCGGACCCAAACGGCTGAATACGGCGTCCGTCACGGCCTTGAGGTCATCCTTTTCCCTGTGTCCCATCGTCGTGAACGCGCCGCCGCTCGTACCGCTGTTCCCGTGATCATAGATCACGACCTGGAACCCTTGTGCCAGGAACAGTCGGGCATACTTGACGCTGTTGACGCGGTTGACGCCGTATCCGTGGGTAATGACAACCGCCCGCGCCGACAGGGCACCAGGCGGTGGCATGGCTTCGGATGATGTGCCGTTCAAGCCCCTGCCGGGAGGCATCGCATCCCCGGAGGGCATCAGCCATTCGCCCTCGACGCGGTACCCATAGGGTGACTGGAGCGTGAACGGTTCCGATTGAAGCGCGCCATACTCTCCCGGAGCCAACTGACCTGCCGCGATCTGCTCCGCTTCCATCGATTCCAGCGACCGGCGGTTCGGCCGAAGGACGACGTTCGAAAATTTCCAGCCGACACCGGCGAGTGCGATGACCACGATGCCGGCGAGAATGCCCAGCAAGCCTGCAACATCCATGTGCGCCCCTCCTGGCGGTCACTCCGCAGCGGTATCAAGCACGACGGACGCTTCCTCCGACAGGTCCGGCTCCTCACGGTACCGCGAGAAGATCGCCAGCGCCACCACGCCGATGACGGCCGCGGCAGCACCGGTCAGGCGAATGCCGATATCGTGCCCCGGCTCCTTGCCCAACAGCAGGATGGAGCTGAACAGAACCATGGCGACCATCTGGCCCATCTTGCTCATGAAGGTCTGCACCGCAAAGAACATGCCTTCCCGGCTTTTCCCGGTCCGCAGGGCGTCGTTGCGTGCCGTGTCGGCACAAATGGCATTGGGCAGGATACCGAAGATCGCGAAGCCGATGCCAGCCAACAGCACGAACACGACCACCTGCACGATCGCCGGCAGGGGCATGACGCCCAGGAACGCGCAATAGACATAGGCGAAAATCAGCAACGCCATGGCGAAGAGACACAACCGCTTCTTGCCAAGACGCAAGCTCAGGCGGTTCACCAGCGGGTACAGCAGGAAGGCGAGCATGCCCGTCGCCGCGGTGATGAGCGTGACCGCCGTTTCATCCATGCCGAGCAGCACGGTGGCATAATAGACGTTGCCCGTCTGGAAGATCGTGATGGCGATGCCATAGGCCAGGAAGAACACCTCGAAAAGCAGGAAGTTGCGGTTCTGGAAAACGCTGCCGATCGCCTTGATGAAATGGACCGGTTCCGCCGCCGGAGCCGGAGCCACCCACTTTGTTTCACGGATCGTCAGCACGGGCACCAGCAGGAAGATCATGCCCAGCAGTGCAAGCAGCACGACCGTCAGACGGATGGCGGAAACCAGCGGCATGCCCATGCCCTCGAACACGGGCCAGATGAAGGCGGCAGCGCTGGCGACGATGTAACCGGCGAACCAGGTGAGTGCCGTATAGGTGGAAAGGTCGATGCGATCCTGCGATGTGCGGCCCAGTTCGCTGATGAGCGCGAAGTAGGGCGCCACATACATGGTGAAGAAGAAATAATGTGCCAGCAGCGTCACCGTGAGCCAGACGATGTTCAGGGCCTGACTGTATGCGCCGGGGGACCAGTACACGAGGATGGTCATTGCAACGAACGGCAGGGCCGCCTTCGCCATGAACGGAATGCGGCGCCCTTTGGGGTTGCGGCTTGCGTCACTCATGTTCGCCAGCCAGGGGTCGGTCACCGCGTCGAAGAAACGTCCGGACATGGTGATCAGGCCGATGACCGTCAGAAAACCCAGCACCGCGCCCCGGGGAATCGCCTGCGGGATGTCCACGTTCGACGGCGGGTTGTAGAACCACACCAGCCATACCTGAATGAGGCCGGACAGGATGGACCAGCCGAGCTGTCCGACCGCATAGGCCCATTTGATGCCGGTCGTGAGTTCCGGCAGGGTCGCTCCCGTAGTGCCGCCTGTCCGATTCCGTTCCGTTCCGTTTCCTGCCATGCCCGCTTCCTCCGTGTTCCTGGGTTGTGGATGTTCATGTGGGCAATGCGCGGGGCGCCTTGCCGATAACCGCCGCACCTGTATTGTGGTGTGGGAAACAAGGGCGCACGCTGTTTGGCGTCGCCTCCGGTCCGGAATCGATGCGCCGCGGCTCAGGCCGGCCCGGCGGCCGTGTGCGCGAATCCGTGCATCAGGATGGAAACGACCTCCCTGAGCGTGTCCGCGTACGCCAGGCCGTGACGCAGCACGAACCGGTCGTGGAACAGGGCGGTGACGGCGGATGTGTAGAGCGTCTTGAACAGCTCGGGCGGGCAGGGTCGAAGCTCGCCCTGCGCGACACCTTCCCGGTACAGCGCGAAGGTGGTTTCCCATCCCTGGTTGAGCAGCCGGGTCATTCGCTCGAACTGGGCCGGATACTTGTCCTCCAGCTCGGCCAGGCGGCCATACTCGAAACAGGTGCCGCATGCCGGCAGGACCGTAAGGATGCGTTCAAGCTTCTCTGCGGGCCTCAGGCAGGTGTCCGCGAGAATGTCCGCCTGCTGCCTGTGGATATCCGCGTGGAGTTGTCCGATGATGCCGGCGATGAGCGCTTCCTTGCTTTCGACCAGCTCATACACCGTCTTTTTGCTGATGCCCATGGCGCGGGCCAGATCGTCCATTGTGAAGCGGACACCCTTGTGCTGAAAAACCGACAGCCCGGCTTCCATCAACCGTTGCTCCATGTGTGGTCTCCTGTTCCGCGCATTGCGCACGATGCAAGGGTCTCCCCGGCACAGCCGGACGAAGGGTCCGTGTGACATGCCACTGCACGCACATCCGAGATGCGGATCCGGCGCCTGACTGCTGATTCCGTTCTCCTATGGAAACTGTAAACTTATTTTTGGGTTTATAGTTTATTTGTACCGCAACGTCCCTCCCTTGTCAAGCGCCATGCGGCAAGGCATGCATCTGTGGCTTGCATGCCTTGCCCGAAACGGAAAATGTCTTGATTGTGTTATCATGAAACGGAGGCCGGTTGCCGGACTTCCAGCCGATGAACGTACAGGACGACAGCCCGGAGGCACATATGAGAACCGTCGAGCACTTGAACTTCGATTGGAGATATCTTCCCGGCTTTTCTCCGGCCATGCTTGCACCGGAGTATGACGACCGCCACTTTCAGACCGTGCAGATTCCCCACACCAACCGGGAACTGCCCTTCTCCTGCTTCGACGAGTCGGTTTCCCAGCTTGTTTCCTGTTACCGCAAGCGGTTCCGGCTGGACGGGGCGGCCTGGAGCAAACGGGTGCTGCTTCATTTCGAGGGGGTGATGACGGCGGCGGAGGTCCATGTCAACGGCAGGCACGCCGGCAGCCACAAGGGCGGCTACACGCCTTTCCACCTCGACATCACGGACCTGGTGCGCTTGGGCGGGGAAAACCTGCTGGCCGTACGGGTCGATTCGACGGAGCGTCCCGACATGCCCCCTTTCGGAAATGTGGTCGACTACCTGCCTTACGGCGGCATCTACCGCGAGGTGCGGATCGAGTGCGTTGACGCGCTGTCGCTTGGCGGCATGCATGTCCGCACGCAGCGCGTTTTCGACGGCGAATGGCAGATTCATGCCGACCTGTACTGGGAGAACGCGACCGGAATGGCGGTTCCGGTACGCCTGCATCTTGCGGCGATCCATGCCGGCGCGCCTGCCGCAGCCATGGAAAAGGTGCTCATGGTGCCCGCAGAGCCGTTCAGCCGCAGCACGCAGGTGCTGTCGGTCCGGGATGTGCGGCTCTGGGATGTCGACATGCCGAACCTGTATGAGCTCCGAGTCCGCGTGCAGCATGCCGGAGCCGCCGAAGCGGCCGAAACCGCCGGAACCCTGATTCCGGAAGACGGGGCGCCTGTCCCGGCGCCTCGCGTCCATGGCGGGCCCACCACGCCGCCCGGCACCGCCGTGCTTCTGCCGGAATGGCTGGAGGACAGGGTGCAGCGTTTCGGTTTCCGGGAGGCGGAATTCAAGCCGGACGGCTTCTTCCTCAACGGCCGCCGGTTGCCGCTGCGCGGCCTGAACCGCCACCAGAGCTATCCGCATGTGGGCAACGCGATGCCGAAAAGCGTGCAGCAGCGGGATGCGGACATCCTCAAACGGGACCTCGGCTGCAACATCGTCCGTTCATCCCATTATCCGCCGTCCGTTCATTTCCTCGACCGCTGCGACGAGATCGGCCTGCTGGTCTTTGAGGAGATCCCCGGCTGGCAGCACATCGGCGACGAAGCCTGGAAGGCGGTTTCCAGGCGCAATGTGGAGGAAATGATCCGCCGCGACCGGAACCACCCGTCGATCGTGCTCTGGGGCGTCCGCATCAACGAGTCGCAGGATGACGACGACTTCTACCGCGAGACGAACCGCATCGCGCACATGCTCGATGCCACCCGGCAGACGGGCGGCGTGCGCAACTTCGCGGGCAGCCGGCTGTTCGAGGATGTCTACACGTTCAACGATTTCGTGCATCACGGCGGCAACCGCGCGCTGCAGCATCCGGCTTCGGTCTCCCGGCAGAAGCACGGCCCGCGGCGCGTCCCTTATCTGGTGACCGAACACAACGGGCACATGTACCCCACGAAAAGCGCCGACCCGGAGGCGCGGCGCACCGAACATGCCCTGCGCCACACGCGCGTGCTGGACGCCGCAGGTCGCATCCGGCGCATCGCCGGCGCCATCGGCTGGTGCATGGCCGACTACAACACCCACCGCGATTTCGGCAGCGGCGACCGGGTTTGCCATCATGGCGTGCTGGACATGTACCGCCTGCCAAAGACCGCCGCGGCCGCCTATGCCTCCCAGCAGGACAACCGGCCGATCCTGGAGGTCGCCTCCTCGATGGACATCGGCGAGCACGATGCCGCCTCCCTCACCGAGGTGGTCGTCTTCACCAACTGCGATGCCGTCCGCCTGTTCCGAAACGGCGAGCCGGTCGGCACCTTCCAGCCGGACAGGAAAACCTATCCGGGTCTTGCCCATCCACCGGTCATCATCCGTGACTTCATCGGGGACCGGCTCGAGCGACAGGAAGGCCTGTCCCATGCGGACGCGGAAGCCATCAAGCGGGTGCTGCGCGCCATCGTCCGCTATGGCGACAAGTCGCTGCCCCTGCGGCACAAGCTTGCCATGGGCCGGCAGATGCTCAAGAACAGGCTCTCCTACAGACAGGCCGTTGGATTCTACGGGAAGTACATCGGCAACTGGGGAGAGAAGTCTCTCATCTGGCGGTTTGAAGGCATCCGTGACGGCAAGACGGTGCTGACCGTGGAGAAGGGGGCAGCGGCCGACGGCGGGCTGTTCATCCTTCCGGACCGGACTGCCCTGTGCGAAGCGGAGACCTGGGATGCCTGCCGCATCGTGATCCGGCATCTGGATGCGCGCGGGAACCGGTGTGTCCATTCGCGCGAGGTGGTCGCGCTGAGCGCCGAGGGTGCGGGAGAGATCGTCGGACCCCGGCTGCTGCCGCTGACAGGCGGTTCCGCCGCATTCTGGGTCCGGACGAACGGCATGTCCGGCAGGCTGACCGTGCTGGTCAGAAGCGAACGGTTCGGCACGACCCCAGTCACGTTCGATGCGGAAAAATGTATCACGGCCACAACCCTTTTCTGATCGGCGGGTTCACGCCTACACCCGTCGGACGGACTGCACAAGCCTGCGGTATGCACCGTATTCCTGCCGCTGCGCCTCCATGCGCACGGCATCGAGTTCCATCCGCATGTCGCGCAGCACAGCCAGCACATCCCCATCCAGGCCATTGTCGCGACACATCGCCTCCATGGCGGCCAAAGCCTTGTCAAGCTTCATCGCGGGCCGATAGGGACGCGTCTCGGTCAAGGCGACGAACACATCCGATACGGCCAGAACGCGGGAACCCAATGACAGCGACATGCCGGCGAGACGGCAGGGATACCCCTTCCCATCCAGCCTCTCATGATGCTGGCTCACCCAGACGCGCAGCTGCGTGAACGCCTTCAAGGGGCGGAGCACGCTGCCGGACAGAAGCGGATGTTCACGGATGATGCGGTGCTCGCCATTCGTGAGGGGTGCATGTTTCTCCAACAGCTCCTTCGGCACGGCCAGCTTGCCGAGATCATGCAGGAATCCTGCCTCCCCAAGCAGGTGCGCCTGTTCCGCATCCATGCCGCACACGGATCCCAGTCTCGCGGCACACGCCGCGACGGCGGTCGAGTGCGAGGCAGTGTACGGACTGCGGAAGTCGACAATCCGGCCGAACAGATTGAACATGGCATCCAGTTTGGCATCGTCGACGCTCACAGTCGGATAGACATCGGCACATGCGAGCCGCTCGCGGCAGGAATTCTCCTGCAGCGCATTCCAGAAATCGGCTCGCTCCGCGGCCTTGCGCAATGCATCCACCGCATCCGGATCAAAGCGGCCCGCATCGGCTTCCGCGATCCGGCGCGTGACCGCGGTCGCCTGCGACGCCATCGCGATACCGGGTTCGAGGCTGACATCGACGCGATCCGCCAGATACAGGATGTGCCGCAGCCGCAGCTCCCCCTGCAGCAGGCCGGGCTCGCGTCCTGCGGGATCCTGCGCCTGCGATGCATCCCATCGATCGTGATGGCAACGGATGATCCGCGCCAGCGGCGCGAAAGGGGGGAATTGCGCCAGCAGCGCGGCGCCTGTTTCCCCATGAAGGTTGTCGGCCGCATCGAACGCCAGGGCGTCAAGCCGTTCCTTCAGGGACAGTCCCCCGACATCGTGCAGGCACGAGGCCAGCACCAGCTGAACCATGTCCGGCCCCCCGATCCCCATCTCCTCCGCCACGGCATGCGCGATCCATGCCGTCTGCAGGTTGTGGCAGGACACGCGCGGGCTGACCAGGTCGATGGCTTCCGAAAGGCTTGCAGTCAGGTCGAACAAGGATACGTCATGGCTCATGCGGATCCCCTCCGCTTACATGTTTAACCTGAATTGGCACGTTTCAACCACGGCGCGCCTGCTTTCCGGCGCCCTGCCTCCCACCCCGCCCGATTCCCGCCGCAAGCTCGCAGAAGCGCGCCCGGTGACGATCTGACAGCGGAGGCAGATCCCCTATTCCTTCAAGGCCTTCCTGACCATCGCCAACACCAGCGGATCGCAGATCGGTTGTTCCGCCCGGTAGCCGTCCGCTTCCTCCGTGTTCAGGCGGACGAATTGCAGGTCAAAGCGCATGCCGCCATCCCGGTCAACCGTGAGCGTCACCCGCATGTACCCGGTGCCTTCGGCTCCGGGCACGACAACCGGCATGCCTTCGCTTGCGGTACGGACAACCGTGTGCGTGTCGCCTCCAAACACCGCATCCACGCCCTCGAGTTCCTGAGCCAGCGCGACAAGGGTGCCGCCGCCCTTCCCCTTCCCATCCTCATATCCGCCTTCATGGACTAGCGCCACCACCAGGTCGGCGCGATCCTGCGACCGGATGGCGCGCGCCCGGGCATTGATGGCCTCGGCATGCGGCACATAGAGCCATTGCGGATTTTCCCCGGCAAGGTACCGCTTGCGGATCTTGTCACTTGAGGAACCGATGACCGCAACCCGCAGCGCCCCGAGCCGGAACACCTTGTCGGGCGCGAAGGCGGGTTTGCCCGTCTTCGGATCGAGCAGATTGGCGCACAACACGGGGATGTCGCAGTCCGCCAGGGTTTCACGGACCAGCCGTTCGACGCCGTAAGCGCGGTATTCATGGTTGCCCAGCGCCGTGGCATCCAATCCCATCGCCTCCAAGGCCTCCATGACCGGCGCATCCGACGCATCGCGAAGGGCGCGCAGGGAACCGTCCACATTGTCGCCGCCGCTCAGCATCAGGGTTTTCCCCGGATTTTGCGCATCAATGCGCTTGAGGTGGGTCGCAAGGACGGGCAGCACGGGTTCTCCCAGCTCGCTCTCCAACGTATCGTGCAGGTCGGAAATCTCAATGAAATCGTAGGTGCCGGCCAACGAGGGATCCAACCGACGCGCCGGAACAATGCCGGCCACATCGCCCGTCGTCGTAACGGAAGGCGAAGGCGTGGCAGCCGATGGCGAAGTGATGGCGGCCGATGGCGATGTGATGGCGGCGGACGGCGATGTCGTGGCGGCGGACGGCGATGTCGTGGCGGCGGATGCACCGGCAGCCTGTCTCGCAGCGATACCGGCTTCACCGGAGCTCTCCCCCAGACGTGGACGCATGCCGGCGCACCCTGAACAGAGAACCGCGGCCAGCAGCAACACGAGCACACCCGAAGGCCTTCCGCCTGCGGGTGAGCGGGTTGCGGAAACAATGGCGGGTGCTGGTTGCGGCACGGCGGCTCCTCCGATGCGCATGCAGTCCGATGGCAGGCAAATGGCCGGCTGATGGCCGGCCGACGGCTGCCAACCGATTGATTCCCATTATCGCACGGCCGCCCTGCGCGCGGCAACGGACCAGACGGCGGCAGGCATCGCACGGCCCGGACCGTGATGCGGGCCCGCCTGCCATGTGTATGCATGTCCGTCTCCGGGTATAACCATTGCAGGGCCGATGCGTGTGGAAGCCACGTCACGCGTCGCCCGTGCGGGTGACCGGACACAAGCGGCATGCCGATGTGCCGCCGACAGATGAAAGGATCCGATATGGAGCAAGTACCGAAAGGCCGCGACGCGGTCGATGCCTATCTGAAACCCCTTGCCGCGGAAGTGCGGGCGCGGTGCGAGTCGCTCCGCCAGCTGATCCGAAGCGCAGTGCCCGAAGCGGAGGAAACCATCAGCTGGGGCATGCCGACCTTCAAGCTCGAAGGCAACCTGGTCCACTTCGCCGTCCACAACCATCATATCGGCTTTTATCCGGGTGCGGATGGCGTGGAGGCGTTCCTGCCCGAGCTTGCGGCATACGCGCATTCCAAGGGTGCCATCCAGTTCCCGTTCGACAAGCCGCTCCCGCTGGATCTCATCGAGCGGATCACACGCTTCCGGGCGGCCGCCAATCTGCGATATGCGGCGGAGAAGCGCGCGGAAAAGGCTGCCAAGCGCAGCAAGGCCAAAAAGGCAGATCCCTCCGGATCCGCGGATGAGGCCTGACCCGGCGCCCGTTTCCCGGGGCGGGCAAACAGGAACCGCACGCCTGCCCGCACAGGGCGTCGCGGCATCAAGCCATCCGTCTGCCTTCGAATGCCACACGCCGCTTCAGATCCGTCATGACGGTCTCGAACTGCGCCAGGTCCAGCGATTGCGCGCCGTCGCACAGCGCCTTGGCCGGATTGTTGTGCGTCTCGATCATCACCCCGTCGGCACCGACCGCCAGCGCCGCCTTCGACAGCGGATGCACGAGACTGCGGATGCCGGCCGCATGGCTCGGATCCACGATGACCGGCAGGTGCGACTTCTGCTTCAGAAGCGGAACCGCCGAGAGATCGAGCGTATTGCGCGTCATGGTTTCGAAGGTGCGGATGCCCCGCTCGCACAGGATCACCTGCGTGTTTCCGCCGGCCAGGATATACTCCGCGCTCAGCAGGAACTCCTCGATGGTGCTGCTCATGCCGCGTTTGAGCAGCACGGGCTTGCGCAGCCGGCCGACCTCGCGCAGCAGGTCGAAGTTCTGCATGTTCCGCGCCCCGACCTGGATGATGTCCACATCCTCGAACAACGGCAGCTGGGCGCTGTTCATGATTTCGGACACGATGGGCAGGCCGGTTTCCCGTCGGGCGGCGACCAGGTAGTCGATGCCCGTTTCCTTGAGTCCCTGGAACGCATAGGGTGATGTCCGTGGCTTGAATGCACCGCCGCGCAGGATCGTCGCGCCGCTGCGCTTGACGGATCGCGCAATTTCGAGCACCTGTGCTTCGCTTTCGACCGAACAGGGGCCGGACATGACCTGGAACCAGCCCTCCCCGATGGTGACGCCGCCGACCGTGATCCGCGTGTCTTCCGGATGCACGGACCGGTTGACGGCCTTGTACGGTTCGGTGACGCGTTTTCCGTATTCGACGATGTCATGCGTCTCCACGACCGCATCGACGTCGATGGAGGCCGTGTTGCCGATGAGGCAGACGACGGAATGCTCGGTGCCATGGCTGATGAAGGTGGAAAAACCCTGCTCTTCGATGTGGCGGACGAACGCCGCCACCTTCTCCGGCGATACGCCGGGCTTGAGGACAAAAACCATACGGGTGCCTGCTTTCTCGTCTCTTCTCGTCTCTTCCCGTCTCTGCTTGTCTTTTCCCGTCTCTGCTTGTCTCTTCCCGTCTCTTCCACTCGCGGCCCAACTTATCCCTGTTTACAGGTCTTTTTCCTACACTACGCCTGACGGGGCAGTTCTGTCAACGCAGGATTGATCACACCCGAGGACTCATCCACTGGTACATATGCAGATCAAAGGCATCCACATGACCGAGATCCCCATACAGGTGGATCGTCTTGTCATACCCACCCGTGATGTAGGCTGTCGGGATGCCCGCCTCATGGATCCGCCGCAGGCATGCGAGCAGCATCATCCGGGCATACCCTTTTCCCCATTCGGCGTGCAGCGTGCAGACGCGTTCGATTTCCGCGGTACCGTTTTTCCGGTCAATGAAGGCCTCGCAGCTGGATACGGCCCTGCCGCCCGCAGCGCAACAACGCATGCCGTCCTCCCGGTCTTCCTTTTGCGTATCGGGGAGGGCATGCGGTTCTTCCGTCAGCAGCACAAAATCGAAACCCGGATCATAGATGGGACTCCGGCGGGAATAATTGCGAATCTCACGCTGCTGCCCGACCGATTGGCTCTTGGGCCAGGCATCGGTACGAATCGCATCATGTGCGTCGTAATCTCCATTGACGCGCATGTCCTCAAGGCGGACCGAGGGATTCGGAATGACATATTCCCTGTATCGGGCCGTATCGAAGACATAGGTCCGCTCCAGGCCGTCCGTCCTGGAAAACCCCTCCGCATCGAGCGCGGCGATGAGCGCGGCATGCCCTTCGGCGGTCGTGACGCAGAGCTTGTCATGCCGGATTCCCCAATGCGCCTTCGCCCAACGGATCATGTCGGGCAACAGGCATTGCCATTCCGGCCTGGCGAAGAAAACGAGATCCGGCCCGAATTCATCCGAGAGAACAAACCCGATCAGGTCCCCGAACCCGTCAAACCACAGTTCGGCTTCCTGTGAAAAGTTGTCCGGGAAGCACTTCCGGAATTCGAACAGCATGTATTTCCAGTCGACAAGCCGTCCGACATGCCAGACAAACCGATGCCGGCCGTGCGCGCTGTCATCGACGGCAAACCGGCACATCCGCTCGAAATCATGACTTTCGAAGACAAAAGGACGATGCGACGTGCGCATGGCCGTCCCCTCCTTTCATACCCTATCAAGCATACCCATTTGCCGGCCCCATGATCGGGCGACCAGCCCCATGCGGAAAACGGATGCGGAACGGAAAGAGCCGCCCGGATCGGGCGGCTCTTTCCTTGTGGCACGAGTACATGACAGGCAGTCTCAGCCCGCCCAGTGCCTTTCGATGGCATCGCGGGCGATGTCGATGAGCCGTCCGATCTTGGGCAGGTTCCCGCTGACGGTGTACACATCGCGTTGCGAGAATTCCAGTTTACATCCCTTCGCCGCCTTGAGCGTCGCCTCGATGTGGGCGCGCCATGCCGCTTCGTCGAGCTCCACCCCAACGCCAAGATAGTTCGGGGACGGCTTGCGGTGGTAGATCGTCTTCGTGCCGCGAAGCCGCTCCCCGATGAACGCTTCGTTGCACCAGGGCGAAACGGACACCTTGCGCAGGTTCCCGAGCTTGGAAAGGCAGCCGTCCCAGATCGGGTCGACCGGCTCGCAGCAGCCATAGGACAGCAGGCCGTATTTTTCGGCTACCTTCCGGTAGTACGGAAAGATGAATGCCTCGAACGACGCCGGCGAGATGCCCACCGTCTCCTGGGAATCCATGAAGCCCCAGACCTGCCCGACCGTCACGGGACCCTGCTCCGGCAGGTCATGCGTATAGGCATAGGTACCGTTCCCAACGCCGCCGTGCGATGTGGTCGGCAGCAGCAGACCCTCCGCTTCCAGCCAGCGGTGGAAGGCCACATAATCGTCCGACAACTGATCCATCATCCGGTGGAACAGCTCCGGATGATCGGTCATCGAGAACATGAGGGTTTCCAACCCCATCAGGTGGACAATGTCCTGCGTGGGCACCGCATACAGGCAGCTGCCAACCAGCCGCGCCGGCAGGATGTCGCCGAACACCTCGTTCACCGCGGCCACACGGTTCTGCGCCGCCGCAAGGCCATCGGATCCCCAGGTCGAGGGACCGAGCAGGTGAAAGTCGTCCTCGAGGTCATGGATCTGGTGCACGAACTGGTGCCCGACGGATCCCGATAGCACCTGCCGCTTCACCTCCAGCCCGAACGGCTTGAACCAGGATGACACGCCGACCGGGAACACGTCCGGCACCACCGTGTCATCGTTCACATACCGGTGGTTGGCCAGCCGCAGCAGCAGCGCCTGTTCGATCTCCCGGGCGAACGGTGATTCGCAGCGGGCCGGTTCCAGCGGGATATCCTGCTGGAAGGTCCAGGTCTCCACGGTGAACATGGGCCGCGATCCCTTCAGGTCGTTGTGCGCATACCAGTCCGCGACCAGCTGCCGCATCCGGGGTGAGCCCGCGATCTCGGCCTGGCGTTTGGCAAGGTCTCTGAGTCTCTGCCGTTCTGACTGCGTTACATGCTCCATGTCGGCTCTCCTCGATGTTCATGATGTGGATCGCGGCAGATGCGTCTGCGCATGATGTGTCTTTGTTTTCATGAATCGGGTGTTCGATCTGCCGCACATGCGTCTGGCGCATTTGTTTCCTCTATCGTATGATCAAGGGGATCATCTGTCATCAGGAATGATTTGAACCATCTCTGTTTTTATGAATCTGTGTGATGAGTATGTTGTCAGAGTTGGAGTACCCGCACATGAATGGAAAGACCGTGTTCCCAAGCCCTTCTGTCGACGTCGCGGCACTGCCCGTTCTCGTCACCGGCGCATCATCCGGTTATGCGGGCGTGCGCATCCAGCGCCCGAACGGGTACGAGCACCATCAGCTCGCCCTGTGCATGGATGGCACAGGGCGCTTTACCTGCGGTGACGCGACAATGGAGGTCGATGCCGGCTGCTGCTTCTTTTTCAGAAAGGATATCCCGCACGCCTATGAACCGACCACCGGATCATGGACCCTCAAATGGGCCACATTTGACGGTCCGGGCTGTCCCGCCGTGCTTGACTGGCTTGGGTATCCGCCCTTCGGCATGTTCCGGACAGAGAACTACGAGCCATCCACCCTCTTTGACCGCCTGGTGCTCCAGCTGGAACGCAACGATCCATTCCGTGCGTCCCTCGTGCTGCAGGAGCTGCTGCTCGCCGCCAGGCCGCTTCCGGAAAGACAGCGTGAAACGGAACGGCTGGAGCCGGTGCTTCGCTGCATCCGCACCGAATATGGCCGGTGCCTGACACTCGATGAGCTGGCCGATATCCATGGATGCAGCACCAGCTGGCTGTGCCGCGTCTTTCGCGATGCATGCGGTGTCCCGCCCATGCAGTATCTGAACCGGCATCGCCTGTCGGTTGCGAAAGCGCTATTGGCCGACACCGACCTGATGATCCACGAAGTAGCCGCCCGATGCGGTTTTCCAGATCCGGACTATTTCTGCACGGTCTTCCGCCGGCAGGAGGGCTGTCCGCCAAGCGCCTTCCGGACACGATTCCGGCCTGAAGCCATGCGGCGCTGAGGCGGCGGACACGATGAAACCGCACGGGAACGACGCACAACGGCCCGGCTGCCTTCGAAGGACCGCCATGCATGTTTCACCCGTGCCGGCATGCTTGTCACACCCGGACCGGCATGTTTGCTTCTACCAAAAATGCAGCTTGTCATGAGCCTTCACCCGGCTTACGATGAGAAAAACGCCATGGGAGGCGCAACGTGAAGCAGCAGGTGAAACCGGATCCCGAGCGGCATGTCGGGGCGGATGCGAAGTGCCCGCGTCTCCTCGAGGAAATGGGCGCCTTCTTCGATGCGCGGGCGGACGGATATGACGCGCACATGATCGACGACATGGGATTGGGCGAATACTACAGGGAAATCGGGCGCCTGTGCCGCCTCGTCGCGCCGGAACCCCGGCTGCTCGACCTTGGCGCCGGCACGGGGCTCGAACTGGCCGACATTTTCCGTCATCATCCGGACACCCGGCTGACAGCCATCGATCTTTCAGCCGGCATGCTTGAAAAGCTGAAGGACAGATTCCCCGACCAGGCGGGCCGTATGAAGCTGATCTGCGGATCGTACTTCGATGTGCCGCTGGGCGACGCATGCTTCGACGCCGTGCTGTCCTCGATGACCTTCCACCATTTCGACCATGGCATGAAACGCACGCTGTACGGGAAGATCCGGCAAGCCCTTCATGCGGCGGGATGCTTCATCTACGGCGACTACATGGTCCGGACCGTGGAGGAGGAGCACCACTGGCTGGCGGAAAACCACCGCATCCGTTCGGTGCAGGGCATCACCGACGGTTTTTTCCATTACGACACGCCCTTTGCCGTCGACACCGAGCTTGCCTTGTTGCGGGATGCCGGATTCACCCATGTCGAAGTCATCCGCCAATGGGGCAACACGACGCTGCTGTGCTGCCGGCCGTGATCCGTGCTGCCGGCCGTGATCTGCGCTGCCGGCCGTGATCTGCGCTGCCGGCCGTGATTCGACACTGGGCTTCGTGCGAAAGGATCATGCACATGAGGCAATCTCTTGTGATCCGTCATACCAGCCTCTTCCCGGGAGCCGGCCCCCTGCAGGAGAACATGACCGTACGGTGTGAGGATGGGCGCATTGTCCATGTGGGACCCGACACCCCCCTTGGGCGTCCGTCCGATCGCGGGCTGGAGCCCCGTACCCGCCCAGCCGGCGAAGCCAAGCCTTCCGGCGATGACGTGATCATCGACCTTCCCGGCTGCACGCTCATGCCGGGCATCATCCAGGCGCATGCGCATGCCGGCTTCAAGCAGCTTGGCGGCGTCCCACTGCGCGATTTCCACCGGGAATACCTTGCCGCCTGCCTGCAGGCGGGTGTCACCACCGTGCGCGACGAGGGCATGTTCCTGGATGCTTCGCTTGCCGAAGTCCGGGCGGCGCGGGAACGCCTCGATCAGGAAGGCATCTTTCCCCGCCTGTGCCTGACCGGGAAATTCCTCTCCGCTCCCGGCGGATACGGCGGCATGGCGCCGCTTGCCGTCGCATCGGAGACGGAGGCCGGCGAACGGGTGGACGAAGTGCTGCAAAACGGCATGGACATGGTCAAGACGGTCCTCGAGGATGGGCTCGACCCTTCGACCCGGGGTTTGCCGAAGCTGACGGCGCCGCTGCTTGCGGCCATCTGCGACGCCGCACACCGGCGGGGCGCACGCGTTTCCGCGCATGTCACCCAGGCGCACAACCTGCGCACGCTGGTTGAAGCCGGCATCGATGATGCAGCTCACATGCCATTTGATCCGCTTGAGGACGACCTGATCAGGCTGATGATCGGGAAACGGGTGTCCGTCGTGCCAACCCTGACGGTCCTGAAGCTGTTCCAGGAAAAGTATGGCGCGCCGGTTCTGGAAGGAGGCATGGCCAATACACGCCGTTTCGTCGAGGCGGGCGGCATCATCGGCCTCGGCGACGACTTCATCGAACCCGAAGCGCCCTGGTACCGGCTTGGCTTGCCATACGGGGAAATGCGGCTGCTGGCTGAAGCCGGCCTGACGAACGGACAGATCCTGACCGCGGCGACCGCATGGGGTGCCCGCATGCTTGGCATGGATCATGAGATCGGCACGATCGAGCCGGGGAAGGCGGCGGATTTGCTGCTGGTGGAGGGGAACCCGCTCGAAGCGCTTGCCTGCTTGCAGCAGCCGGTGATGGCGGTGAAGGCGGGAAGGATCGTCATGAACCGCGGCGTTTCAATCTGAAACGCATCCGGCCTCATGGATGCCGGGTTCCCGAAAAGCGATCCCCATCAATGCGATCCGATGGTCTTCTTCCTGCTGATCGCTTTCCATAGCACCATACATGATAAACAAGCAATCAGCGCAATGGTTGTCATCATGAAAATCCATTTCAGTCCTGTTGCCAAGCCGCTTAGATCGGCAACCGCATCGAGTCTGCTGGGATATTTGTAAAGCAGTATCGTAATCAGGACATTCTCAAACAAGTCGCAAGTCGCCCGCAACAAAGGAAGCGCGTAGATGAATGCCCATTTGTCGCCCAGTTTCAGTTTTTTTGACAGAACACCCATGACCAGCAGCAAAACGATGCTGAAGAAAAGAATGATGCCATCATCCAAACCAAGAAAATCAAGATACGACTTTTGTCCCACATCCCCCAAATGATCGATCAGTTCATAGGCATCATTCGAGTTGTATCCAAAACGTCCATCCAGATAATCGCCTTCCACACGCTTCATCAGAAACAGAAAAGGCAAAAGCAATACAAGGGAGACGACAATCCATTTGCCTTTCGCATGCTTTTCCATCGTTGTTTTCATTCCGTACATGACATTCATATGATCCTTTGCTCCTTTTGCATGGGAATCCAGTCACTCGCCAAGCAGATCCTCAAGCTTGACAGCCGGATTGTGATATCTTTGTCTCCCCATCGTTTTCCTGCCGCATTGGATGGAAGCCTTCGGACACCAGTTGATGCACGCAAAGCATTGCTCGCATCGATTCAGCCAGACAGGTTTCCTTTCTTTGACCATGATGTTTCCGACAGGACAGACTCTTTGGCAAACACCGCATCCGATGCAGTTGTTGTCGCTCCAGAACCTCTTGTCCCATTTGAAGAACTGATGGGAGGCCATGGTGTATATCATTGCATTTTGTATTGTTCTTTCCAGAAAGCCAGTCCGTTCCACCCTGATCTCTTTCCTGGTGACAACTGAAACGATTTCTTGCAGCCTTGCTTCCCATTGCCTGTACTTGGTTTCCTGTTCTTCAATCGGTTCGGGATTGTAAGCATGGATGCAGTTGCCTGGCATCCTGACGGCAAATGCTGCGGACAATGCCAATCCTTTGGCTTTCAGCTCATGCGCCAACTGCTGCATGCATCCGCCCTTTTTCTCTTTGCAGGTGGCAACTGCGAAGACATATGTGTCATTTCCCTGCAAGGACAGTTTCTTGAGAAACCTGGTTGCAATCAATGGCAAGCCGTATGCATAGACAGGAAAAACAAGCCCGATACAGCCGGAAGAAGAGATTGCATCCTGATCGACAATGTCAGGAATGGATACGATTTCGGCATCTCCCAGCTTATCGGCAATATCCCTGGCGACCTTCAAGGAATTCCCCGTACCGGAAAAATAGTAAAGCGTCGTTCCCATATGTCAAGACTCCTGATTCTTCAAGTCTTCCATGCACGCATCCGCCCAGCAAATCAGCATTTCCAAGGTCATGCGGGCTCTTCTGAGAACGAATTTCCAATACATGTCTTCCTCGCCCATCAGGCCCATGTCGCCCTTGTACTGCCGGGAGATCTCCTTGAGATTGGCAATCTCCCGCAAGCCGCCTTGCTTCTCTTCCTTGAAACGTTGCAACGCCTGCAGCATGTCCTCTTTGTTGATGTTTGATCCGAAGAACACTCTCAGTGTAAATTCATCTCTTGTCTCCTTGGACATTTTGTCAGGGAAGGTTTCGATCCATTCCCTGAATGCAGCGTTGCCCGTTTCGGTCATGCTGTATATTTTTTTGTCCGGCCTGTCGTCTTGAGGCAGGATCGTATGGTTCAAGTAGCCTTTGCTTTCAAGCACGCTCAACTCCCTGTATATTTGGCTCAGACTTGCGGCCCAGAAATTGCTGATCGACTCATTGAACATTTTCTTCAAGTCATATCCGGTCATCGGTTTATACTTCAACAACCCCAGTATCGCAAATTGCAACGACATACTTCTCCTGCTCCATTCGCTCGATATGATACATGTTATATACTATTCTACTACGCGCATATTATTACACTTGTTATATATGTGTCAAGGACTTTTCTTCACGATTCCAGCGTATGCATGCGTTGTGACAGGGGACGTATTGAGTCCCTTCTATCAAGGCTTCTCCCCGCAACAACAAAAAAACCATCCCGCATTGGGATGGTTGTCTATGCATCTACGATGGCTGATCCGTATGAACACGGAACGGGCGCATGAAGCACATCGCCAGGATGTGTGCGGCATCCGTTCACAGCTGCCCGTAATGGATGAGGCGGATGTCCCATGAAGCAAGCAGATCGGGCAGCCGCGGGTCCGTCAGGACAGCCAGCTCGCGCTCGCGATTGTGGCTGTAGCTGCTGCCGCTGATGAGGGCGGCGTCGGCATGGGCCGGGTGCACCATGATCTCGGCGGATTCATATGCGGATGCCGCCTTCAGCTCTTCGACGAGCACTTCGAAGGTTGCCCGCTCCCCGTAGAAGCGGGTCGACAGGCATGCGGCATGGCGCACCCCCGTCAGTTCCGAGCCGCGTGCCGGCTCACCGGGGGAAACGGGCACATTCCGCACGGGAAGGCCGTACGCACGCGCCAGATCAAGGATGATCGGCAGCACCACCGGGTCGGCGTGCACATGGTGGTGGCTGTCGATGTGCGTGGGCATTCTTCCGAAAGACAGGAACCGTTCCATCTGGCAAACCAACTCACGCCGGATGTCGTCGGGCCTTGCAAATTGCGTCAGGTGCCGCACATTCCAGAACCGCCCTGCCCGGTCGACGAGGGATGGCACCTCATTCGATACAGCATGGCCGGCCGTCAGTGTCAGGTGGATGCCCACGCCGAGGGTGGGGCAGTCCGCCGCCTGACGCATCGCCTCCTCCGCGGCACTCATGTTGGCCATCAAGGTGGTCGAGGTGACAATGCCCTGCCGGTGCGCTTCCAGAATGCCGGCATTGACGCCGGGCGTCAGTCCGTAGTCGTCCGCGTTCACAATCAAACGGGTCATTCCCGGTCCTCCCACGTCATGGTCATGGTCCCTCTCACCGGGTTCCGTCCAGTGTCAGGATGGTGGCGTACAGGTCGGGCCGGCGGTCGCGGAACACGCCCCACTCGGCGCGTTGGGCCGCCAGCTGGTCGAGATCGAACGCCTGCACCAACACGGTTTCCGTCATGCGATCCGCTTCCTTGAGGAGATTGCCCTGGGGCCCCGCGATGAACGAGGATCCGTAGAAATCGATGGTGGAGCCGCCTTCGGACTCCTTCCCGATGCGGTTGGATGCGACCACCGGCACCAGATTGGCGGCGGCGTGCCCCCGCATGCACATCTGCCAATGATCGCGCGAGTCGATGGTGCCATCAAGCGGCTCGGAGCCGATGGCCGTCGGATAGAACAGCAGCTCCGCACCCATCAGGGCCATGCAGCGGGCCGCCTCCGGGAACCACTGGTCCCAGCAGATGCCCACGCCGATGCGGCCATACCGTGTATTCCAGACCATGAAGCCCGTGTCGCCGGGGCTGAAGTAGAACTTCTCCTCATAACCCGGACCATCCGGGATGTGGCTTTTGCGGTAGACGCCCAGCAGGGATCCATCCGCGTCGATGACGGCGACCGAATTGAACAGGGCGTTGTTGCGCCGCTCGTAGAAGCTGACAGGCAACACGATGCCGAGCTCCCGCGCCACATGCCGGAAATGGCTGACGGCCCGGTTGTTTTCCACCTCGGTTGCAAGCGCATAGTGCGCCGCGTTTTCGATCTGGCAGAAGTATGGCGTTTCGAAAAGTTCCTGCAGCAGGATGACCTGCGCACCCTGTGCGGCCGCATCACGCACCAGATACTCCGCGCGCGCGATGTTCTCCCCGATGTCACCCGTGCAGGCCATCTGTGTGGCCGCAACCTTCACAATGCGCATGGATTGCTCCTTTCATGATTGAACCTTTCGGCATGGCAGTGTTCGGAACGCGGCGGGCCGCATTGGAACGTGTCCGCGCCGGTCCAACGGATGCACATGGTCACCCCGGCACCTGCTGCGTCGCACAATGCACATTGCCGCCCTCGGTCACGATGCCCATGCCGTCGATCGGCCGGATGCGCCGGTCGGGAAACACCGCCGACAGGATGCGGATCGCCTCGCGGTCCGTTTCGGCGGCGTCGCCGCCGAACACCGGCAGGATGATGCCGCCGTTGACAAAGTAGAAGTTCAGGTAGCTGAGCGTCAGGCGGGAACCGTCCAGCTGCCGCATGGGCGGCTGCGGCACCTCGATCACCTCGAGGGTGCGTCCCTTCGCGTCACGGGCCGCATGCAGCACCGCCAGCGCGGCCTGCGAGATGGCGAAATTCGGGTCGTCCGGGTCGCCGCAGGTCTGCAGGATCACCCTTCCGGGCGCCGCGAAGCAGGCGATGTTGTCGACATGCCCGTCCGTTTCGTCGCCATCGAGCCCCCTGCCCAGCCAGATCACGCGGTCGACGCCAAGATGGGACGACAGCTGCGCCTCGATGGCCGCGCGGTCCAGTTCGGGATTGCGGTTGGGGTTGAGCAGGCATTCCTCGGTTGTGAGCAGCGTGCCATCCCCGTCGACATGCAACGAGCCGCCTTCCATGACCAGCGGCGCGTCGAAGCGCGGCACGCCAAGATCGGCCAGAATGGCCGGCGCCACCGCGTCGTCGAGGTCCCAGGGCGCGTACTTGCCGCCCCAGGCATTGAACCGCCAGTTGATGCCCGCCAGGTTTCCGGCGGCATCGGTGACGAAGGTCGGACCGTTGTCGCGCAGCCAGGAGTCGTTGTGCGGGACCTCAAGGTACGTGATGTGCCGATGGCCGCACAGCGCCTGCGCCGCAGCGGCGTCCGCCGGGTTCGCAAGGACGGTGACCGGTTCGAACTCGGCAATGGCCTGCACGAATTCGGCGTAGCCCGCCTGCACGCGGTCATGGGTTTCCGGGTGGCACATCGAGGCCTTCACCGGCCAGCTGACAAGGGTTCTGCGGTGCCGCGCCCATTCCGGCGGCATCCGGTATCCTGCGGATCGTGGGGTCATCGTTGTCTCCTGATGTCCTGTTGTGTGCCTCGCACGGAAAGAGCGGGCCACGGGGCGCAACCAATCGTTTCCCCGCCTGGCAACCGCTCAAGCGGGCAGCAGTTTCCTGCTTCTGAAGCAAAGTGTATGCTCTGGGTCGAATGCTGTCAATGAACACGGCCGATCAGGGATCTGCTTCCATTTCCATACGGAAATGATACACTGGAAGGGTGAACCATCCCAAAGGAGGCTGCAACATGAAAAAGCATCTCTCCACCCTTCTGGCCGCAGTCCTCATCTTTTCATCGCTGCTGTGCCTCCCATCTGCGGCGGCCAGCCCCGAAGCGGAAATGGCGGCGGAGACGTTGTCCCGGTACGGACTCTTTTCCGGTCGCCAGACAGGCGAATCGGGGACGATCTCCTTCGCGCTCGACGATGCGCCGACACGTGCGGAAGCGCTGATCATGCTGATCCGACTGCTGGGCAAGGAAGGCGAGGCGCTTTCCGGCTCATGGCGCCATCCGTTCCGCGACGTCCCCTACTGGGCGGACCGGTATGTCGGGTATGCCTATGAAAAGCAGCTTGCGCTGGGAATCGGCCCGACGGCCTTCGGATCAACCCAAACGGCAAGTGCCGCACAGTACATCACCTTTGTCCTGCGTGCGCTCGGCTACACCGACAGCGGCACCGCACCCGACTTTTCCTGGCGGAACGCGCCGGCATTCTCAGGTGGAATCGGCCTGACGCACGGTGAGTACGACGACAGGGAGAAACGTTTCCTGCGCGGGGATGTCGCGGTTCTCTCCGCCAAGGCGATGACATGCCGGATGAAACACACAGGACAGACGCTGTACGATACGCTTGTCACGGCAGGCGCCATCCATCCGGAGGTCTTCACGGACCCGCCCGCAACCCTCACGAAACCGCTCGCGCCCGTCCTGTCGCCATCTTCCATCCGCTGGGACGGGGGAACAGCCTATCTGCCCCTGAGCAAACGGGAACCCGACGGCGGCATGGAGCTGACGAATGCCGCCATTCTCTCCGCCTTTCCGGAAACCGTGTATTACGAGGCAGGCATGCTGCTGCCCGAAGCGCAGGCAATGCTGAAGGAGAACTACACCCAGAACATCTTTTCCCCATTTTATGAACTGCCCAGGAACATGGATTACGCGTTCCGCTTCACAGACAGATTGAATACCTACTTTTCCCATTACCGCGTCTTGCTATACAATGAGCGCAAAGAGATCATTGCCATGGCGTACGGATTGCGCGACCGGGATGGCAAGCTGTCGGAGGTCGCATTCAGCACCGAGATTCCCTTCGATTGCGCGGCGGTCATCTCCGCGTGCACGCGTTTTGTCGAAGAGCGGGTACAGTCCCCTGTTGAAGTGGACCTGACATCCGCGCTGCAGAAAATAGAATCACGCGATGGCAGCACCCTGTACGCAATACGCCGGGATGCATGCCCGGAAGCCGTCCGAGGTGCGGTCCTGTACACCTGCACATCCAGTTATGATGTCACACGTCCGGTGGAACAGGTCAAGGACAGCATGCGCCAGACGATCGGCGACAGGCTCAAGGCCATGGTCTGCGGTTTCAAACTCGCATACGAGGCGGGCCAGGGTACCTTTGCACCGGTTCCGGGCCAGGGGCTGTGCGGTATTTGGCTGATGGCGCGACCGGATGCGATCAACCTCGTCGTTCTCATGGATGCGGATGCACACGTGCTGGGGTACGCCTTGGTGACCGGCGCGAAATGACATGCGGGAGGAGATATCGATGGATCCACTTTTGTTTCCCGACCGCTCCGCCTTCCGGACCTGGCTGGAGGCGAATCACGCCGCATCGGACGGTGAATGGCTGCTTTTCGGAAAGGCCGGCGCAGTCCGCACGCTCACGGCGGAAGAGGCGCTGGAGGAGGCGCTGTGCTTCGGCTGGATCGACGGCCAGCTGCAGCGCATCGATGATGCCACATACCGAAAGCGTTTCACACCCCGTCGCAAAAACAGCGTCTGGTCGGAAAAGAACCGCAACACCGCCCTCGCCCTGATCGCCGCCGGGCGCATGACGCCTGCCGGTCTGGCGGCCATCGAACGGGCCAGGGAGGGCGGCACATGGGATACGCCCGCGCGTGAACCGATACCGGACGAAGCTGTCGCCACATTGCTTGCCGACATCGGGCAAAAGGAGCCGGCCAGGACGAACTACATGAACATGGCGCCCTCGGTCCAGCGAACCTATGACGCCCATTACAGGGATGCAAAAAGGGATGAGACGCGCGTGAAACGCCTTGCACAGATCATCGCACGCCTTGACGAGAACCGGGGACCGATGGGATGACATGCGTCCGTCAACGGCAACCGGTATGGCCGACGCCGGGAGTCCTTTCCCGGTGATGCTTCCGACTCAATACCCCAGCGACTCGCCCACGAGAATGACCGTCACACGTCCGGTCTGCCTTTGCGGGCCCATGGTGACGGCATTGCAGCAGATGCGCGCCTCGGACCTGCAGTTCTCGCAGCGGCCGGTCTGCACGCAGGGCGTCGCGCACGACAGTCGCGTCGCATTCGCGGGTGCGGCGATCGACCTCATGCGGCGGTCCGCCTCCACGAGGTCGCCGACCAGCTTGTTGATGCCCGCCACAACGATCACGCGATCCGGGCCATACAGCATGGCGGCGGTCCGGTTGCTGTTGCCGTCGACATTGTAGAGCTCGCCGTTCTCCGTTACGGCATTGGTGCTGCACAGGTAGAAGTCGCTCGAGAACGCAGCCCGGAACACCTCCCGGATGCCTTCCGGCGTCAGGCCGGGGGCATTGCGGTCGAGCAGCCGGATCGGCGCCGCCTTGAGCATGTCCATGATGCCGGACTCAAATAATGTCATGGATCCGCCAAAGGCGACGGTCGCGCCCTGGGGCAGCAAGTCGGCAACCAGTGCGACAGCCTCGGCGGAGGTGCCGACGTATCGGGCGTCGTATCGGTTCCGTTCCAGGTTCTTCAGCGTCTTTTCCACGCGTTTTCCCATGATGGCCTGAAGATGCTTGTCCATGGCGCCTCCCGCATATCCGGCGTATTTGTATCCCATTCTACCACACGCACCCGGGTCATACATTCTCCATGCGGCTTTCGTATGTACCTGCAAAGCCGATGCAGGCTAGACCACCAACGCGCCGCGGCGATGCGGGCGGTGCCGAACCGCACACCGGCAATTGAAAAATACTGTCAACCATGATAAATTGTTGCGTGAACTGTACGCGTTGCATGTCATGCTGTCCTCCGGAGGTGCACATGAATACCGATTTCACGAAAGATCGGAAAAGCGGATTCATCAACATCCTCGGTCTGATCGAAACGGATATTCGTACATGGAGCGGTTCCAATGGAATCCTCATCGCGGTCTCCATTGAGGACATCCGCACCATCAACGCGTCTCATGGCCGGCAGTTCGGTGACATCTACGTGCACGACCTCATCCAGTCGCTCCATGAAACCCTGCACCAAATCAACATGCGCCATGATGCGGCAAAGGTGTTCCGCATTTCCTCCAACGAATATGTGCTGATGGTTCCACAGATGCCCTTCTCGGATGCGGACGCGGTGATGCGGATTCTGGAGGCTTCATACAACACGCACCTGCAGAGCCAGGACATGCCGCCCTCCACGCTTCTGTTGCGCAAGGTGGCCTACCGCAGCGCCATTCCCGCAGTGGCGCACGTGTTGAAGTGGTCGAACAAATCGCTGCTGGAACCGGGTTACACCGATGTGCTCGACTTTGAGGAAATCGATTGGACGAACAAGCTCATCGAACGCACGCTCCTGTGCTTTTCGGAAACCCTGGCCATGCTGCGGGACGTGCATGCCATTTCGCTGTCCGACGACATTTCCAAGCTGCCGAACCACCGCGCCGCCTCCGCCTGTCTGGCACGGCTGTTCACGCAATACCGCGCCGGCAATCGTCAGTTCAGCGTCCTGTTCATCGACGGGGACAACCTCAAGCGCTACAACCAGCTGGGCTACCAGGCCGGCAACCGCATGATCGAGGGCATGGCGCGCATCCTTTCCCTGTCGCTGCGCGAGCACGACCAGGTGTTCCGTTGGCTCTCCGGCGACGAGTTCCTCGTCTGCCTGCCCGATACGGACCTTGCGAGCGCCATGCGCATCGGCGAGCGCATCCGTGCGGCGGTGGAGAGCGGCACGACCACCTGGGAATTCCCGGTCACCATCTCGGTGGGCGTCGCCAACTGTCCGCTCGACGGCGCCAGCCTCGACACGCTGCTGCCTCGCGCCGAGGCGGCCAACTCAGCCGCGAAGGACCATGGCAAGAACCAGGTGGTGCATTGTCCGATCACCGCCTGAACAAGGAGGTTCCCTATGCCCCTGGTAAAGCTGACAACCCGCAAGACACGCACACGCGCCGAAAAGGACGCCCTGCTGCTGGGCGTGCATCAGGCTCTCGTCGATGCCTTCCACATTCCGAAGGATGACTGCTACTGCCGCATCGAAACGTTGGACCCGGCCGATTTCATTGTGCCGCCCGGTAAAAGCGACGCGTTCGTGCTGATCGAAATCGGCGCGTTCCCGGGCCGCTCGATCGACGCGAAACGCAAGCTTTATGCGGGCATCATCGAGATCCTCGGGAAACAGGGGATCGCTCCCGCGGACATTTTCATCACCGTGAATGAAATGCCGCTGGACAACTGGGGCATACGCGGCGGCGTGCCCGCCAGCGACATCCAGCTGGGCTTCAAGCTCGATGTCTAGGGATCATTCGAGCCGGCCCTCCCGGCTTGGCTCCCGGGAAATCAACGATGACCCGCAGGGTGGATACATCCTGGGGAACCGGAGGCGCTTATGCCGAGTGCGTGTTTCCCTTCGCTCGCGCACCGTGTCGTGAATGCGTGGCGCGAAACCATACCGCCCTGCGTGACGGTTCCGGCGCTACCCGCTTCCGAAGCGGCGCAGCGGCAATTCCACGCATGTCTCGTACACGTTGCGGACAGCTTGTCCGCCCATCCTGATTGGCTCGGCATGCAGGAGCTGCCCGATGACGGGTATGCGCACGGCGAGCTGAACAACCGCAGACCCGAGCTCATCGCGGCATTCCTCAAACTGCGCCGCAAGCTCGATGACTTTCATGACCTCCTGCTGCGGATGGGGCTTTCCGGAACGGCAACCGATGATACGCTCCACATCCCGCGCGGCGCAATGTCCTTTCCCGCTCCCACGCGGATGCGGTTGGCGCAGTTCGGACTGTTGTGCGATGCCGGCAAGGAAGAAACCCGTGTGACATGTCCCCTGTTCCCGAGCCTGTTTCCGGCATGGGTATGGCTGGCGGCCGATGCACGGCGCACCGCGCCCGACACCGGCAGGAAAGGCGCACCGCCTCTGCGGTTCACCCATGGCCTGTTCAGCGTAACCCATCCTTACAGCCGCGATCTTTTCCTGCACCTGGCGAAGGACATGCCCGCCGTCGCCAGCCTGGTCACGTGGCTTGAGTCGAACGGGTATGCGCTGGTCGTGGATCGTGACAACAAGCAGACCGCCGACTGGGTGAAAAACTACGGCAGAAAGCTGGAACCGCTCAAGGACGCGTGGGGAGAGCGCACGCATGGCGGCCTCGCCATGGAATACCGCTGGACCTGCAGGCAACCGCTGTACTTCGGTTTGCGGGTTCCGGAATACAGGCGGCTGCTGGCACGCATCGACGACATGCCCGAATCCCTCAGGGCTTTTGTTGTCAGACAGACCAAACACTGCGACGGCTGCGGCTACTGCACCCAGACCGACAAAACCGGCACCCGGCCCTGGGCGCTGGTATCCGTTGACCACCACGGCAGGCACGCGCTGTGCCCCCTGTTCCCCGGCTTCTCATACGGATGGCAGGAGATCGACGCGCCGCTTGCGGATGACCTGCGCGCTTTTCTGGTTTTTGCGGACGCGGTGCTAGCCGGAAACGACTGACACGCATGCAGGCGCATCGGTCCACCTCCGTTGTCATGCATCGGCGGTTGGCGTGGGCATGATCCTGTTTTTTTTGGGCGCATGTGAGGGATTCCGCGGCAAACTCCGTCTACCCGGATGAAACCCGGTTGATGAAAGGAGTTACCCATCAGCTGTTTCTCCCCTTGTCCGGTGCCGGCCGCTGAACGGCGATATACGTCCAAACGGCGGCTACTGCCCGAACCGGGGATGCCGCACGAACTGCCTGCATCGCATATCGGCGGCAAGCATCCGAACGGGAGATGCCGCATGATCGGCCGGCAACCGACAGGGCGGACTGACCCGCAAGAACAGCCGAAGAACCGCCCCATCACGTCTTTCTGCAAGAGAGGTAGCCAAATGGGATCCATCGATATCACGCATCAGCCTGTCGCCCTTGCCATGAATCACCCCGCGGACGCATTCCGGACACGAAACGGCACCGCTTCTTTCCTGCTGGTTCCCCTGACCATTCTCGCCGTCGTCTTCGGCCCGCTGCCGGGCTTTTTCACACAGGCGGACGACCTGCCATGGAGATTCGACCTTGGCGAAGCCCTCCTGTTGCGGCTGCCTCTGGCCGTCGCCACCTATCTCGCCGCAGGCACCGCGTTCTGGCTCATCGGCCGGCTGCTCGGCGGCGGCACGCCCTGGCGCCTGCACGTGCGTCTGTGGGGCGTCACCTACCTGCCCACGCTGCTGTGCGCCATCCTGACCAGCGTGGCGGAGACCTGGTTCTGGCTGTTCTGGCAGCATGCCTGGCTGGGTGTGGTGCTCAGCATCGCCTTTTCTGGTATCCTGATATGGAAGGCACTGCTGTACGGACTGTACCTGCGGCATGTCGCCGGATTGGCCGGCTCGCGGCTGGCCATCGCCTTTGCGGCGGGCGCCATCCCCATCCTGCTGCTGGCCATGGCCAATCTCCGATTCGGGCTTCGGGTACCCATCCTGTGATCGTCAGCCCATTTCGCCCATCAATGGAACGACACCCTTTGCCGACAACCGGAAGGAGCATCATGCGACTGGACATGAACTGCATCCCCTGCAACATCAACCAGGCCATCCGCATCGCCGACCTGCTCGATCTCGCGCCGGACACGCGCGAGGCGATGATGCGCGAGCTGCTCGCCCATCTGGGCGGCTCCGATTACGGCCTGTCCAATCCGGAAATCTTCGGCGGCACCTGGGAGATCATCACCCGGCATGCCGGCAATCCCGATCCGTACCGTGACACCATGAGCCTGTACAACCGGGACCTCCTCGCGCTGCTGCCGGCTGTCGACACACTCATCAACAACGCCGCCGATCCATTCCTGACCGCCCTCAAGGCGGCCATCGCCGGCAACCTGGTGGATTTCGCGGTGCACCATCGGTTTACCTCTGACGATCTGTTGCGCAAGATCGAGGCCATCGAGCACACCCCGTTTGGCATCGACCATTCCGAACGGTTGCGCACATGCCTCGCCACAGCGCGTTCCCTCACATACCTCGGGGACAACTGCGGCGAAATCGCCCTCGACAAGCTGTTCATCCGCAGGTTGACCGCCTGGCACCCCGAACTGTCGGTTCGGTTCATCGTCCGCGGGCAGGCGGTCCTCAACGACGTGACGATGACGGACGCTGCCGAAGTCGGCATGGCCGAGGTTGCGACGGTTCTCCCCAGCGGGGACCGAACACCGGGAACCGTGATTTCACGCGTCTCCCCGGAAGTCCGGCAAGCCTTCGACACGGCCGATGTCGTCATCGCCAAGGGTCAGGGAAATTTCGAGAGCCTCTTCGACAACGGCCGGCCTGGCGTTTTCCACCTGTTCATGGTCAAGTGCGAACCCATCGCCCGTCTGTTGGGCATGCGGACGCACGCCATCATGTGCCTGGAGAATGACGGGCAGAGGTAGGCGCATCCCGCTGGCCGTCATGCGTCACATGCAGGCGGCTTCCACGCCTACCGCTGTTCGACACGCTCCAGCATGCCCGCCGCATGCCCGCCGCATGCCCGCCGCATGCGCTGCGCGCCCGAATGCCTATAACGGACCATACGCTTGGCATGCGTGTTTTCGTTTGTTATGATGGGGCTCAAAGCCCCGGCTGGGGACCGGCACGATACGGGGGGATGACAGCATGGGCGAAATGGAACGCATCGCCGCCACAAAGACACCCAACACGGTCGCATCCCTGACAAACGACTTCCGGCGTCTCGGGCTCGCGCCTGGCGACACCGTCCTTGTCCATGCCTCGCTCTCCAGCCTCGGCTGGGTGTGCGGCGGCCCGCAGGCCGTCATCCTGGCCCTGCTCGCCGCCATCTGCTCACCGGAAAGGCAGGGGACCCTCGTCATGCCCGCCCATTCCGGCGACTGGAGCGATCCGGCCGATTGGGAAAACCCGCCGGTCCCGCCCGAATGGATACCGGTCATCCGGGAACAGATGCCCGCATTCGATCCGGCGATCACACCCACCCGCGGCATGGGCGCCATCGCCGAGCTGTTCCGCACCTTTCCCGGAACCCGGCGTTCTTCCCATCCCCAGGTGTCCTTTTGTGCAAACGGTCCCCTGGCGGAGGCAATCATCGCCGATCACCCCCTGACACCGTCATTGGGATGGGATTCGCCGCTTGGTCACCTGTACGCACGCGGCGCGAAGGTGCTGCTGCTGGGTGTCGGCTTTGAAAACTGCACCAGCTTCCATCTGGCGGAAACGCGCATGCCCGCCATGCCGCTGGTCCGCATGGGCACGGCGGTGACGGAACACGGGGAACGGGGGTGGAAATGGTTCGAGGACTTCGATTACGACTCGGATGACTTCGCGGCGCTGGGCGCGGATTATGAAGCCACGCACCCGGTCCGTTCCGGATTGGTCGGGCTGGCGACCTGCCGGCTGTTCGCCATGCGGACCGGCGTCGACTTCGCCGGCGCATGGCTCCCATCGCATCGCGAGGTGAAGGCATGAAGTACACGCATCTGCTGTTCGATCTCGACGGCACCCTGACCGATCCGCGGATCGGCATCACATCCTGCGTCCACTATGCACTTGAGAAAAGCGGCATTGCGGTTCCCGACCGGGAAAGCCTGCTGCCCTATATCGGGCCGCCGTTGCGCCGTTCCTTCCAGGACCTGCACGGTCTTTCGCCCGAAGAAGCGGAGCGGGCCGTCGTGTATTACCGTGAGCGGTTCAGCACCATCGGCCTGTACGAGAACGAGGTGTATCCGGGCATTCCGGAGCTGCTGGCCGCACTGCGGCGACAGGGCTGCGTGCTGGGGCTCGCAACCTCGAAGATGGAACGGTATGCCCGGGAGATCCTCGCACATTTCGGACTGGAGGCGCATTTCGACCACGTGCTGGGCAGCACGCCGGACGGCAGCCTCTCGGAAAAAGGGGACATCATCCGTCTGGCACTGACCCGATGCGGCTTCCCCGCCGAACGTACCCTGATGGTCGGCGACACGAAATACGACATCGAGGGGGCATGCGAAAACGGGATCGATTCGGTCGCCGTGTCCTACGGATATGGAGACTGGTCGGAGACGCTGGCCGCCGGCCCCACCCACACCTGTGCGACGGTCGGGGAGCTTGGCGTGCTGCTGGCTGGACTGAATGCCGCATCAAACGACTGATGCCGCGTCGGAAGGAGATCCCCATGCGTTCCGAAACAGAAATGTTCGACCTGATCCTCGGCTTCGCGCGAGAGGACGACCGCATCCGTGCCGTGTACCTGAACGGTTCCCGCGCGAACCCGCATGCCCGGAAGGACCTGTTCCAGGACTATGACATCGTCTATACGGTGACCGCCACCCGGCCGTTTCTCGAGGACCGAACCTGGCTCGCCCGGTTCGGGGAGATAACGGTCATGCAGGAACCCGATCTGGGCGCCGTTTTCGGCGACGTCTCCGACCATAACGTCCGTTATGCCTTCCTCATGCAGTTCGAGGACGGGAATCGGATCGACCTGACCCTGCAGATACCGGAGGAGACGGCGCGCACGTACCGGACGGACAGCCTCACCGTGCCGCTGCTCGACAAGGATGGCCTGCTGCCGGAGATTCCCGCGGCGACGGATCGCGACTACCTCATCACCAAGCCCGATGCCGTCCGCTTTGCCGGGTGCTGCAACGAGTTCTGGTGGGTGTCTCCCTATGTCGCCAAGGGGCTGTGGCGCGGGGAAATCCTCTTCGCCATGGAACACTTCGACCGGTATGTGCGCGACATGCTGCTGCGCATGCTCATCTGGGAGGCGGGCGTCCGCACGGGCTTCTCCGTCAGCGCGGGCAAATGCGGCAAGTACCTGCAGCCGCTGCTGCCGCGGGAAACCTGGAACCGCATGATGAAGACCTATGCGC
>JAEXRM010000063.1 GCA_023440865.1 Bacillota bacterium
TCTTTGCCATATTGCTGCTGGCCGGATCGGCGTGGGGATTTTTCGCGCGGCTCGCGATGGGGCTGTTCGACATGGCGGCCCGCCTGTTGGTCAAGCTCTACGAATGGTACACGGCCCTGTTGGCTTCCGATACGGGCGAGGGTGTCTCCGACCAGGCGGCCGCCGCGGAGGACGCGCTGATGGGCGCGCAGGGAGAGCCCGCCCTCTGGGCGCAGATCCTGGAAAAGATCGTCATCGTCATCGCGCTGCTGGGTCTGCTCGCACTTGTCGTCTGGGGACTGTTCCGCCTGGCGAAGCAGCTCCGTCCCATGCTGCGGCGTCTGCGGGCCTGGCTAGCGGACATGATGGAGAATCTGAAGACCTTTTTCGTCGGCGATCACCACGCCGTTCCGGAGGATCCGGGCTTCATCGACGAGGTCGAAAGCCTGTTGCCCAACAACGAATCCACGCTTGCCGCCGCCCGCCGCTGGCTGTCGGAGCGATTTGCCCGCGATGCGGGCTATGGCGCGATGCAAACCGACCGCGAGCGAATCCGGTGGCTGTATCGCAATCTGCTCCGCCGCGAGTCGCACCGCGGTTTTGAAGCCGACGCCGCCAAGACGCCGACGGAAACCATGCGTCAGCTCGCGGCTTCGCACCATCGCCATGAACGGGGCCGCCGGGCGCTTCAACATACCGATGCGGTCGCGCGGCTCTATGACCAGGCACGGTACTCAAGCCGGGAACCGCAGCCCGAGGACGTATCGGAGATGAAGCACGCCTGCGAGCCCTAGGCGCGCATTCCGACACACAGGCATCCTGCACAGGGTATCGAGCTGCAATGGGGTTTCCTGTCGATACGCACTGGTGGTTTCGACCAGGGCGGTATTGATTCCGTCGCCGTCCGAAACAACACAGCATGCCCACTTCCAGGACTCCCTTCGACTCGATACACAGTGATTCTGCTTTGTGTCAGAATAAACTTACAAATCATGATGATGATGAAAACCTATGGGACGAAGAGTTCAATGGCGCTGCCGGTCACATTGGCGGGCAGTCGCTCCGTGATGCGGCCGATCAGCTGGTCGAGCATCGCGCGGGTTCCCCACTCCCCACTGCCGGGAATGAAAATATCCGTTTCGTCATAAGTCACCATCCATCGCGTGAGGAAATCACGCCACGACCACAGCAGGTCGGGTGAAGCCGTTCGTGGCAGCTGTTCCCCTTCGGACAGCAGCAGGCTGCGCGCATACAGCGCATGGACCTGTGGCAGCCACAACAGGCTGTCGGACATGCCGGAATCCCGCTCGGGCTGCAGCAGCACGATATCCAGGCGATCATACAGCACGCGTGCCGAAGGGTCCGTCAGGACCTGCAGTTTTTCGCGCACCTTGTCCGGGGAGAGGTCCGCGACGGTTTGCAGCGCGAGTACCGGCACACCCCGGGCCTGCAGAACGGCCACCCCGCCGGTACAGGCGGATTCCGCGGAAGTGACCACGGCCGCGGCAACATCGACGCCAAACCGGCTTTTGACAAGATCCAGCAGTCGGTAGGTCTGCTCCGCATTGCCGGGAGTGTTGACCAGCAACGCGCCATGATCCTGGAAGGCGACAAGCCCATTCGAGGCGCTCAACCGGTCCGCCTGCTCCGTATAGGTGACATGCATCCACAGCTCCGGCGTGATGCGGCCCAGCTCGACGGATTCACGCCAGGAGACACCGTCGCGGATATACGCCTCGTCCACCTTGCGGAAACGATTGTCCATTGCCGCAACCGGCAGCTCGAACACGGCGGTGTCATCCGGCACAAGCCCCGCCGGCAGGCCTGCCGGTGTTTCCGAAGGCAACGGCGCATCGTGCGCTTCCCCGGAAGGCGCGCCGGTTGCCGGCATTCCGGGCTCTTCGACAGAGGCCGCGGGAGTTGGCGCCAGGATGCCCGATCCATCTCCGGTGGCGGAAGCGGCTTCAGGCACCACGGAACGGTTCCCGCCACACGCGGCCGTCCAGACGGCCAGCAGGCACAGGAGCGGAACAAGGCGCCACAGGACGGTTTTTCGACCACACGTGGATTGCATCAGCGTTCCTCTCGGAAATAAGCAAGTCCGAGAGCCGCGGGCGTCCCCCGGCGCTTGCGCTTGCCCAGGGCGGCAAACAGCAGGATGAATATGGTCGCAAGATAGGGAATCGCGTCAAAGAAATACTGGGAGATGTGGATGTCGAACTTCTGCAGCCGCACGCCGAGTATGTCGAGGCAACCGAAGATCAGGGCCGACAACATCGCCCGGTAGGGAGACCAGGCGGAGAAGATGATCAGTGCGACCGCGATCCAGCCACGGCCGGCGGTCACATTCTCCTGCCAGTTCGGAATGTAGGCCAGCGACAGGTAGGCGCCCGAAATGCCGCACAATGCGCCGCCAAGAATGATGTGCACATACTTGTACCGGCTGACGGAAATGCCCGCCGCATCGGCCGCAGCCGGGTTTTCCCCCACCATGGCCAGATTCAGGCCAGGCCGTGTATGGCCCAGGTAGATGCCCAGCAAGATGGAAAGCACATACCCCATGTACACGAATACGTTCTGCCGGAAGAAGATCGGTCCGAGCACCGGAATCGACGACAGCAAGGGCAATTCGACCGTCTGGAAGAAACGGCCGACCGACTCGGGGACCCGCAGGCCCATGAGTCCCTGTCCGGTAAACGAGGCGATGCCGGTGCCAAAGATGGTCAGCGCGAGACCGGTGACCGTCTGGTTCGACCGCAGGCTGACGGTCAGGAAGGCATAAACCGCCGCACCCAGCGCGCCGGCCGCCATGGCGCCGGCCACCGCCAACAACGGATTGCCTGTCGCAAGGCTCGTGGTGAAGCCGACGACGGCCCCCATCAGCATCATGCCCTCGACACCGAGGTTGAGGTTGCCCGCCTTCTCGTTGAGGATGCCGCCGAGCGTGGCAAACAACAGGATGGTGCCCACCTTCACACCTGCCGTCAGCAGGTCCACAAAAAATGCCAGATCCATCAGCGAAGCACCTCCGTTCCCGATTTGCGGACGCGTGTGATGCGGTAGTGGACGAAGAACTCGCTGCCAAGCACGAAGAACAGGATGACCGCCTGCAGGATCTTCGCGACGGAGGCCGAGATGTTGAAGGCGGTCTGGATGTAGTCGCCTCCCTGCACCAGCATGGCGAAGAAGAAGGAGACAACCAGGATCACAGGCGCAGATAGCGCGGCCAGATAGGCCGTGATGATCGAGGTGAACCCAACGCCGCCCGCGATGTCGCGCATGAGTGTCTGACTGACCGCCGAAGCCTGGATCATGCCGGTGAGACCGCAGATCGCGCCGGAGAAAAAGACGGTGACCAGCATGACGCGTGGCACGCTGATGCCCGCGTACCGGGCCGTGTTGAGGCTTTCACCCACGACGGAGATCTCGTAGCCGAAAGCGGTATGCCGCAGGAAATAGAACAGGAAGGCCGTCAGCATGAGCGCGATGATCCAGCCGGCATGGACGCTCAGCACCTTCGGCAGGATGGCGTTGTCCCCGAAATTGGCGATCTTGGGGAAGTTGAGCGCCTTCGGATCGCGCCATGGCCCGTATTGCAGCCAGGTGATCCACTGCAGGGCCACATAGTTCATCATCAGCGTGATGATGGTTTCATTGACGCCGAACCGCACCTTCAGCACGGCCGTGATGAACGCCCACAATCCGCCGGCCAGCATGCCCGCCAGCGCCATCACGGGCAGCAGCACGGCCTTGGGCAGGCCTGGCGTGAACAACGCGAAGAACGAGGCGGCAAACGCCCCCATGATGATCTGCCCCTCCGCCCCGATGTTCCAGAACTTCATGCGGAATGCGAGCGAGATGCCCAGCGAGGTGATGACAAGCGGAATGGCGCGGATGATTGTCTCGCGCAGGTTGTAGCCGGAGCCGACGGATCCCTGGAGCATCGTGGCATAGATCTGGAGGGGATTGTATCCCATCGCGAGGAACAGGATGCCGACCGTCCCCAGCGCCGCCAGGATGCCGATGCCCCGGATGGCTACCGCCTTGCCGGCAGGCATGTTCTTTCGTCTGGTCATCATGATCATCGGGCGGCCTCCCTTTCCTCGAGCGTATGGCCCGACATCATCAGTCCCAGCTGGTCCTTCGTGACGCCATGCGCCGGAACGATGCCCGTGATGCGGCCCGCGTGCATGACCAGAATGCGGTCGCAAAAGGACATGAGCACATCGAGATCCTCCCCGACGAACAGAATGCCCACGCCGTTCCGCTTCTGCTCGTTGAGCAGGTTGTAGATGTTGTGCGAGGCATTGATGTCCAGACCGCGCACCGGATAGGCCGTCACCAGTACGTGCGGGTTCGACGCGATTTCTCGTCCCAGCAGCACCTTCTGGATGTTCCCGCCCGAAAGGTTCTTGACCGGATGCAGGATGTCGGGCGTCATGATGTCGAGCTGCTTGACGATATGCGACGCCCGTTTTGCGGCCGGCTTGCGGTTGAGGTAAAAACGGCCATGGTCGCGGTAGTTCTTCAGCATCATGTTGTCCACGATGCCCATCGAGGCGACCAGCCCCATGCCCAGCCGGTCTTCCGGCACGAAGCTCATGGAAACGCCCAGGCGGGCGATTTCACGCGGGGACATGCCGATGAGCTTGTTGCCCAGCATGTCGATGTCACCCTCCTGCACGCGCACGAGGCCGGCAATTGCCTCGCAAAGCTCCTTCTGCCCGCTGTTTGCGACACCCGCGATGCCGAGGATCTCCCCTCCGGCCAGATCAAAGGTGATGCCGTCGAGCAGCTTGCGCTTCTGTTCGTTGTAACAGGTGACGTCGCGCAGGGACAGCACGGTATCGGATTGCGTGCCCTCCGGCCGGTTGATCGACAGGTTCACCGCACGACCGACCATGAGATCCGTGAGCTCCTGGCGGTTTGTATCGGCCGTCACGAGCGTCTTCACCGTCCGGCCCCGCCGCAGCACGGTCACGCGGTCGCTGATATCAAGGACTTCTGCCATCTTGTGCGTGATGATGACAATCGCGCAGCCCTGCTCCTTCATGCGGCGGATGATCTCGAACAGTCTCCGCGTCTCCTGCGGGGTCAGGACGGCTGTCGGCTCGTCCATGATCAGGATGTTCGCCCCGCGATACAAGACCTTGAGAATCTCGAGGGTCTGCTTCTCCCCAACGGACATGTCGGCCACAAGCCGGTCCGGATCGATCTCCAAACCATACCGTGACATGAGTGCGGCGATTTCACCGCGCAGGGCCTTCCGATTGAGAAAGAAACCGCCCTTCTGGCCGCCGGCGATGTTGTCCTGGGCTGAGAGCACCTCCACAAGCTTGAAATGCTGGTGGATCATGCCGATGCCGGCGGCGATCGATTCCTGTGGCGACGCAAAGCGCACGGCCCGGCCGTTGATGTGGACACTGCCCTCATCCGGCGCGTAGATGCCGGAGAGCATGTTCATGAGCGTGCTCTTGCCGGCGCCGTTCTCGCCGAGCAGCGCATGGATCTCGCCGCCCCGCACCTCAAGGTCGATGCCGTCATTGGCCACGACATCGCCAAAGCGCTTGACGATGCCCTGCATGAGCACCATTGCCCGATTGTCGCTGTTGATCATATTCCCATTCCCGTCTTCCGCTTCGCGGAGCGTCTGGCAGACCCGGTCATTGCCGACGGCCACCATGGTTCCGCCACTTCACAAGGGCGCGAGCCGTGGGGGGGGGGGGGGGGCCCCGCGGC
>JAEXRM010000072.1 GCA_023440865.1 Bacillota bacterium
CTCCCCCCGTCTGGCGAAACGGCCGAGCCGCGAAACAACCATGTCCCGGATCATGTCCATCTCGCCGATGCGCAACGCACGCGCCGCCAGATAAAACACGACCAGACAGGCCAGCGCCGGAACAGCCATGCAGACAATCTGGGACAGCTTGGATGCGTCATTGGGCCGAAGCACGCGGGTCAACAGCCACATGACAAGACCCGCGGGCATCACGGCAAGCGCGGAAAGCGCGAACACCCGGCGGTTGTCCGCGAAGAAACGGATTCCCGTCTTGCGGCCGAATACCAGCAGCAGGAACATCATGTTGAAAAACGAGGTGATGGTGTACGCCATCGCAGTGCCGGCGATCCCCAGGTCCGTCCGGTAGTGGAAGAGCGCGTTGAAGCCGTAGTTGACGGCGATGCCGAGCAGACCGGATACAAGCGGCGTCATGCTGTCGTGGATGGCGTAGAAGGCGCGGATGGTCATGCCGACGAGTGAGGCGAACAGCAGTGCGGCGGAATACCCCATCAGGGCGATGCCGCCGTAAAACACCTCTTGCTCCGCCGTTCCGTGCTGGCTCCACTTGAACAGGACACGCATGACCTGATCCCCTTCGACCAGCAGGATGGCAGCAAGAGGCAGGCTGATCAGGAACACGGCGCGCATGCCTCGGTTGAACAGCCGGCGGAAGGCGTCCCTGTCCTGCGCCGCATGGTGGGCCGACAGGGTGGGCAGCATCGCGATGCCGATGCTCTGCGCGAAAATGCCCATCGGCAGCTGCCAGGTGCGGTTGGCGTTGTTGAGCAGGGTGATCATGCCCTTCTCCAGAAAGGTGGCGAACCCGCGGGCCACGATGTTGTTGAACTCCACGATCGAGGAGGAAGCCAGTGAGGGCACCGCCTGGCGGATCATGCGCCGGAATGCCGGATTGCTCACGAAAAGGCGCGGCTTGTACCGGCGAAATTCATGGCGCGTCGACCACAGCTGCAGCACAAAGAACAGCGCGGCGCTTGCCACGATCATCCAGGCCGTCAGATAGACGTCAATCCCGCCGAACACGGCGATGCCGACGATGGTGCACAGATTGTAGACGACCGGCCCGAACGCGGCGGCGGCGAACTTCTTGTAAGAATTGAGGATGCCGTTGCATTGGCCGGCGATCATCATGAACGGCACATTCAGCAGCAGGATGCGCGTCAGCCGTACCAGCATCTGCCTGTCTCCCTGGTCGGTGGAGGCGTCGGCATAGCCGGCGGCGACCAGGGCGAGGATCCCGTCGGTCCAGATCAGAAAGACAATCTCCAGAATGACCAGGGCGACCATCGACAGGTTCAGGAAAGTCGAAAGCGCCTTCCATGCATCGGCCTCCCGGTCCTTCGCCAGCAGCGAGGACATCACGGGGATGATGGCCGCCGCGATGGCGCCGCCGGCCAGCAGGTTGAACGCCATGTCGGGCAGGCTGAATGCCAGCACGAACTGGTCCGAGTAGCCCTTGGGCATCATGACCGTCGAGATGAGCATGGTGCGCAGGAAACCCGTCACACGACTGAGCAGCGTGGCGAACATGATGATGCCCGCGGTTCCGAGCAGGCGGGCGTTCTTGCGGGTCCCGTTTGCCGGGAGCTGATCATCCATGGCGGCTCCTATCCTGTGCTGCCGCCTGGCGGCGGGCGGCTTGTCCCTGATGCGTGCCGGGATGCGGGCGGCTTGTCCCTGCGTATGCCGGGGATTCCGGCGGTCTGATCCGGGCATGTGACGGGCCGGCGGCGTGCTTGGCCCGCCTGCGCGCATCCTGGCGGGATCCGGTCGATCAGGGCAGGCCGAGCAGCATGCGTCGCACCATGTCGAGCGCGTGCAGGGCAGTCATCGTGCGGATGCGCTCCCGATTGCCGTTGAGCCGGATCTCGCGGGAACGCAGCCCCTCGGGCGTCAGGACGGCCAGGTGCACCAGCCCGACGGGCTTCTCCTCCGTCCCGCCCTCCGGTCCGGCGATGCCCGTCACGGCAATCGCCACGTCGCAACCCGTTTTTCCGGCAAGGCCGCGGACCATCTCCTCCGCGGTTTCCCGGCTGACGGCGCCAAACCGCTCGAGCGTTTCGGCCCGCACGCCGAGTTCCTCTTCCTTGGCCCGGTTCGCGTATACCACATAACCGCGCTCGAACACGCGGGAGATACCGGAGACATTCACCAGACGCGCCGCGATGAGGCCGCCGGTGCACGACTCGGCCGTGGAAACCTTCAGGTTCCGCTCCAGCAGCAGCCGGCCGACGACCTCCTCCATCGACTGGTTGTCGGTCGTGTACAGGTCGGCCCCCAGCCTTGCCCCGATGGCCTCCACCGTCGGCGCAAGCAACGCCTCCGCCTCCGGACGTGTGGCCGCGGCGGCCGTGACGCGGACAATCACGTCGCCATCCCCCACATACGGTGCGATGGTCGGATTGGTCTGTGCGTCGACCAGGTCGAGAATGCGCGCCTCCATCATCGACTCCCCGATGCCGAACACGCGCAGCATGCGCGAGGCGAGCACTTGCCCGGTGAGTCGTTCGAAATGGGGAAAGACCGTCTCCTCGAACATCGGATTCATTTCCTTGGGGGGTCCGGGCAGCATCACGACGGTCTTGCCGTCACGCCCGATGATGCAGCCGGGCGCCGTGCCGTTCGGATTCGGCACCAGGAGGCTTCCGGCGGGCAGCCATGCCTGCTTGCGGTTGCTCTCGACCATCATGCGGCCCGTTTTGCGGAAAAACGCCTCGATCTGCCCGAGCACCGCCTCGTTGCAGATCATGTCAAGTCCGAACGCTTCCGCGATGGTTTCCTTGGTGAGGTCGTCCTGCGTGGGTCCCAGTCCGCCGGTCGTGACAACCACATCCGCGCGCGCGAGCGCCAACGCAAGGCTCTCCTTGAGCCTGCCCGGATTGTCACCCACGACACTGTGCCACAGGACGCGGATCCCCAGGTCGGCCAGCCGGCGCGACAGGTATTGTGCGTTCGTATTGGCAATCTGCCCCATCAGCAGCTCCGTGCCGACGGCAAGGATCTCTGCAACCATATGCGCTCCTCCCGCCCGCATGCGGGCGTCGTGATGCCGGTTCACCTTTTCCCCGGCATCGTGTTCTCCACGCCGGCCGCATCGGCCATGCGCTGCCAGAGGGCGTCCAGGCCCGTGCGCTTTTCCGCCGAAACCGGGAACACGTCCCGGGCGCCGGGCAGCAGGATCTCATGGAAGGCGGCCAGACGTTTCGCCTGTTCCTGCCGGGTGAGCTTGTCCGCCTTGGTGAGGACGACGGCGTACGCCCAGCCGTTCTCGAACAGCCACCGCTCCATCATCAGATCCTCCCCGGACGGATCGTGCCGCATGTCGAGCAGCAGCAGGATGAGCCGGAGCTGCTCGCGCGTCGTCAGGTAGGTTTCGATCATCGGTCCCCAGGAGGCCTTCATGTCCTTGGCGACCCGGGCGTACCCGTATCCGGCCAGATCGACCAGCGATAGCGTTCCGTTCACCTGGTAGAAATTGACGAGCCGCGTCTTCCCGGGTGCCGCCGCGACACGCGCGAGTCCCTTCCGGTTCACCAGCGCGTTGATAAGGGAGGACTTGCCCACGTTGGACCGTCCCGCCATCGCGATTTCCGGCAGGTCCCAGTCCGGATACTGGGCGGTTTCGACGGCGGACGTGATGAATTCGGCCTGTTTGATGATCATGCGGTTCCTTCCTGGGCGGCTTACCGCCTGCGGGCTGATGAAGGGGAGGATGGCGGCGTCTGCGGCGTTTCCCCGCCGGCCGGGGTGCCGCGTTCGAGCAGCTCGCGTGCCAGCCCCCTGGCCGTCTCGGTCCGATGTGCGCCCGCCAGCAGGCGTGTGACCTCGTCCTCGCGGGCCTGACCGTCGAGCCGGGTGATGCGGGTGCGCGTCCGGCCTCCGGACTGCTCCTTGCCGATGTGGTGGTGATGGTCCGCAAGGCTGGCGATCTGCGCGTGATGGGTCACGCACAGCACCTGGCGCGTACGCGCCATGGCGGCGAGCTTCTCACCGACCTTCTGGGCCGCCTTGCCGCCGACGCCGGAGTCGATTTCGTCGAAGACGAGCGTGGGAATGTGGTCGGCCTCCGCCAACATCGTCTTGATGGCCAGCATGACACGGGACATCTCACCACCCGACGCGATCCGCGAAAGCGGCTTGAGCGGCTCGCCAAGGTTGGCGGTGAACAGGAACTCCACGCGGTCGCGTCCGTTCTCGTCAAAGTCGCGGTCGGGCTCGTCGGCCACCTCGGCCTCGAAGAGCGCCTTGGGCATCTCGAGTTCCGCCAACTGCTCCGCCATGCCGGCGGAAAGCCGCTGGGCAGCCGCCTTGCGGTGCGCATGCAGCTGCGCGCTGAGAGCGGCGAGCTTTTCCGTTTGCGCCTCCATGCGTTCCCGGTGACGATCCTGCAGGGTTTCGGCATCGGACAGGCGCTCGAGCTCCTCGCGCGACGCCTCGCGGTAGCGGATGCATTCGTCCACCGTCTCCCCGTACTTCCGGCGGATGCCCTCAAGGAACGTGAGGCGCTCCTCGATGCGGTCGCGCAGCCGGGGGTCGAATTCGGTGCCGTCCCGCGTGTCCACCACCTCGCGGGCGAGATCGCCCAGCCGTTCGGCCACTTCCCCCAGCGCATCGGCGATCTGCGCGAAATCCGGCGATACGGCGGCGACCTTGCGGACGGCGGAAGCGGCCCGCTTCACACGGTCTCGCGCACCGGCCTCTCCGGAAGCCTCCCCCGAAAGAAGCTCATAGGCTTCCGAAAAGGCCGACACGATGCCTTCGGCATGTGCCAGCAGCCTGCTGCGCTGCTCGAGCTCGACATCCTCGCCGGGCTTGAGTGCCGCCTTCTCGAGTTCCTCGAGCTGGTAGCGCAGCATGTCGAGGCGACGCTCGCGTTCGCGTTCGGAGCCGCAGATGCGGCGCCATTCCTCGCGCCATTGGCACCATGTCTCATACTCACGGTCATATGCCGTCTTCACGGCACGCAACGGTGCGCCCGCGAACGCGTCAAGCAGCGCGCGATGCGTTTCCACCCGGAACAGGGCCTGGCTGTCGTGCTGCCCATGGATGTCCAGCAGCCGCTCGCCGACCGACCGCAGCACGCCGGCCGTGACAAGGGAGCCGTTGATGCGGCACGTATTGCGTCCGCCATCGGAAAAGACGCGCTGCAACACGATCTGCCCGTCATCCGGGACGGGGATGCCCTGTGCGGCGAGCAGTCCCTCGAGGCCATCCGGCATGCGGAAGAGGCCCTGAATGGAGGCGCGCTCCGATCCCGTGCGGATGAGGTCGCGTGAGGAACGGCCGCCGACCAGTGCGTTGACCGCCTCGATGAGGATGGACTTGCCGGCCCCCGTCTCGCCGGACAACACCGTGAAGCCTTCGCCAAGCGACAGCTCGAGCCGCTCGATGATGGCGATGTTCTCGATCTGCAAAGCAAGCAGCATGCCTACGCTCCCCGGACCATGCGGTTGAACCGCTCCATCAGTTCCTCGGCGAACCGCTCCGCACGGCACACGATCATCAGCGTGTCATCTCCCGCGATGGTCCCGACCACCTCGTACCACCCCAGCGCGTCCACCGAGGAGGCGACAGCCTGGGCCATGCCCGGCAGCGTCTTGACGATGAGGATGTTGTTGGCGTAATCGCTGGAGACAAATGCCTCGCGCAGGATGATGAGCAGCCGGTCGCTCATGGAGGCCGCATCCTGGTTGACGGAAGCGTAGCGGTACCGTCCCTCGCCCGACATCACCTTGACCAGGCGCAGCTCGCGGATGTCGCGCGAGATGGTCGCCTGCGTGACCTCGACGCCGATTTCCCGCAGCTTTTCCGCCAATTCATCCTGCGTCTCGATTTCATGCCGTTCGATCAGCTCCAGGATCTTGGCATGGCGATTGTACTTCATCTGTCCCTCCGTCCGAGCGGTTCCGGCGGGTCCGCCCCGCCGGGCTGTGCCTGCCGGGATCCGGTCCCGGCCAGGCGGTTCTACCGGTTGCCGTGGATCTTGGCCCGGAGAACCTCGAAGAAATTCACCTCGACAACCGAGGCGAAGAGAATGCGTTCCGGCGCGCGGACGATCTCCACCACATCGCCCAGCTCCAGCGCGAAGCCCTCCTGGCCGTCCGCCGTCAGCATCGCGTCCGCGCTGCGCTTTTCCCCGATGCGGATGGATAGCAGGCTTTCCGAGGAAACGATGAAGGAGCGCGAGTACAGGATGTGCGGGCATATGGGCGTGATGACCATGAGCGGCACCTCGGGCTGCACGATGGGTCCGCCCGCGGACAGCGTGTAGGCCGTGGACCCCGTCGGCGTGGCGACGATGAGCCCGTCCGAGGGGAACGCGTCGACATAGCGGCCGTTGACGGACACATGGAGGTCCACGATGCGCGAGAGCGCCATGCGCGTGACAACGGCATCGTTGATGGCATGCTCGGTGAAGACAACCTCGCCGTTGCGGACGACATCGGCCCGCAGCACCATGCGCGGTTCGATGCGCACATCGCCGGAGGCAAGACGGTCGACCGCCCGTTCGATCTGGTCGATCTCGACCTCAGCCAGAAAGCCCAGAGACCCCAGGTTGATGCCGAGCACGGGCTTTTCGCGACCAAGCGTCTGCCGGGCCGTCTTGAGGAATGTGCCGTCTCCGCCGAGACAGATGAGGAAGTCGCTCTCCCCGAACAGGACGGCATCGCTCACGGCCGTCCCCGCACCGATCCCCTCGCGGACATCCGGCGGCACGCATGCGGTGAAGCCGTGGCGCTCGAGCTGGCGCACAAGCCGGGACGCGCAGGAAAAACCCGGATCCTTCGGGCGGTTGACGACGATTCCGATTCGGTTGTATGACAATCCTTCCACATGCTGCATCATGGTCATCATACCATTGGGCGGCCGGTTCGCACAACCATGCGCTCCCGCCGGAGGCGGCCCGGGGGACGACCCGCGCGCCTGTCCGGGAGACGATCCGCACGACGGCCCGGGGGACGACCCTGCCGCCGTCTCAGGCTTTCACCCGGACATATCCCTTCTTGCCGCAACGGATCACATCACCGTCCGACAGCGCTAGCGGCTGCTCCGACGCCAGCGTCTCCCCACGCAGCCGCACGCCGCCCTGCCGGATGAGCCGGCGCGCCTCGCCGCGGCTTGCCGCCAGACCGGCACGGACGAGCAGCGCCAGCGGATCGTGCAGTGCGCCGGCCGCCGGCTCCGCACGGATCTCATCAAGCCGCACAAGCGTCATATCCTCCGGTTCAAGCCCCTCGCGGAACACCCGATCAAACCGTTCGACCGCCTGTGCCGCCGCTTCCCCGCCGTGGTACAGGCAGATGATGATCCGCGCGAGTTCCCTCTTGATGTCGCGCGGGTTCTCCCCTCCAGCCAGCCGTTGCTCCCATGCCGCCACATGGTCGGGATGCTCGTCCGTGCAAAGCAGGAAGTACTTCAGGATCAGCGCGTCGGGGATGGTCATGAGCTTCTCGCACATCACGGCGGCCGGCTCGGCGATGCCCACCTGGTTGCCAAGACTCTTGCTCATCTTCTCCTGGCCGTCGATCCCCTCCAGCAGCGGCATGAAAAGCGCGGCCTGGGGCGGCTGGCCGTAGTGCCGCTGCAACGACCGGCCCAACAGGATGTTGAAGCGCTGGTCGGTACCGCCGAGCTCGATGTCGGCCTCGAGCGCCACCGAATCGTACGCCTGCATCAGCGGGTAAAGAAACTCATGGAGCCCGATGGGGCTCTCCGATGCAAAACGTGTCGAGAAGTCCTCCCGTTCGAGCATTTGGGCCACGGTACCCGTCCCCATCAGCCGCAGCACGTCCGGCAGCGTCATCGGGAACAGCCACTCGGTGTTGAACCTGATTTCCGTACGCGACGGATCGAGGATGCGGAAAACCTGCTCGCGGTAGGTCGCCGCATGCGCAAGCACCTCCTGGTGCGACATCGGCTTGCGGGTCTTCGAGCGGCCGGACGGATCACCGATCTGCGCCGTCGCATCGCCGATGACGATGACGGCCGTGTGTCCAAGATCCTGCATCTGGCGCAATTTGCGGAGCACGACGGCATGTCCCAGATGAAGATCCGGCGCCGTCGGATCCATGCCGAATTTCACGCGGAGGGTCGCTCCGTGTTCGAGTTTCTCGATCAGGCCCTCCCGACCCACCAGCTCCTGGCAGCCCTTCTCCATGATGCGAATCTGTTCCATAATGTTCATGGATGCCTCTCCTTCCGCACGTCGACAGTCCCGGTCACGCCAACTCCGGATCCGGTCCCCGCCGGGCCGTTCCGTTCTCCTGCCGCATGCCGGTCCCTCCGGTTGAAACCGGCATGCAAAAAAGCCTTCATCCTCTCATTCTGAGGACGAAGGCTCCGCTTCGTGGTACCACCCCGGTTCCGCATGCCCGTGCCGGCCGGAAGCCGCAGGGAATGCGCTCTTTCAGGCACGGGCCGCATATGGCCGATGCCCTGGCGCTGTAACGGGCGCCTGCCCGGAGTGGCCTACAAAAGCGCCTGGCTTCTTCGGCACACGACTCGAGGATGTATTCGGATGGAATCGGCCCGCCCCTCGCACCTGCCGGGAACTCTCTGTGGGCTTCCTCACCGCGGCCCATGACCGCAGTTTTCATCGTACTTCTTCCTGTCAGCGTCTTTGCGGTGTATTCATTTTCTCCTCCGCAGCCGGCCTGCAGGTCCGAACGAAGGATTTCACTCATTCTACTGCCGGCGGAGCGCCACTGTCAAGCACGACCGCGAACCGATCATCCCTTCTTTGACGAGGCGTGCTTGGGTATGCCCACGCAGGCATTGGACCAGCCGGCTCCTTCACCGTCCCCGAAACCGCCGAATGCTTTTCTTGCAATTTTGTCAGCCCGCGGTTTCTGCGGGCGTGCTCCATGCGCTGGCAGATCCCAATGCCAAGCCAGTATGCCTCATCAACAGCATGAGTCAAGAAGGATTCACGCGGTGTGACAAACAGGAGCAAGGTTCTGCATGCGGATATGCGGATGCGTATGCCGATCCTGTCCATGAACACATGTATGGCACAGGACTGTGTGTCAATCTTCTGGAGGAGCGCCCGCGCAAATGTTACGGGCGGGACGGTGCTGCTGAAGGAATGCTCCGCAGGACTCAGGCACATGATGATTGACGGTTCTGGATGACCTGTCATTGCTTCGCAGTTGCAGGTTGGATGAGGGCGGTTGGCTTCCGGTGAAGTGCAAACGAGGGGGCAAAATGCCGCCTTCAATCCCGTACTTCCTTCGGAAGTGCTCGGGGATGGTGTGACTCACGGCGACCTCGTTTGCACAAAATGGGCGCCTACTGCCCCGTCGATCCGAGGACGATGACGGAATCAACACCGGTCCGCCCGATACCTCCGGATGGCATTCCAACTGGAATTCTTATCTCCCATCACTTGACTGTGCATCCTGCTCCATGAGAGGATCGGCATCCTGCCGCATATCCGCTTGCGGAGCCGCGGCCTCCTCGGGCAGGCTGTCCGCCTTCTTGCGCAGCATCACATGCAGCGGCTGGCCAAGCCTGCGGCGTGACATCTCGACCAATCCCAGGCTGGTCATGCCCGCCACGGTCGTCCGTGCGCCATCACGTTCCGCAAACCGTCCGCGCAGCGTGTCCACCAGCTGCTGCCTGCTTTCCGGGGATGCCATGTCGATGAAGTCGACAACGATGATGCCTCCCAGGTTTCGCAACCGGATCTGCCGGATGATCGCATCGACCGCCTCGAGGTTGACCTTCTCCGCCGTTTTCTGGAAGTCATCCCTGCCCGTGCACTTGCCCGTGTTCACGTCGATCACGGTCATGGCCTCGGTATAGTCGAACATCAGCCAGGCGCCGGACTTGAGCCAGACCTTGCGCGAGAGCGCCCGCGCCAGATCGGACTCGACGCCATGCAGCGCGAACAGGCCATATTCGCCTGCATGGTGGCGCACCTTGAGCGCCCAGGACGGATCGACGGCCGCAAAGGCTCCGCGCAAACGTTCATACCAGTCCGCCCGGTTGACGGTGAGCCGGTTGGTCGTCTCGCGCCGGTATTCCCGCACGATCTGGTCATACAAGCCGTTCTCGCAATGCAGCAGGCGCGGCACGGTCCCCTTGCGGCCCGCACACTCCACGGTCGCACGCACCGCGTCCAGACGCCGGATTTCGGCCACAATGCCTTCCTGAGGCACGGATTCGGCCGCCGTCCGGATGACAAGGCCCGCCTTGTCCGGCAGGTTCGCCCTGGCGAGCAGGTAGAAGCCGGCACGCCGCTCCGGGTCGCGAATGCGCTTGGAAACCCCGATGGATCGGGAACCGGGCAGCAGCATGACCGAATGGCCGGGCAACGTCCAGCGGGTGGTGACGCGCGGTCCCTTGTCGCCGGAGGCCTCGCGCACGATCTGCACGGTCAGCTCCTGCCCGGCCTTGACCAGGGTTTCGATACGCGGCGTCGACTTCACGGGGACCGGATCCCCGTTGGCGTCATACGTCAGCGGATGGGCGTCGCGGGCATGCAGAAACCCGGCGCCGGCCTGTCCCAGATCCACGAAGGCGGCCTGAAGGCCGGGCAGCACCTGCGTCACCTTGCCGCGGTAGATGCTGCCGATCTGTCCGTACGCCGCATCGCGTTCCATGAAGAATCCGACGGTCTCCCCGTCTTCGAGCACTGCCAGCCGGAGCGCATCGTCCCCGACCTCCAGCAGAATGTCCTGTGTCATGCGTCCACTCCCCTGTGCCGGGTTTCCGGCCACAGCTCCGTGCCCGTCTCCCCGGCCCCAGCCGCAACCACACTGCCGCAAGCGCGGGGATCGGTCAGGGCGAGCCATTCGTTGTCGATCGAAGCGTAGAGCGCCTCCCGGTGCATGGCCCGCAACACGAATCCCGTGCCGACCAGGGCATGCCAGGCTTCCATGAACAGGTCGGGGCGCAGATTGTCCTTCGCACCGGCGGATAGGAAGGTTTCCAGGATCCAGTCCTCCCCGTGGGTCCGTATCGAGGCCGCGTAGACCAGCGGCCGAATGTCCACCTCATGGAGACCCTTCTTGCCCTTCTTCATCACCGGGACATGCTCGGACTCGAGCAGGCGGACCAGCATGCCCTGCATTGCCTCGCGGGACACCGCGCCGGCCGTTCGAAAGGTGATGCGGTACCGGGCCGCCGCCACGCGCAGCATGATGTTGTCGTTCGTCGCGACGGGCACCGCGTCATACACCTGCATGCCGCGGGGCAGATGGGCGTTCATCGTGGCGACGAAAGCAGCCGGCACGATCGGCCGGTCGAGCTCCACATCGGCATACTCCGCCTCGCTTGTCAGCCCGGTCGACATCGGCAGCCCGAACACCAGCTTCATGCGGGGGTTGAACCCCTGGGTATGCGCGACGGGCAGTTCCGTACGGCGCAGGGTGCGCTCGAACAGGCGCAGCATGTCCAGATGGGCGATATATTGCAGTGTCTCGTCCCGGCCGTACCGGAACCGGATGCCACAGGTCACGTTCATGCCTCCTCGCGGGAACTCGGAAATGGGTCAGACGGCTGTCAGCGTGGATTCGTTGGACATATGCCTGCCCCATAGGAGGCGGCGCCGCAGCCCATGCATCCGTTCGCGCAGTTCCGCGTGAGCTCGGCGTTCTGCGCCTTCTGGAGTTCGCTGGCCAGAAAGGCCCGCGTCACGCCGATGTCGATGTGATCCCAGGGGAGCACTTCCCCGATCGGCCGGCGGCGGTTTGCGTAGAAAGCCGGATCGATGCCTTCCGCCTCGAACGCCTTCATCCAGGCATCGTATCGGAACAACTCGCGCCAGCTGTCGAAATGGCACCCGTTCTGCCAGGCACGGTACAGGACCCGTCCGATGCGGCGGTCTCCGCGGGCGAGAACGGCTTCAAGGAAGCTGGTCTCATTGTCGTGCCAGGACAACTCCACCCGCCGTGATATCTTGCGCAGCCGGTCGCGCAGGAACATCTGCTTCTCTCGCATCTGCGCCATCGTGTCCTGCGGTTCCCACTGGAACGGGGTGAAGGGCTTCGGGACGAAAGTCGATGCGCTCATCGAGATCTTCAGCGACTTGAAGGCCGATCCGTCGGCGATGCCGCGACAGGCTTCCACCAGACGGAATCCGAGCTCGGCGATGGCATCGACATCCTCCATCGTTTCGGTGGGCAGGCCCAGCATGAAATACAGCTTCACGCTGCTCCACCCGCCGGCGACAGCCAGGCAGACGGAAGCCATGAGGTTTTCGTCGGTGACGCCCTTGTTGATGACGTCGCGCAGCCGTTGGCTTCCGGCCTCCGGCGCAAACGTGAGGCCGCTCTTGCGCACCTTGGAGATGCGGTCCATCAACCCCAGCGAGAAGTTGTCGACGCGCAGCGAGGGCACCGCCAGGCTCACCTTCTTCGCCTCCGCCGTCTCCATCAGCCGGTCGGCCAGTTCGGGCAGGTGCGAGTAGTCGCTCGTGGAGAGCGACATCATCGAGATCTCCTCGTAACCCGTGCTGCAGATCGAGTGCGCGGCGATGTCCGCCAGCTTCGCAACCGAACGCTCGCGCACGGGCCGGTAAATGATGCCCGCCTGGCAGAACCGGCAGCCGCGGATGCAGCCGCGGAACAGCTCGAGCATCACACGGTCGTGCACGGTCTGGATGTAGGGAACGATGATGGCCTCCGGATAGGGCACCGCGTCGAGGTCCTTCACGATGCGGCGGCGGATGAGCGCCGGCACGCCCTCCCGGAGGGGGAACGTGCCCCGGAGGGTGCCGTCATCGTTGTATTCGGCCTGGTAGAAGGAAGGCACGTAGACGCCCCCGATCCGCGCGGCGGCTTCGAGATAGGCGATACGCGGCGCGCCGGAGGCTTTCCAGGCCACATAGGCGTCGACCAGCTCGCCGATGACCTCCTCGCCCTCGCCAATGACGAACAGATCGATGAAGTCGGCCAGGGGTTCGGGATTGCAGGCGCAGGGTCCGCCCGCCATGACGAAGGGCTCACCCTCCCCACGCTCGGCGGCAAGGACGGAGACACCGCCCCGGTGCAGCATGTCGAGCACATTGGTATAGCTCATTTCATATTGCAGCGTGAAACCGATCAGGCCGAAATCGGCCAACGGGGTCTTCGTCTCGAGGGAAAACAACGGCAACCCGGCCTGCGCCATTTTTTCCGCCATGTCGGTCCATGGTGCGAAGAACCGCTCGCAGTAAGTGTCCGCGCGCAGATTGAGCACATGGTAGAGGATCTTCATCCCGAGGTGGGACATGCCCACCTCATAGGTATCGGGAAAGCAGAACGCGTAGCGGACGGCCACCGATGCGGGGTCCTTGCGGACCATGTTCAGCTCGTTGCCCGTGTAACGGGCGGGTTTTTCCACGGACAACAGCAATGCGTCATCCAGTCGCAGTTCCATCAAACAATCGGGATACCGTACGGCAACCCGTCCTCCGCTTTCCATATTGCGCGTTTGCACAGCCGAAAGCACCGCCCCGGAGGCGATGCGCGACTCTCCCATGATACCGGATTCCAACGGGAATGGCAAGGACGCCGCGAGGCGCGGATGCGCGTCCGGTTTACCGGATCACGACCGCCATGACGTAGAGGACCAGGATATGTGCCGGATAGAATGCATAAAACGCATGCTTCCAGCGTCCCGGTGCGGGATCAGGCAGCCGAAGCCACAGAAGCGGGATGGCCGCGACGCAGAAAAGCTGCAGCCAGCTCATCATCTCGAGTTGCACAAACACGTACGTGAGCAGCAGGACGGAACCGGGCAGCATCAGGTTCCAAGGCTTCCACCGTATCTGCGCCGATGTTCCGCCCGGGTTCGCCCCCGGTGCGGCGGGCACCTGCGGCATGGCTGCGGCAGCCGCATCCATACCGGCGGTTCCGGTCCCCGCAGCCGCATCCGTACCGGCGGTTCCGGCCCCCGCAGCCGCCGTGGCCGGGCGCGGCATGCCGAAGGCGTAGCAAAGCAGCACCAGCAGCACCCCATACAGGTCATAATCGGTATGGAGCAGTCCGGCGGCCACACCGAGGAGGGCATACGCGGCCCAGGAGAGCAGCTGCAGTCCCCAGTGCCTGCCTCTGCACACATCGATCAGCCACAGGCCGACGAGTGCGAAGCAAAAGGTGAACATGACATTCAAGCCCTTGAGCAGGGAAAGCGGATTGTCAAATGAGGCATGGTAGAAAAGCAGGGCAAACGGAATCTGCGAGACCACGCCCCAGAGAGCCAGACGCGCCAGGTACTTCCTCCGGCTCCGCGTGCGGGAAAATCCCCGCGCGACATACCAGCAGAACAGCGGAAACGCGATGCGGCCGATGACCCGCAGCCACAGCTGCTGTGGAAAGAAGGTATACCCGACATGGTCGACGAGCATGGTCAGGCAGGCGATGATCTTGAGCATGGCGTGCGCTCCTTCCCGGCATGCGCCGGATATGGCTTCCGGCAATGGCGAAAGGGGTTGCCGCCGCATCTGCTGGCGACAACCCCGTGTTCGCATCGGGCAACCCTGTCCCCCACCCGCATGACACGGGGACGGGGGAAGGGGATCAGCCGTTTCTGGCCTCAAACGCCTTCATGAATGACACCAGGGCGTCGACACCGGCGACGGGCATCGCATTGTAGATGCTCGCACGCATGCCGCCCATGGTGCGGTAGCCCTTGAGGTTGGCCATGCCGGCCGCATCGGCCTCCTTGGCGAACTGCTTGTCGAGTTCCTCGCTGCCGGTGGAGAATGTCACGTTCATGAGCGAACGGTCCTTCTTCTCGACGAGGCCCTTGTAGAAGCCGGTTCCGTCAATGGCGGCATACAGCTTTTCCGCCTTTTGCTCGTTGATCTGCTGGATGGCCGGCACGCCGCCCATCGCCTTGATCCACTCGAACACCAGGCCGCACAGGTAGATGCTGTAGCAGGGCGGTGTGTTGTAGAGCGACTGGCTCTCGGCATGGATGGCGTACTGGAGCATGGTCGGCACCCAGGGCTCGGTCTTGCCGACAAGATCCTCGCGGATGATGACGACCGTCACGCCGGCTGGTCCCATGTTTTTCTGCGCGCCGGCATAAATCATGCCGAACCTCGACACGTCGTATGTCTCGGACAGGATGTTCGAGGACATGTCCGCCACGACGGGCACGCGGCCCGTGTCCGGAATGTCGCAGCCCCGGATGCGGGTGCCGCAGACCGTGTTGTTCGTTGTGACGTGGAAGTAGTCGGCGTCCGGGGACAGGAGCGAGGCATCCACCGCGGGAATGGACCGGAAGCCATTCTCCTTGCCGGATGCGACCGCCTGTACGGAGATGTACTTCTTGGCCTCCTGGTACGCCTTCTCGGCCCAGTTGCCGGTAATCCAGAAGTCGGCCTTGCCGCTTTTCTTCAGGTTCAGCGGGATCATGGAGAACTGGAGGTGGGCGCCGCCCTGCAGGAAGAGCACCTTGTAGTTGGACGGGATGCCCATGATTTCGCGGAGTGTCGCTTCCGCACCAAAATGGATGCCCTCGTACCACTTGGACCGGTGGCTCATCTCCATGACGGACATGCCGGAGCCGCGGTAATCGAGCATTTCCGCCGCCGCCTGCGCGAGGACGGATTCGGGAAGGATGCCGGGACCCGCACTGAAGTTGAACGCTCTTGCCATATTAGCCCACTCCATTCCTTGCCGCGGATGCCGGAGGGCCACCACGGATTTTTGACAGTATTTTAACATGGGCGCGGACATATGTCCATCGGAAAAGGACATCCGCGCAACGAGGCTGCATGTCCCCCTGACGCGCGGCAGACTAAAACGCCTTCCATGGCCAGATGGCGGGCGGGTCCGCCTCGAACCGCATCCGCTTGCCGGTCGTGGGATGATCCACCTCCATCACCGCACACCACAGGGCGATGCCGATGCCGGTCTCATCCCCCTTGCCGTACCGCATGTCTCCCACAATGGGATGCCCCAGATGGGCGAGCTGCACCCGGATCTGGTGCGGCCGGCCCGTCTCGAGCCGCACCGTGAGCAGCGAGAGGCCGTTGGCATGCGCCCTGGCCCGGTAGGAGAGCAGCGCTTCCTTCGCTCCGGGGACATCGGACCGGACAACACGCACTGTGCGCGTGGCTTCGTCCTTGAGCAGGAAGTCGCGCAGACGACCCTCCGGACTCGCGGGCACGCCATGCACGACGGCCAGGTACTCCTTGCCGGTTTCCCGGTCGCGGATCTGCGCGGAAAGCCTGGAAGCGGCCTTCGAGGTTTTCGCGAAGACCATCACCCCGCCGACCGGCCGGTCAAGACGGTGCACGATCCCAAGAAACACGTTTCCCGGTTTCCCATACTTCTCCTTCAGCCAGGCCTTGAGCCCCTCCTGAAGATCCGCGTCCCCGCTGCCGTCCGCCATGACGGGCATGTTCCGCGGCTTGATGACCACCAGCAGGTGGTTGTCCTCATAGATCACATCCGGTTCCAGCATGTCTCCCCTTTTCCCTGCACCCGCAAGCCGGGTGCCGCTCGGATCGTGCCGCAGGTCGGCACGCGTACAGCATATCATGACCCCGCTCATCCGGCGAGCGCCTGCCGCCGGGGGCCGACCGGAGCCAGCCCGGGCCGGGGACGCACAGGAAAAAGCCCCGCCGCCTCTCCGGCAGCACGACCGCATCGGTCATTCCTCCCGGAAAGGGGCGGGGCGGGGCGATGCCGGCACACCGTCAGCAGGTGCGATGGGCAAGCGAGGCGCGGATGAAATCGGCAAACAGCGGATGCGGCCGGTTCGGGCGCGACTTGAACTCCGGGTGGAACTGCACGCCGACGAACCAGGGATGCGCCGGCAGTTCCACGATCTCCACGAGCCGCTCGCTCGGGGACACGCCTGCAATCCGCATGCCCTTGTCCACAAGCTGGTCGCGGTAACGGTTGTTGAATTCGTACCGGTGGCGATGCCGCTCGTAGATGAGCTCGCGATCGTAGATGCCCCGGCAGGCGGCCTGCCCGTCGAGCTTGCAGGGATACAGTCCCAGACGCATCGTGCCGCCCATCTCCTCGATGTCGCGCTGCTCGGGCATCAGGTCGATGACGGGATGCGGCCCCTCCGGTGCGAATTCCGTCGAGTTGGCGCCGCCGAGGCCCGCCACATTGCGGGCAAATTCGATGACGGCCATCTGCATGCCCAGGCAGATGCCGAAGAAGGGCACCCCCTTCTCGCGCGCATACCGCACGGTCTCAATCTTGCCCTCGATGCCGCGGTCGCCGAACCCGCCGGGCACCAGGATGCCGTCCGCCCCACGGAGCAGTTCGTCAACCGTTTCGGAGGAGATGTCCTCCGAGCTGATCCAGTCGATGTCCACATCCGCGCCATGGGCGATGCCGCCGTGGCGCAGCGCTTCGGCCACACTCAGGTAGGCGTCGCGCAGCTCGACATATTTGCCGACCAGCGCGATGCGCACCTTCCGGTCGAGATGGCGCACCTTCTCCACCATGGCCATCCAGTCCGAAAGGTCAGGCACGCCGCACTCTAGTCCCAGCCGGCGGCAGACCGCCTCGGCGAGACCTTCCTTCTCCAGCATTTCGGGCACCGCGTACAGGCTGTCGGCATCAAGGTTCTGGATGACACAGTCGCGGGAGATGTTGCAGAACAGGCCGATCTTGCCCTTGATGTCGTCATTGAGGGGCTTCTCCGTCCGCAGGACGATGATGTCGGGCTGGATGCCGATGCTCAGCAGCTCCTTGACGCTGTGTTGGGTTGGCTTGGTTTTGAGCTCCCCCGCCTTGCCCAGATAAGGAACAAGGGTGACGTGCAGGAACAGGGCGTTGGCGCGGCCCACATCCGCTGCCGCCTGCCGGATCGCCTCCAGGAAGGGGAGGCTCTCGATGTCGCCGACCGTGCCGCCGATCTCCGTGATGACCACATCGGGCGCATCGTTTCTTGCCACCCGGAAGAGGCGCTCCTTGATCTCGTTGGTGATGTGCGGGATCACCTGCACGGTCGCGCCGAGGAACTCGCCCTTGCGCTCCTTGTTCAGGACCGACCAGTAGATGCGTCCGGTTGTCACGTTGCTGTTCTGGGAAAGGCTTTCATCGACGAAGCGCTCATAGTGGCCCAGGTCGAGGTCCGTTTCGGCACCGTCATCCGTGCCGAAGCCCTCACCGTGCTGGTATGGCCTCATGGTCCCCGGATCGACGTTGATATAGGGATCGAACTTCTGCATGGCCACCTTCAGCCCGCGGGCCTTCAGCAGCCGCCCCAGCGAAGCCGCCGTTATGCCCTTGCCGATGCCCGATACGACGCCGCCCGTGACAAACACATACTTGGTCCCCATCCGGATCCTCCTCCCGACTTGCAGGCAACAAAAAAAGCGGTTAGCCGACCAGGCCACGGACTCATGTCCCTGGTGATCGCGGCCCATCCCGCCATGGATCCAAAAATCCATTCCTGTATTCTACCCAACCACCCCCGCCGTGTCAACCGTCTGCCGGAGGGTAAGTCTTGTCGGAGGACCCGCACTGGTGGAATGCAGTGCATGGCCGCCGAACGAAAAACGGCCTTCCGCAGTCATCCCCGCACGCACCGTGCCGCACCCGGGCGGCATGACACAGGCCCTCCCCGTCAAGCGCCGTCGGAAAACGAGACGAGGGTCCCCGGCACGCTGGGACCAGCGGCCCATGCGCGTTCGGTCTCCCGGCGCTATGATGGGATCAGGAAGGGGATCGCATGGAGACACCGACGTTCACGGCACAAAAGCGAAACGAACCGGACTGGTTCCGCATCGGCCGGGACGCCGTCCAGGTCATGGAACGGCTGGGCGGCATGAAGGAGCTCGACTTCTACCTGCGCCACCCGGAACCGTTCATCCGGCTGCAGGCCATCCGTCGTGTTGCGACGCTGCTTCTGCCCGATGCGGTGCCCACGCTGGCAAAAATGCTGGAGGACCCCCTCGAGAACGAACAGAACCGCGACGAGGCCGGCTGGGCGATTCGGCGTATCGCACGTGCCAAGGGGCTATCGTGGTTCGCAAAGACAACCTGGACCGATCGGTACGACGGCACGGAGCCGCCAGCTTCCCGGTACGGTGTTGCCCTGGCCGCCAACGGATCGTCGCCGGAACCGACATATGACGCCGCAGGCCCGGAGGTCGCGCAGATCGAGGATGAGGTGCTGCTGCGCATCCAGATGGAGGAAAAGGAGATCCGTGTCGAGTTCTCCCCGCTGCCCTGGCTGGCCCGCAACAGCCGCTACCTGCTCAAGGCGGTCCTGCTCGGCATCGTGCATGGCATCGGATTCGCCGTCTCCCGGCTTGGCCGCCTCATCGGATTGATATGGCACCATGCCGCCCAGGCGGTCCGCAGCGCACATGAACGGCGATCCGCCGCCCGTGCCGCTGAATCGGCGAAGGAACAGGCTGCCGGCTCCCCGGCGGTCCCTTTTCACACGGCGGGCCTGTCGTCGCCTTCCGGCACGGCGACCGCAACCGGCACGACGCAGCCCGCTCCGGACGTGGATGGTGTGAGCGGCCGCATCGCCGGCATCGCGGACAATGCGAACCGCCCCGTATTCCTGATCGGCGCCCGTGAGGCCGGTTATCCCGAGTCGACGCAGGTTCCCGTTCCGACAAAAAGGGAGGCTCCGGCCCCACCAGCCGTCCAGCCGGACCGCTTTGCCAATCTTCGCCGCACACATCCATCCCATCGCTCCGGCCGTTATTCCGGGAGAGGAGGAAAACCCATGTTCAAGCTGCTGTTCTATCCCGTCCGCCTTGTCCGCCAGCACTGGGTCTTCACCCTCCTGGTCCTGTTCCTGTTCTACTTCCTGCTGGCCTTCAGCCACACGGGCCGCAACGTCGTGCACACGCTCAACCCGCGGGCGCTGCGAGACAATGACCGGCTCGTGGCCGTCATCCGCGTCGGCGTCCTCGATTTCTTCGGCATCACGCCCGTCTCCACCCCATCTGCGGAAAAGGATTCCGCCAGTGCCTCCGAACCGGCGGCCACCACCCTGGCAGCCACCTCGGCCACTCAGGCGGCGCAGCCCGTGACACGCCGTGTCAGCGCACCCAAGGGCCTGAATCTGCGCGAGACCCCTTCGACCTCCGGCACCCGGATCATCTGGATGCCCTTGGACGCACAGGTCACACTCCTCGGCGAGACACGGACCGATGCGGGCGGAGACATCTGGCAATCGGTCGCATATCGGGACAAGACGGGCTGGGCGCTCGACAAGTGGCTCGCGCCGGTGGCAACGCCATGAGGCGGGCCCGTATCGGAGGCACGGATGGAAGAACGTGAAATGACCCGCCGGAAGGAGTATGCGCTTTCCCTGCTGCGCCGCCTGGAGGAGAGCAACGACTCGCTGCGCCTGCTGGCTGACGAGGCGCAGTCGGATGGCGGCTCCGCCCTGGCGGAAGCCCGCCGGGAAGGCGAGGAAAAGATACGGGCGAAGCGCGAGCTGCACCGCCGGCGTGTCGAGGAGCTCAAGGAGTCGCTCGCTGTCATCACCGGTGTCACCAACGACTGGAATGCCTTCCGGAACGATCCGGAGGCGCAACGCCGGTGGTCGTATCCCTTCCTGCTCACACGCAGGGGCCGGGAGGCAAACCAGCGCCTCAAGGCCGAGCGTGAGCGCATCCAGAGTCTTGTGCTGCAAAACCGCCTGCTGGAGGAGGAGATCCGCCGGATGTCGGACTCGGTGGAGCGAGATGCCATCAGCAGGGCAAAGGAGAGCAGCGGGCACGCGGAATGGTCCGCCGCGGTGCAGCAGCGGCAAAAACTGCTCGACGACCTGCGCCTGCTCCTCGCCGCCATTCCCGAAACGGCCCGCTGCACACTTGATCCCGGACAGACGGCACCGGTTGCCGCCATGCTGTCCGGAACGCAGCCATCCCCAAAGGCATGAGGTCCGGCCCACTTCCGCCGTCATCCGGCCCACTTCCGCCGTCATCCGGCTTCTTCCGGCTTCTACCGGCTTCTTCCGGCTTTCTCCGGCGAATGGCGGGCACATCTCGCCATCGGCCGACTTCTCCTGTATGATGGAGGTACATGATCGCAGGGGAGGAATCGGATGGACATCACGATGCCCAGCATCCAGGACATCCTGGCCCGGAAGATCCAGGAGATCCAATCACGACTTCCCGTCTCCATGCAAGCCGCACAGGCGCAGACCGATGTCTCGTTCGCATCCGAGCTGGCCGACGCGATGGGCACCGGTGCCGCCGGCGCGGACAGTCAGACCGCAGAAAGCCTGCAGGCCGCCGCGCAAGCCATGCTGACGGAGAGCCTGCTCGGCAGCGCGGCAGACGGCGACGGTGTTGCCGGGACCTCCCTGTCCGGCCTTCTCGGCAGCCTGACCGGCAACACCGCTTATGGCGGCCTGACAAGTGATGCGACCACATCCAGCCGACTGGCCGACGCAGTGGCGGCGGCACTCCGGAGTGGCACGAGTGCGGCTGCGGGCGCGAGCGAGAACGCAGGCTGGCCCCGCTTGACGACGACCCAGCTCGAAGCCGTCAGGCCCCGCATCGATACGGCCATCACACAAAGCGCGCAAGCCAACGGACTCGACCCGAAGCTGCTGCGTGCGCTCATCAAGCAGGAATCGTCATTCCAGCCGTATTGCCTTTCCACGGCCGGCGCCATGGGACTCACACAGCTCATGCCCGGAACGGCCAAAGAGCTGGGGGTCACCGATCCCTATGACATCGAGTCGAACGTCGAGGGCGGCGCACGTTACCTCGCCGCACAGCTCGACGCATTCGGCGGCGACCTGTCGCTCGCCCTGGCCGCCTACAACGCGGGACCAGGCGCCGTACGCGACAGCGGCGGCATCCCTCCCTACACGGAGACAAAGGATTTCGTCAACAAGGTGATCGGCTATTACAACGCCTACCGCGCGGCGGCGCTCTGACATGTCGATGCCGTATTCCGGGAGCAGGCGGGGGTGCCTGCTCCCTTTTCATGTGAAATCCGCAGCGTGGTTATCCACAGCCCCGTCAATGAACAAAATCAAAAGAAAATGCTCTTGTCAAGTCATGCAAGACGCTTTGCCGGTGTGGATTTTCACGAATGTTGCGACACGCCTGTCGGGCCGGCAAGATGTCCTGACAAGCAAACAACGCAAACATGCAGGCGTTGATTCATCCACAGTATCCACAAGCTTGTCCACAACCGGAATGCCTGAAAACATAGGGTTTTGCGGATGTTTCCACAAGGCGCGCGGTTGTACGTCCAAACCATGTGGAAATTTTGTCATTCGGCGCACAGAGCCAGCGAGGGCGTGGCATTCATCCCGTAATCAGCCCGATGTCCGGCTTTCAGACGCGCATATCCCATGGATGCGATCATGGCCGCATTGTCCGTGCACAAAACGGGAGGCGGCACAAGGATGCGGATGGCGTGTTCCGCTCCTCTATCTTCCAATTCCTGGCGAAGCGCACCGTTGGATGCAACTCCTCCTGCAAGGCACAAGGTGGCATACCCCATTTCGAGGGCGGCGCGGATGGCCTTTGTGACCAGCACCTCAACCACCGCCTGCTGGAAGGAGGCACAGATGTTGGCGACAGGCACCTCGGCCCCTTTCTGGCGGAGCCCGTTGACGCTGTTGATAACGGCGGTTTTCAACCCACTGAAACTGAAGTCGTAGGGTGCGTCGGAGAATTGCACCCGCGGGAACCGGAACGCCTCGGGATCACCCTGGCGGGCCATGCGGTCGACTGCCGGCCCTCCCGGATATCCCAGACCGAGCACGCGCGCGACCTTGTCGAACGCCTCGCCGGCTGCATCGTCGCGGGTGCGCCCGATGATGCGGTGATGCGTGTGCGTTTCCACCGCGATGATGTGGCTGTGCCCCCCGGAGACGACCAGGGCAAGAAAGGGCGGTTCGAGATCGGCATGCGCCAGGTAGTTGGCGGCGATGTGCCCCTCGATGTGGTGGACACCCGTCAGCGGCTTGCCGGTCGCAAAGGCAAGGGCCTTGGCTGCGGACACACCCACCAGCAGGGCCCCGATGAGTCCGGGGCCTTGGGTGACGGCGATGCCATCGATGTCCGTCAGGGTCACGCCGGCTTCCCGCAGAGCCTGGTCCACAACCGGCAGCACCAACTCGACATGCTTGCGGGAGGCGATCTCCGGGACCACCCCGCCGTATTCGCCATGCAGGTCCACCTGCGAGGCGATGACATTCGAG
>JAEXRM010000082.1 GCA_023440865.1 Bacillota bacterium
GTTCCGTGTGCCGATCGCCCGTCTGGCGGCGGCGCAGGCGGCGGTGTCCGGCGGTGACAACCTCGGCCAGAAGTGACCCGGAGTGACCAAGAACAGCATCCATGGAGCCGGCCTTCGGGCCGGCTCCATCCATGTTCCGCGATCATGGGATGTATCCGGCACATGCGCGAGGGAGGAGAGAACCATGCAGTTGCCATCGGACCTGAAGGCTGCCATGGAGCACATAGCCGCGGATTTGACGGATGAAGCGGGAAAACGGACGTCACAGGCCGTTTCGGAGCGGTACCGCGACAAGCATCGGCAAGCCGCCGAGGTGATGGTTGGTTCCCGTATGCAGGCGGCAGCCTACGCAGCCACCCGCATGCCTGCCACCTGGGCGGCGATGCGTGCCTGCATGGTGCGCATCTGTGAGATCCTGCCGGCATTCCGTCCCCGCTCGATCCTGGACGTCGGTGCCGGCACAGGTGCCGCGATGTGGGCTGCTGCCGATACGTGGCCGGAGTTGAACGTCTGTCTCCTGACGGAACGGTCCGACGGCATGACGGCCGTGGGCAGGCAAATGGCATCGCTTGCGGGCAGCGCCGCCGTTCGGAACGCGGTCTGGCGGCAGCAGGACCTGCTGCACGGTCTCGACGGCGAATCCGCCGACCTTGTCACCGCAGGCTGGGTACTCAACGAGCTGGGTGACGCGGCCCTCGGCGACGCGGTGGAGACGCTGTGGGAAGCCACCGCGGGCGTGCTGCTGGTGGCGGAACCGGGAACACCCGAGGGATTCGGCCGCATGCTGCGCATCCGTGACCGGTTGCTGGGGCTGGGCGCATGCCTGGTGGGACCCTGCCCGCACACGCGCGCCTGCCCGGTTGCGGTGCCGGACTGGTGCCACTTCGCCGAACGGATCAACCGCATCCGGCCGCACCGGCAGCTCAAGGGAGCGGAACTGGCGTATGAAGACGAGAAGTACTGTTGGCTGGCTGTATCCCGGAACCCGGCCGAAGCGGTTCCGGCTCTGATCCGGCGACATCCCGAGATCCATGGCGGTTTCATCCGACTGGCATTGTGCACGGAGGATGGCCTGCGTGCGGAGACTGTCACACGCAGTGACGGGCCGCTCTGGCGGCAGGCGCGGAATGCCGGGTGGGGGGATGCGTGGCCCGGAAAGGGGAGGCGCGGGTGATTGGCCGGACGTTGCCTGCTCGGGCCGTGTTTGATATGATGGGAGGGCTGCAGAGGGCAGGCAGGCATTGCCAGCCGGCATGCGGAAGGGGTGGATTGTCATGTCGAAGGCCGACCTGATCTTCAAGGAAATGTGCCGTTCCATCCTCGAGACCGGCGTCTCGGACGAAGGAACGGATGTGCGCCCACGCTGGGAGGATGGCAAGCCGGCATACACCATCAAAAAGTTCGGTGTTGTCAACCGGTATGACCTGGCCGAGGAGTTCCCGCTGATGACGCTCCGCCGCACGAGCTTCAAGTCGGCGGTCGATGAGATCCTGTGGATCTGGCAGAAGAAATCCAACCGCATCGGCGACCTGTCAAGCCACATATGGGACGCATGGGCCGATGCGGACGGCACCATCGGCAAGGCCTACGGCTATCAGCTCGGCGTGAAGCACCAGTACCGGGAGGGGGCCTTCGACCAGGTCGACCGCGTCCTGTTCGATCTCAAGCACAATCCGTCGAGCCGGCGCATCATGACCAACCTGTACAACCACCAGGACCTGCACGAGATGCAGTTGTACCCGTGCGCATGGGGCGTGACCTTCAACGTCACGGCCGGAAGGCTCAACGCCATCCTCAACCAGCGCTCGCAGGACGTGTTGGTTGCGAACAACTGGAACGTGGCGCAATACGCGGTGCTCCTGCACATGTTCGCCCGTGTGTCCGGCCTCATTCCCGGAGAGCTGGTGCACGTGATCGCGGACGCGCACATATATGACCGCCATATCCCGCTGGTGCGCGAGCTGCTCGAACGTGAACCCTTTCCCGCCCCCATCCTGCGGATCAATCCCGATGTCACGGACTTTTACCGCTTCCGCGTCGAGGATTTTGTGCTGGAGGATTACCGGCACGGGGAAGCGCTCGCGGGCATCCCGGTAGCCGTCTGACCAACATCGCCTCAGGCATGCGGTCTGACCGGATAAGGGGCGGACCGCGAAAGGAACCTGCACCATGAAGGTACGAGACGATTTGATCCTGATCTCCTCGGCGGACCGCAACGGCGGCATCGGCAAGGACAACCGGCTGCTGATGCGCATTCCGGAGGACATGCGTCATTTCCGTGCCCAGACGCTGGGGCAGACCGTCATCGTGGGCCGCAGGACACTCGAGTCGTTCAAGGAAGGCAAGCCGCTGCCCGACCGTGATACCATCGTGCTGTCGCGGCAGGAGGGCTGTCAGGTGGCAGGCGCCCGCGTGGTCGCCGGGCTCAAGGAGCTCTTCGAAATGCTGGCTCCGGTCCGCACCCGCATCTACGTCATCGGCGGAGAATCGGTGTACCGCGAGCTCGTGCCGTTCTGCGCGCGGGCGTTCATCACCCGTTTCGATGCGGTGTGGGAGGCGGATGCCCATCTGCCGGAACTGTCCGTGGCCGACGGTTGGGTCTGTGTGGACGAGGGCGTGTGGGTCATGAGCGAAAAGGGAGTCAGGTACCGCATCCAGGAGTATGCACGAAGACAGGACACGTGAGTTTTTCACCGCCGGGCCATGCGGCCGCGGGCCAAGCGAACAACAATGACATCCAGGCAAGGAGAAGACAGATGCGCAAGGAACTGGAGAAAACCTACGAGCCCGCGAATGTGGAAGGGCGTCATTACCAGCGATGGATGGAGAACGGCTGGTTCCATTCCGAACCCGATCCGGAAAAGGAACCGTTCTGCATCGTCATCCCGCCCCCGAACATTACGGGTCAGCTCCACATGGGCCATGCGCTCGACAACACCATGCAGGACATCCTCACCCGCTACAAGCGCATGAAGGGCTGCTGCACGCTGTGGCTGCCGGGAACCGACCATGCCAGCATCGCCACCGAGGTCAAGATCGTCGAGAAGATGGCGACCGAGGGCCTCACGAAGGAGGATGTCGGCCGCGACGGCTTCCTCGAACGCGCCTGGGACTGGAAGAAGCAATACGGGGGCCGCATCGTCGAACAGCTCAAGCGCCTGGGCAGTTCCTGCGACTGGCAGCGCGAGCGCTTCACGATGGACGAGGGCTGCTCGAAGGCCGTGCGCGAGGTGTTCGTGCGCCTGTACGAGAAGGAGCTCATCTACCGCGGCGAGCGCATCATCAACTGGTGTCCGTGCTGCGGCACCTCCATCTCCGATGCCGAGGTCGAGTACGAGGAGAAGGAAGGCAGCTTCTGGCACATCCTCTATCCTGTGAAGGGAGAGGAAGGGCGCTTCATCGAGATCGCCACCACCCGGCCCGAGACGCTGCTGGGAGACACGGCCGTCGCCGTGAACCCCGAGGATCCCCGCTATGCGGGCCTGGTCGGCAAGACACTCGTCCTGCCGCTGATGGACCGCGAGATCCCGATCATCGCCGACCACTACGTCGAGATGGATTTCGGCACCGGCGCCGTGAAGATCACGCCCGCGCACGACCCGAACGACTTCGAGGTGGGCCTGCGCCACAGCCTGCCGGTCATCAACGTCATGACCGAGGACGCGAAGATCAACGAGGCCGGCGGCAGGTACTGCGGCATGGACCGGTACGAGGCCCGCAAGCAGGTCGTGCGCGATCTGGAGGCACTTGGCCTGCTGGTGCATGTCAAGGCGCACCGCCACAATGTCGGCGCCTGCTACCGCTGCGGCACGGTCATCGAACCCCGCGCCAGCCGCCAGTGGTTCGTGAAGATGAAGCCCCTGGCCGAGCCCGCCATCGAAGCCGTGCGCGACGGCACCATCCAGTTCGTGCCGGACCGTTTCTCCAAGATCTATTACAACTGGATGGAGAACATCCAGGACTGGTGCATTTCGCGCCAGCTGTGGTGGGGCCACCGCATTCCCGCCTGGTACTGCGACGACTGCGGCCACATCACCGTTTCGCGCACCGATGCCGCAACCTGTGAAAAGTGCGGCGGATCCCGCGTCCGGCAGGACGAGGATGTCCTGGACACCTGGTTCTCCTCCGCGCTGTGGCCCTTCTCCACGCTGGGCTGGCCGGAAAAGACACCGGAGCTCGACTACTTCTATCCGACCAGCGTCCTCGTCACGGGGTACGACATCATCTTCTTCTGGGTCGCCCGCATGATCTTCTCGGGTGTGGAGCAGATGGGGAAGGAGCCGTTCCGGCATGTGCTCATCCATGGCCTGGTGCGCGACGCGCAGGGCCGCAAGATGTCCAAGTCGCTCGGCAACGGCATCGATCCGCTGGAGGTCATCGACAAGTACGGCACCGATGCGCTCCGCTACGCGCTGACCATCGGCACCTCGCCCGGAAACGACATGCGTTTCTCCGAGGAGAAGCTCGAGGCCAGCCGCAACTTCGCCAACAAGATCTGGAACGCGTTCCGCTTCGTGATGATGAATTTCGACGAGGATCTTGATTTTGCGCAGGTGAATCCCTCAAACTACACGGTGGCGGACAAGTGGATCCTCAGCCGCCTGAACACGGTGGCCCGCGAGGTGACCGACAATCTCGAGAAGTACGATCTGGCCATCGGCCTGCAGAAGATCTACGAGTTCATCTGGGAGGAATTCTGCGACTGGTACATCGAGATGGTGAAGCCGCGCCTGTACGACCGCGAGGCGAAGGGCCGGCTGGAAGCGCTCAAAACGCTCAACGACGTGCTGATGGGCGCGATGAAGCTGCTGCATCCGTACATGCCGTTCATCACCGAGGAGGTCTACAGCCACCTGGTGACCGGTGATGAAAGCATCATGATCTCCGACTGGCCGGTGTTCACCGTTGACGTGCTGTATCCCGAAGAGGAAAAGACCTTTGAGTCGGCGATGGCCGTCATCCGCTCCGTGCGCAACATCCGTGCGGAGATGAACATTCCGACAGGGCGCAAGGCCAAGGGCATCCTGGTCACGGAGAACGCGGCGCTTGTTGCCGCGTTCCGCGCCGAGGAAACCAACTTCAAGCGCCTGGCGACGATGTCGGAGATCGCCATCCAGTCCGACCGGTCCGGCATCGATGAGACGGCGGTCGCCGCCGTTGTCGACGGCGCGGAGATCTATCTGCCGCTGGCGGACCTCATCGATCTGGAAAAGGAAATCGAGCGGCTCGAGAAGGAACGCGCCAACCTCACCAACGAGGTGGAACGCGTCGGGAAGAAGCTCGAGAACGAGAGCTTTGTCGCGAAGGCCCCGCCGGCGGTCATCGAGGCCGAGCGCGCGAAGCAGCGCATGTACGGCGAGATGCTCGGCAAGATCGAGGAACGCCTGGCCGGCTTCCGCAAGGCGATGAAATGATGCATACGGGGGACTCGCCGTGGAAACGGTGCGTCCCCCGTATGCATGGATACCATGACTGTCCCGCTTCGTCCGAGCTTGGCGCACGGATTGCCGTGCGTGCGTTTCGTGGCCAGCCAGGCTACGAACCTCGCCCGAAGCGACTGGAGGTATGGCAATGCGCATCGACAACCGTTTCCGTTGCGCCGTCTGTCTGCTAGTGACCATCATCATCCTGTGCTCTGGTCCCTTTTGGTGGGCCCGCTCCGCCGTGGTCGCGGAGGCCGTGTCAACCGATGCGGAAGTCGTCGAGTCCGAGGCGCCTTCCTATGAGCCGGTTGCCCCGGAGCCGAGCGCATCCCGGGAGCCCGAGCCTGTTTTCATCGAGGAAACGCTGACTTCCGGGCAGCATTATGTGGAGCGGCTGGTGGCCGAGGACAGCACGAACCTGCTGATCTGCGCGCCGGATCCGTCCGCCTGGAACATGGACACCATCGTGATCGCCAGCATCAGCCAGCATTCGGGGGCCGTCTCGCTGATCAGCCTGCCTCGCGATGTCTACATCCAATACAGCGACTCACTGGAGGAATCGGTCGACGCGGCTTTCCCCGGATTGCTGGACGAGCCGGGCATGCGCAAGATCAACGCGGCGCACGCCATCGGAGACAAACTCAAGTACAAGGCGGGTGCCGGTCGGTTTGACCGGCCCTATATCGAGTTTCTTGCCGATGTCATCGAGGAAGTGTTTGCCATCCGCGTGGATGACTATGTGTATCTGCAGACTCGCGGATTCCGGCGAATCGTCGACTACTTCGGCGGTGTCACGATCAACGTCCCGATTCGCATGCTGTACCAGGACCCCTTCCAGGACCTGTCCATCGATCTGCAGCCGGGTATCCAGCTTCTCGATGGAACCCAGGCGGAGAACTTTGTCCGCTTTCGCCAAGGATATGATGATGAAGGCAATTTCACGAATTACGGCGACCTGTTCCGCAAGGAGAACCAGTCACGGTTTCTCAAGGCGTTCCTGCAGCAGCATCTGACATTGCGCAACCTCACCCGGCTGTCCGACATATCGGAGTTCGTCGGACGCAACGTCATCACGAGCGTCAAGGGGTGGGAGCGCATTGTCGCTTATGGCGCATTGGCCGAGAAGGCGGTTGCCGACAAGTACCCGATAGAAACCGTCAAGCTGCGGATGCGCGATGCCCATATCGACGGGCTGTCCTACGTGGTGATCGAAACAACGGCAGCGGATGAGGCCGATGGGAACGATGACGTCACGGGGCTCGCCGATGGCTCAGGGACGGTTGGGGCTGCCGGGTCCGGTCGTGACCCGGAGGTCAGTGGGGTCGCCGGAGCCGGGGGATGAGTTCGTGGTTGTGTTTGTCCCGGCCCGACGAGGGTAAAAAGAGAGTGCTGTTCCCGCACAAGGGTATGGCATGACCCTGACGGTTCGCATCGAAGGGTCAGATGTTGCGGATTCGAAGGGACTCGCAATCCTGTACCTTTTTTACAGGTTATGTGTTGACACGTTCCTTGGACCTGTGTTAACCTATGTAAGCCGTCGTTGCGGACGAGCTGGCAAGTCTCTGAAATCCTTTCGTGGAGCGGAAAACGCCTTCGAGAAAATGGAGAAAAAGATGCTTGACAGGGCCGGAAACAACGTGGTAAGATAAAAAAGCCGTCGACGCCGGACAACCCCAAAGCCTTGCGGCAAGCGGGTTTGAGGCATGAGACGGACCGGGAGACCGGATTGGACATTGAAAATTGAACATCGTATGAGCATAACAGTCCACAAGACTGTTGTGAGGAACTCGTTGAACGTGCTTTTACAGCACATTGAGTCATTCAACCTCCTGGATTTCGATCCGGGAGAGCGGATAACAAAAAACGCAAAACG
>JAEXRM010000135.1 GCA_023440865.1 Bacillota bacterium
GCAGCGGCCAGCCAGGCGTCGGACAATTCCGGATAAGGACAGCGTAACCCGCAGCCGCTGGTTGCAGTACTATCCCAACATCCTCTGACTCGCATTCACACCAGCATGCGGGACACCCTGAACTGACTATCACCACCGACTTTGCGGACGGTGTGAATGCGACTAAGAATAGCGTGCAGTGCAAACCCACCAGCGGCTGCAAGGATTCGTTTCGATGACAAAACCAAATCAGATTTTTTCTGTTGGCGCTTAACGTCTTTGCCTCTGCGAAGTGCCGAAACCGTGACCCGCGGCTGCTCCCGCTCCGGAGGCGCGCAAAGCGCAACGGTTTTGGCATTTTGCAGAAGCGAAGTTATATGAACCCCCTGACCCCACAGAACAATTCTTAACTACGAAGATGATCTCTTATGCTCCAGTGAACGATTGTAACCAAAACATTCTTTGAATAATCTCCTTCCAATATAATCATGAAAATTGAACCACCTATCGCGATAAAACTCATTCCAGTAACTAATCATTCTTGCATAGCTTCGACAAAAAGCATGGGCGTTCTCAAGACAAAATTCCTTTATCAATGATGTATCTTGATCTTTAAGCAATTGATAAGTCATTTCAAGGATCTCAACAATATATTCATCACATGGCTTAACGATATATGGAATAGTCCAATCAGCATAATCCATCAAAAGTAACGACTGTATATGCTTCTGACGGACATAGCCATTACAAGATCTTGAATATATGCAATGCAGAATCATTTTCTGAAACTTATTCAACCGATTAACAATGTCATCCTGAATATCAACATAATACATTCGATAAGGAAATGTGTACACACTCCCTTTTCGCAAGAACTGAACACTTTCCTCTGATGTACCACAGCTGACATTATTATATGTTTTGAAAGGGATAAGTCCAGTTACTTGAGACAACTCCCCCTTCATACTATTGGGAAATCCTTCATCAAACAACTCAATCCCCCTCCCACAAAAATCTGCACCGCCTGACTAACAGGGGGTTCATATAACGTCTCAGTATCTGCGGCGGCCTGAAACCGGGACCCGCGGCTGCTCCCGCTTCGGAGGCGCGCGACGCGCACCGGTTTTAGGCTGGTGCAGAAACGTGGTTAAGCGCTGCCAGGCCCATTCCTCGCCTTCACAGAAACGATCCCGCCGCTGCGAAGATCCGCCTACTGACCCGCATTTGCCAGCATCCGGAGCACCAATACCCACATTGTACCATTATGTGGGCGGAGTGCGAATGCAGCCAATGTTTCGATGAAAACTTGCATCCGCAGCGGCCAGCAGAACGATGGGCATTTCCTAATGACCGAACATACCCGCAGCCGCTGTTTGCAGTACCTCGCCGTCGCATTCACACAACCGTTCGGGACACCATCAGCTTACGGTCAGCGATCACATCGCGGACGGTGTGAATGCGACAACTGAGCGCATGATTGTGACCCAACAGCGGCTGCCCGTATGTGTTTCGGTGATAATCCATAAGCGATTCCCTGGTTGCGCTTAACGTGAATGTCTCTGCGGCGGGCCGAAACCGGGACCTCAGCGCCCTTCTTCAGCGGCGCGCGACGCGCACCGGTTTTGGCCTGGTGCAGAGACGATGTTTGGCGCCGCAATAGAAACCTACGGCCTAATTCCTATGTGACAATCACAGCAGAAACTCAGTTATAAATATCTATATCGTACTAGGTAATATGATTCAACGGAGGAGCATAGCGCATAATCAATACATGCTCGTTATGCTCAGTTTGATCCGTTATAGAATAGAACACGATGAATCTCGCAGCCATATAGAGTGTAAGTGCTTGCTCATGCTCAGAGATAAACCTAAACCTTCCATCGGGTAAAAGAAAATGCTCATATCCCAACAAATTCCCAATTGTTCTCCGTAGTGTAGAATTTCTGCCGCTTCCGCGAAAATGTTGGTTAATGATTCTTCGCCTCAAGCTAGAGTTGGTCTTTCCAACATAGAGTACTTGATATCCGGGGATAAATTCGCACGCTTTATCAATTCGCAACTCTACAACATTGGCGTCATGCCTTTTACAGATCACATATACACCTGGTTGTGAGACAATTTCATTATTTGCGTTGACTTGTGGGTCATATTCAGTAAAATCGAGGCCTGTTGCTTCATCTCGCATCATCCATTACCTCGTATATCAACTATGCATTTCATTTTGTGGCGCCAAACTACTTTTTCTCGAATGTCATAAAATTCTTCGAAACATTCGTTTCTCTGTATTCATGATATTGGCCAACCAGTAATGATGTGCGACAGTGGTTTCGTGTATGCATCAGGATATGCCGAATCTATGTTCATTGTGTCGGGCAAAGGTTTCTGTGTGATTAGAGCCTCTTTATCTTGTACACCTTGACATACTTCGAGGCAATAGCGAAAAGTGTCGAATATGATAATTCAACAGTGCGGCAAACTACACAATGAACCGGTCATGAATATCTCTCTGAGACGAGCCGCTACCGGGGCCTCCGAGCCCGCCTTCCTCGGCGCGAAAAGCGCACCGGTTTTCACCACTGCAAAGACGATGATATTGATGTGTACACACTCGCCCTGATCAAAATTAAACCGCCTATTCACGGTATAGCTCAAACAAACATCAGACGTCCTTTGGGTTTTGGAATAGTCCTTCCTTGTGACTTTGCAGTCTCAATCCACTCGACCATCATCCCTTGTATACTGTTCAGCACGTCTGAGGACAAATTGCCTTCATCGAATCGAAGTCACTCACCAGGGGGCACGCGGCCGGCCATCGACTTTTTCTCCAGCTTGATTTCGAGATCAAGTGCATCAAGTATGCGGATAAAGTTTGTAAGCCTCGGGATATGCTTTTCGTTCTCGAACCGCGATATCTCTTGTTGGGACACCCCCACCATTTCGGCTAGTCCTCTTTGGGATATTCCTTTTTCTTTTCTCATCTCAACAACAGCTTTGACAAGTGCATACTCTTTTTCCACTTCACAATACTGCTCATTGAAGTGGGGGTCTTTGCGCTTGTCCTTAACAATGGCCGATGCATTGATTTCCCTGAATGGCATACGCTTCTCCTCTTTATGATGTCATGTATATCATCCTTCGCTTTGCTTTTTCGATTTCAAAGCGTTCCGCCTTGCCCTTTTGCTTTTTGCAGGCATGAAGCAGCCACATCGTTTCATCACGCAATACAACATAGAAAATTCGATTATGACGAGGATACTTGATTTCCCAAAGCTTTTCATCAATCTGCCTTGTATTGATAGATTTCAGGAACTCATATCCTTCGCATTCAAGATGTTCAAGTATATAGTAGCCTTCGACTGCTTCTCTCAGTGGAAGACAGTCGAGATACTCCCGAATCAGGTCTTTCCCTCCGGCGGAGCAATATGTGAGGATCTTCACGACAAACCTCCCACATCATGAGTATACATCAAATTTGATGTATATGCGACTTGGTGTCTGATAGAATGAATTACCGCCAACCGTTCAGGCATATCCGTTCCATCTCCTACCTGTCCAACTTGAGCCGCCTCGCGGCCCTACAGCGCGTCCAGCGGGCTCTTGATTGCAGAAATGCTTCGTTTGGAGACATGCGTGTAGATTTCCGTCGTCCGCGAGCTGGCGTGCCCGAGCAGCTCCTGGATGTATCGCAGGTCGGTTCCCGCCTCCAGCAAGTGCGTTGCGAACGAGTGCCGCAGCACGTGGATGCCGACCTTCTTGCGGATGCCCGCCTTGTCGCGCGCGTGTTCGAACACATGCTGCGCGGTCCGCTCGGTGATCGGCGCATCCGGGCCGGACTGGCCGGGAAACAGCCAGGTTTTCGGCCGATACGCCCGGAAGTAGTCACGCAGCACCGTCAGCACCTTCTCCGACAGCATCACGTACCGGTCCTTGCGGCCCTTTGCCTGGCGGATGCGAATCATCATCCGGCCGCTGTCGATGTCGGCGAGCTGCAGGCGCACCACCTCACCAACCCGCAGGCCGGACGCGTACACCATGTACAGCATGGCCCGGTGCTTGATGTTGTCGACCTGGTCAAAGAGACGGCTGACCTCTTCCTTGCTCAACACCTGCGGCAGGTGTTCATCCTTTTTCGGACGCGGCATACCGTCGAGCGGCTCGCCCAGCACCCGCGCGCAGAAGAACACCATGGCGCAGATGAACTGGTTGGCAAAGGAATGGGACAGGCCGTCACGCGACAGCATCGATTCCACATAGGCGCGGATGTCACGCATTCCGGGCTTGTCACAGGTCGGAAGCGAGGTGAGGAAGCGGCGCACATGCCCTTCATAGGCCTTCTGCGTTTTCGGGCTGTAGCCGGAGAGCACCATCTCCTGCAGGAAGCGGCGATAGGCGGCCTCATGCGGTGGCGGCAGCCCGGTTTCCCGCTTCGGCAGGGGCCGATAGGGCTCCGCCGGGCTGTCGATGGGCGGGCATATGCCTCGTGATGCGTTTGGCCCTGATGCGGGATCCGCATGCCATCTTGCCGCGCCGGTCACGACCGGGGTGTCAGCATACCGTCCGAGATTACCAGGAGGCACCGGGGCATCCGGATAACGCCTGCGCTCGACCAACGCGACCCGACCGGCCGCGTTGAGCCAGAGGACCTGGTCGGTCAGCGTCAAACCGGACAATTTGAGGCGAAACGCCTCCGTGCCGGGAAAGCGCCAGGTCTTGTCCGCAGGGTGGAAGGTGTGGCCGGCGATGGACTTGATGGCCCGCAACCGCTCCGGCGTGACCTGGAAGGTGACGGCATACTGGTTGTCGATGCGGCGGATGGTGAAACTCATGTCGGTGCTCCCGCGTGGCAATTCCCCGAACATATCTCTCTGCGGAGCATCCTATCATAAGGAATGAACATCGACGAATCCGAAACGGCATGCCCGCCGGGCCCTTTCACATCCTGTCCGGACGCCCCCCCCTCCCGCGTCACCCGCCCTGCCCGAAATGCTTTCGGTACGCGCTCGGCGTCATCTGGTACCGCCGCGTGAACAGCCGGCTGAACAGGTTGCTGTCGGCATAGCCGCAGGCATGCGCGATCCGGGTCACGGAGCGGTCCTGCCGGCGCAGCAGCTCGCAGGCGCGCGCGAGTCGCAGCCCCTGCAGGTAGGCCATCGGCGACCTATGGTAATTGTCCTGGAAGATCCGGCTGAAGTGGCGTTCGGAGAGGAAGGCCTGGGCGGCCAGCATCGAAAGGGTCAGCGGCTCGTCAAAGTGCGCCTCCATGTAGGCCAGCGTGCGCGACAGCGGCAGCAGGTTCCCGGTTTGAAGGGTCTCTGGCTGGGCCATCAGCCGGGACAGACGCACAAACAGACGGTTCAGGTCCGCCTGCAGCATCACGCGGGAGCCGTCGGCATGCGCTTCGTACTCCGCGAAGATCTCGCGAATCCAGCCATCGATCTCGTCCAGCTGCTTCGGCGCCACGCGCAGACGGTTCCGGAAGCGGTGTTCCCGCCGGTAGTACGGCTCGAGGACGAAGAGCGCCTGAAACCCGGGCATGGCGCGCAGGCTGCGCTCGACGGGCCAGAAGCCGCTCGCGGGCTCCGGGTCGCAGAAATCCGCCGGCAGCATGAGATTGTACATGGCGAGATTGTGCGCCTCGGTGAAGCCGTGCGCCGTGTCGCCCAGCACCATGTAGATGTCACCGGCCTGCACATCGTAGGAGAATCCGTCGATCGCGTGCACGCCCGATCCGCTCGTCACGATGACGAGCTCGCCAAAATCGTGGGCATGCTGCGGAAATGGCTCCGTGATGAATCCCCGTTGGAGGTGGAAGGGAACATCCGCATGGCGCCGCAGGTCTTCCAATTGATATCGCTTCATGGCCAGATCATACGCAAAGGATGTCCGTCCTGTCAAGGAAACGTCGGGAACCGTGCGCTAGAATGGGGGCATGCAGATCGCGTGCAGTCACGAAGCGGCGGGGCCCCCATACCAGCGTCATCACGCAGCGATCACGCAGCGATACCGATTGTGATACCGCGCAGGCCCCATCCGGACATGTCATCCGAAGGAGGAAACCCTATGGCATCAACCACCAATCACCCGCTTTCCATCGAGGACCGGAAAATGCGGTGGCGCCAATTCCTGACCCCGAACGGACCCGTCCGGCGGATGCGCCTCGTGCAATTCGGGGAAGGACGTCCCGCCCGCCCGCCGCTGTGGCCCGACCGGCATGCCGAGCGGGTGGAATGGATGGTGCGCGACTACGCCTGGCAGGCGGCGCAGGCGGCCTGGCTCGATGACGACAAGGTGCCCCACATCGATTGTCTCACCGGCACGGAAATCTTTGCCGAGGCGTTCGGCTGTGCCGTCCACCGCCCGGAGGACAACATGCCCTTCGCCCTGCCCTGCGTGCAGAACGCGTCCGAGGCTGCGCGGCTGAAGGTGCCGGAGCTGTCGACCTCCACGCTCGCGCGGCTGTTCGACCTGGCGGACGAGGCGCGTGCCCGGGTGGGCGCCCCGGTGCCGCTCCGGCTTCCCGACATCCAGAGCCCCATGGACATCGCGGCGCTCATCTGGGAGAAGTCGGATTTCTACATCGCCATGATCGAGGAACCGGAAGCGGTGCAAGCGCTCGCCGGGAAGGTGCGCACCCTGCTGACGGCCTTCCTGGACGCATGGTTCCAACGGTACGGCACCGGCTATGTCGCCCATTTCCCCACCTACTGGATGGAGGGCGGCCTGACCCTGTCCGAGGACGAGGTGGGCGTCGTGAACCCGGCCATGTTCGAAGAATTCTTCCTGCCGGAGCTCGAGGCGCTTTCGAATCGCTACGGGGGCCTCGGCATGCACTGCTGCGCCGCGTCGGAACACCAGTGGGCCGGGTTCCGGCGCATCCCGGGGCTGCGGCTGCTCAACCTCATCCAGCCCGGGGATGTCATCAGGCGCGCCATTCCCGTCTTTGCGGACCAGGTCGCGCAATGGCACGGCGTCACGGGCGAAGGCGCAGGTCCGTGCGACACGACGGCCTATCCCCCGGAAGCCCGCGCCGTCCTCGAGGTCAACGCCGCCACCGCCGAGGAGGCGCGCCGCCGGGCCGAGGTGCTTCGCGCGCAGGCAATGATGGATGCCTGATCGCCGGGCCCGCTCCCTTGCTGCCGCGTGAAGCCGGGGATGCAGGATCAGAGGCCCTCGCTTCCCCTCCCGCAAAAAACGGGTATACTCTAGAAGAACCCGGACAATGGCAGGGAGGCCCCATGTACAAGCTGCTTGTGGTCGATGACGAATTCAACATCCGCGACGGCATCGTCAACGCCGTGCCGTGGCACACCTGCGGCGTGGCCGTCTGCGGCGAGGCGGAGAACGGCGTTGAGGCGCTGGCCTGTGTGGACCGCGACAAGCCCGACGTGGTCATCTCCGACATTTCCATGGATGTGATGGACGGGCTGGAGTTCGTCGAGCGCCTCAAGGCGCATCACCCGGAAGTGAAGGTCATCCTGCTCAGCGGGTACGACGCGTTCGACTACGCCAAGCGGGCCCTCGCGCTGAAGGTGTCCGCCTACCTGCTCAAGCCCGTGTCGCCCGGAGAGCTGATGGACACGGTGCGCGGGCTCATCGGGGAGATCGAGTCCGAAAACCGGCTCAAGGAGCACATCACCAACCTCGAATCCGAAGTGCAGGTCAATCGCGAGCTCGTGCTCGACCGGCTGCTGCGCGACTTCACCGACGGTTTCCTCACGGATCCGAAGGAGCTGGAGGAGCGGCTTTCACTGGTCGACACGAGCTTCTCCCACCCGCATTACGCCTGCCTGGTCGTCTCCCTCGACGGATGCCAGGAGCGGCGCGAGCAGTACGGGCCGGCGCATGTCCGGCTGCTGCTGCGGCAGGTGGAGGCCCTGTTCCGGCACGTGCTGTCGGACCGGTTCGGCGTGTGGTCGTACCAGGCGGCGCCGGGGCAGATTGTCGCGTTGCTGGGGGGACGGGCCGCGGGCACGTCAAGCGGCGCCGGTGCCGCAAGCCGGCCAGGCTCCGCCACCCGGGTCGACGAACCCCTCGGCGAGCTGCGCGACCTGGCGCCGGCACTCGAGCGCTTCCGCACGGAGCTGCGCCGCATCCTCGACGCCACGGTCACCGTCGCCATCGGCGAGACCTGCGACGCCCCCACCCGCATCGCCCCATCCTTCGCGCAGGCGCAGAAGGCCCTCGAATACCGCACCATCTCCGGCCCGGACAGCGTCATCCGCATGGGCGACATCGACGCCATCACGCACGACCGGTTCCGCTACCCCGCCGACAAGGCGTCCGCCGTCCTGACCATCCTCTCCGAAGGGGACGACGACCAGATCCGCGCTGCGGTCCACGGCTTCTTCGCCGAGCTCGAGAGCCGCGGCTGCCTGCGCAGCCATCTGCGCATCGCGGTCATGGAGCTGTTTTCCGTGATCGTCCGCAAGTTCATGGATCTGGGGTTGGACGTGCACGCCTCCTACGACCAGTCGCTGCTCGACCCCTACCGCGCGCTGGAACGCTACGACTCCATCGAGGCGGTGCGCAACTGGCTGCTCAACATCGTGCTGCAGAGCACCGCCACCCTGCGCGGCAAGCGTTTCACCGACGTGCGCAGCGTTGTCGCCCGGGTGCAGGCCTACATCGCCGACAACTTCGCCAACCCGGACATCTCGCTGCACTCCATCGCCGACTACGCGCATTTCAACGCGCCGTACCTGAGCAAGCTCTACAAGAAGGAAACCGGCGAAAACTACCTCGAGTACCTGACCCGCCTGCGCATGGAGAAGGCGCGCGAGCTGCTGCGCACCACGCCGCTGCGCACGGCGGAGGTCGGCAATGCGGTCGGCTACCCGAACCCGCAGTATTTCACGACCCTGTTCCGCAAGACGACCGGCATGACGCCGATGGAATACCGGGAGGCGAAATGAGGAGAACGCGCGGTTCGGGTCGCGCCACGCGCGGCTCACGGCATGCATGGACATACCGGGCGCACGTGACGGCGCTTGCATGGGCGCTGGCGCTGGTGCTGACGTGCCTTCCGGGCTGCGGGCAGCGTTCCGGCGGATCCGGCGGGGCGTCCGGCGGTGCCCCCGGCGGTGCTTCCGGGACAGTGTCCGGGGCAGCCTCCGGTCCGATGTCCGACGGGGCATCCGTCACACCCACCGCTTCATCCATGGACACCCCCGCCCCCATCGTGCTGTCGTTCATCCAGAACAAGGTCGAGGTCGGCGACATCTTCAAGAAAATGGGGGACGCCTACAGGGCCGAGCACCCCGGCGTCCGGCTCGAAACGGCCACCTATGGCGGCGGCGAGGACTATTCGACCCGCATCACCGCCATGATCCAGGCCGGAAACCCGCCCGACCTGTTCACCAACGAGGGATACGCCCAGCTCATCCCCTGGCTCGACATGGCACAGGACCTCACGGATCAGCCCTGGGTGCCGCGCCTGTACGAGGGCGCCGCCGACCCGGTCACGGTGAACGGCCGCATCTACGGCTTTCCCGAAGCGTACGAGGGCTTCGGCTTCGCCTACAACCGCACGCTGTTCAGGCAGGCGGGCATCACGGAGGAGCCCGACACCCTCGCGGCGCTGACGGCGGCGTGCAGGCAGCTCGAGGCGGCCGGCATCCGGCCCTTCGTGAACACCTACGCCGAATGGTGGGTGCTCGGCAGCCACAACATCTCGCTGCCGCTGGGCCATCAGGACGACCCGGCCGCCTTCATCGACGACATCGCGTCGGGCAGGACCGGGTTTGCGGGCGGCAAGGCCGTGGACGGTTGGCTGCGCCTGCTCGACCTCACGGTCGCGTACGGGCAGCCCAACGCCACGACGGAGGGGAACTACGCCACGACGGTGGCCGATTTCGCGGCCGGCAACGCCGCCATGATCCAGCAGGGCAACTGGATCCAGCCGCTGCTCGACAAGCTCGCGCCGGGCATCGACGTCGGCTTTCTCCCCATGCCGCTCGATGATGGGCCCGACCGGCGCATCTATGCGGGCGTGCCCAACTTCATCATCGTCAACCGCGGCAGTCCGCGCCGGCAGGCCGCCCTCGACTGGCTCGAATGGCTGGTCTCGTCGGAGACCGGAAAGCGATTCCTGACGGAAGAACTGCAGTTCCTGCCCGCATTCCGCGACATCGATCCCGGAAGCCCCGCGGGCCTCAACCGGGCGCTGGCCGACAAGCTGGCCGCAGGCGAAACCTACACGTGGAACTTCCCGCGGCTGCCCGCCGGCTCGAACATGAACATCGCGTACGCCCTGCTGCGGTATCTGGACAGGGAATCGACGCCGAGCAAGCTGTTTGCGGACATCGACGACGCCATCCGCGCGGCGGGCGCCCGCCAGGACGAGCTGTACGGAGACGGGAAGGAGGCCAGCCCATGAGCGGAAAGACGGACACTCCGTCACCGAAGGCAGGCGTGAGGGGCTTCGCCCGCATCCGCGCCGGCCTGCGCAACGCACGCATGATGAACAAGCTGCTGGCCGCGTTCCTGCTGCTGTCTGTCATCCCGCTCGCGGTCATGGGCATCTTCTCCGCCGACAGCTCGGCCCGGGCCATCCGTGGCAAGATCGACGCCTACGCCCTGCAGCTCATCCGCCAGGTGGCGCGCAACATCGACACGAACCTCAGCAGCATCCGCAACTACAGCGACGACCTCATCATCTCCGCCGACATCAGCAACCGCCTGTTCGGCTACCGCGACGAGGACGGGCTGGGCCAGTCGTCCATCCGCGGTTATTTCTTCATGAAGCTGCAGCTGGGCTTCATCAACATGCAGCACATCGACGACGTGTTCATGGTCTTCAACCGCAACGACGGCGATCCGCCCTATGACACCACGCATGTCGCCATGCAGTACCGCTGGCAGCCCGAGGAGGTCGGGCGGCTCATCGCCCTGAACGACGCGCCGGGCAACGACCGCAACTTCACCATCTCCGCCACGCCCATCGCCGGCACCGGCGGCGAGGACATCGTGATCGGCCGCCGCATCCGCAACACGCCCACCCTCGAGGTGCTGGGGCACCTGTTCATCGCCGTGCGGCAGGATTTCTTCAACAACACGTACCGCGACATCTCGATCGGATCCGGTTCCCACGTGTTCGTGCTGGCCGGGGACGGCACCATGATCTCCGGCAGCCTGCCGGGGCAGACCGTGGGGCAGGCCTTCTCCGACGCGGCGTTCGTGAAGGCTGTCGGCGACGCCGATGCGGCCGCCCTGAGACAGGGGCGCACGCAGGACGGCACCTTCCCCTTCATGCTGGGCGGCGAGAAGCACCTCGTCTCCTTTTCCCGCATCGGCACGACGGACCTGCACGCGGTCATGACCGTCCCCTACGCCTACCTCAACCAGGAAACCGCGCAGTTCGCCATCAACATCACCCTGCTGGCGCTGCTGGTGCTGGCCCTGGCCATCGGTGCGGCGCTCATCCTCGCGCGCAACATCGCCGCGCCGCTGCGCCGGCTGGCCGCCGACATGGCCGATTTCGGCGACGGCACGCTCCAGCGGCGCGCCACGGTCGACCGCGACGACGAGGTGGGGCACCTGCAGCACAGCTTCAACAGCATGGCTTCCGACATCGAGGGCCTCATGGCCCGCATCGGCGAGGAGAACCGCATCCGGCGCATGAGCGAGCTGCGCGTGCTCGAGTACCAGATCAACCCGCACTTCCTGTACAACACCCTCGATTCCATCAACTGGATGGCCCAGAAGTCCGGCCAGACGGAGATCGGCGAGATGGTCACGGCACTGGCCCGCTTCTACCGGCTGGGCCTGTCCAAGGGCAAGGAGTTCTACACCGTCCGCGACGAGCTCGCCCACGTGCGCAACTATCTCATCATCAGCCGCATCCGGTTCCGCGACTGCTTCCAGTTCGCGATCGACGCCCCCGACGACGTGCTGGACTGCCGCACGCTGCGCATCATCCTGCAGCCGCTGGCCGAGAACGCCCTCAAGTACGGGGTCAACAAGCAGCGCACCGACGGGCGCATCCACATCACCGCCCTGCTTGCCGGCGACCGGCTGCGCCTTTCGGTGCGCGACAACGGGCCGGGCATTCCGCCCGATCGGCTCCACCGCATCAACCTGGCATTGTCGCAGATGCGCAGCGTGTCCGAAAACGAGGATGGCTTCGGGCTGCTCAACGTGCACGAACGCATCCGTCTCACCTATGGCGACGCCTGGGGCGTGCGCCTCGAAAGCGTCGAGGGCGAGGGAACCGAGGCGATCCTGGAGCTGCCCGCGGCCGGCGGGGCATCGGCTTGATCCCGCCGGCATGCTCCGCGGCCACCCGCCGCGTCAAGACAAAAAAACAAACCGAATGGAAAATCTGTGAAATGGAACCCCCGATCCTCCGGGGATATGATGATGCCATGGCAGCCGGCATAGAGAGAACCGCCGGTTCAAGCCATGACACCATCTGAACAGGAGGATTCCCATGAAGAAAGGTTTATCCCTCGTCCTGTCCGCATTGCTGGCTGTTTCCCTGCTTGCCGGCTGCGGCGCCGCCCCGGCGGCATCCGACTCGCCCTCGTCCGCAGCCCCGGAGTCGTCTTCCGCGGCCGCATCCTCTTCCGCCGCCGAATCGACATCGGCCGAGCCCGAGAAGCCGGCGGTCACCTCCATCACCCTCAGCCACAACAAGGTCGAGATTGACGAGCCCCTCAAGGCCTATGCCGCCGAGTACGCCAAGAAATCCGGCGTGACCGTCGACATCCAGACCGTGGGCGGCGGCGCCGATTACGGCGGAAATCTCAAGGCCCAGCTGCAGAGCGGCAACTTCCCCGACATCTTTGTCATCGAGGGTCCGAGCGGCTATGACCTGTGGAAGGACAAGATCGCCGACCTCAACGACCAGCCCTGGATCGGCGACACCGACGTCGCCTACAAGGCGGACGGCAAGGTCGTGGGCTTCCCGGTCGCCATCGAAGGCTACGGCATGGCCTACAACAAGGACCTGCTGGCCAAGGCGGGCATCGACCCGGCCACCCTCACCAGCTTTGACGCCTACAAGGCCGCGTTCGAGAAGATCGACGGCATGAAGGCCGACCTGGGCATCGACGCCGTCGTGGCGATGGCGGCCGGACCGGAAATGACCTGGGTCACGGGCCTGCACAACTTCAACGTGTACCTTGCCGGCGGCCTGGCCACCACCGACACCTCCGTCATCGACAAGGTCCTGGCCGGCGAGGTCGACAAGGACCGCCTCACCCAGTACGCCGAGTACGTGAACCTGCTGTTCCAGTATGCCGACAAGAAGGTCCTGCTCACCGGCAACTATGACGCGCAGGCCAACCTGTTCGCATCGGGCAAGTCCGTGTTCATCCACCAGGGCAACTGGCTCGATCCCACGCTCGTGACACTCGGCGCCGCCTTCGACATGGCCTATGCGCCGCACGGCTTCTCCAAGACCGCGACCGACGGCATCTTCGTCGCCGCTCCCTCCTGGTACATTGTCAACAAGGACAGCAAGGGCATCAACGAGGCCAAGGCTTTCCTGAACTCGCTGGCGACCACCGAAGAGGGCCACAGGTACATGGTCGAGGGTGCCGGCATGGTGCCTGCGTTCAAGTCCGTCAAGCTCAGCCCGAAGAACCCGCTCTCCAAGAGCATCATGGAGTGGAGCGCCGCGGGGAAGACCTACGCCTGGCAGCAGTACAAGCTCCCCGACGGCTTCGGCATGAAGACCCTCGGCCCGATCTATGAACAGCTTGCCGCCGGAAAGATCGACGTGCCCAAGTTTGTGGAACTGGTCACGACCGAAGTGGCCGCGATCAAGAAGTAACCGACACCCGGTGAGGAGACAGGCCTGATCCCAGGCTCGCACGCAGGACGAGGGGGCTGTTGCGCAAGGCACGGCCCCCTTTTCCCAAGCCGCGGCATCCTCGCCGTGCGTTCCATCCGCAACCAGCGCCTCATGTAGGGGGGATCGCCCGTGAAACCGAAAAAACCGTTCTTCACGCGGGATACGCTCACGCAGATCCTGTTCGTGGCACCCGCACTGTTCGCCTTCCTGATGGTCGTGGTCATCCCCTTCTTCATGGGGCTGTATTATTCGTTCACCAACTGGAACGGCGCCATCCAGAAGGAGATCACCTTCGTCGGCCTCGACAATTACACCACCCTCTTCACCGAGCCCGCCTTCCGGCACGCATTCCTCGTCACGACGATCTATACGGCGGCCAGCGTGCTGATCGTGAACCTCATCGCCCTGGGGCTGGCGATCCTCGTCACCTCGAAGCTCAAGTTCCGCAACTTCTACCGCTCCGGCTTCTTCACCCCCAACCTCATCGGCGGCATCGTGTTGGGCTACATCTGGCAGTTCCTGTTCAACTACGCGCTGCCCGGCCTGGGCGATTCGCTGGGCTGGAAGGGCCTCGAGGACCTGTCGATGCTCGGCGACGACCGGCTGGCCATCGTGGCCATCGTCATCGTCAGCACCTGGCAGTACGCCGGCTACATCATGACGATCTATGTCGCCGCCATCCAGAACGTGCCCGCCTCGCTGCTCGAGGCGGCGCAGATCGACGGCGCGGGCTTCCTCGCCCGCACGAAGGCCATCATGGTGCCGCTGATCGCACCGGCCTTCACGGTGTCCACCTTCCTCACGCTGGTCAACTCGTTCAAGCAGTTCGACGTGAACGTGGCCCTCACCAACGGCGGACCATCGACCCTGTTCATGAACAAGGCGATCATGGGCTCGGAATTCCTGGCCCTGAACATCTACAACACGGCCTTCACGATGAACGACATGGCGCGCGGCCAGGCCAAGGCGGTCGTGTTCTTCGTGGTGCTTGTCGCGGTGTCGCTGGTGCAGGTGTCGATCAACAAGCGGAAGGAGCTGGAGATGTGATGGGTGCTGCAAGGAAAGCCCGGGCCGCGTTCCCGGAAATCCTGACCTTCCTGTTGTTCCTTGTTTTCATGGTGCCGTTCGCGATGGTCGTGCTCAACGCGGCCAAAACGTCCGCCGAGATCGTGAAGAACCCCATCGGTTGGCCGGCGGACTGGGCGAAGCTGTTCGCGAACATCGGCACGATCGTCACCAGCCCGAATGTGCGCTATGTCCCCTCGTTCGTGTCCTCGCTGGTCATCACGTCGGTTTCGCTGCTGTTCATCGCGGTCAGCGCCTCGATGGCCGGCTGGGTGCTCGTGCGTGCGAAGACGGCGCTGTCGACGGTGATCTTCATGACCTTCGTCGCGGCCATGGTCATCCCGTTCCAGGTGGTGATGTTCCCGCTCGTGTCCTGGTTCCGCATCCTGTCGGACCTGACGGGGTTCAGGCTGCTGCAGTCCACCGGCGGCATGGTGCTCGCCTACATGGGTTTCGGCTCCTCGATGTCGATTTTCCTGTTCCACGGCTTCATCAAGGGCATCCCGCTGGAGCTGGAGGAAGCCGCCAAGATCGACGGCTGCTCGAAGGCCGCCACGTTCTTCCGCATTGTGCTGCCCATCCTCAAGCCCATCTTCGTGACGGTGCTCATCCTCAACGGCATCTGGCTGTGGAACGACTACCTGTTGCCGCTGCTGCTGCTGGGCATGGGCGGCCCGGTGCAGACGCTGCCGCTGGCCGTTGCCAACTTCGTGGGCTCCTATGTCAAGAAGTGGGACCTCATCCTGACCGCCACGCTGATGGCGATGCTGCCCGTGATCGTGCTGTACCTGTTCGCGCAGAAGCAGATCATCCAGGGCATCACGGAAGGGTCGATCAAGTAGGCGGCCCGCCGACACATGACGCACATCGAGACAGGGCAGGCGCACCGGATGAACCGGTGCGCCTCTTTTTCATGCCTTTCCCGTCGCCGGCGCATGTCCTGACGGGACATGAAATTTACGCTCCCACCGACCGTTATCCCGCGCCCATATGTGGTAAAAAAAAGAAATTGCAACGCATTCGATTGTTGACTGTTTATTGATTTTATTCTATGCTACTCCATGCAATTTCCCTGCGAAGGATGGTATGCACCCGATGAAGCAATATGTCGTCTTAAGGCTTGAACAACAGGAATACGCCATCCCGATCGAAATGGCGCGCGAGATCATCCGCCTCCCCGTCCTGACCCCCCTGCCTGGCATGCCGGCCGGCATGCTCGGCATCACCAACCTGCGCGGCACCGTGCTGCCCGCCTGGGATCTGCATGTGCGCTTCGGGGGAACCGCCCTGGCCCGCACGCAGGAGAGTCAGCTGCTGGTGCTGCAAACAGGCGTGGGTACCATCGGCATCGTCGTCGACGATGTCACCGAGGTGAGCGATTTCGAGGAAAGCGAACTCACCGCGATGCCCCCGGCCGGCTCCGATACCCGCGCCATCAGCCCCGAACAGGTCATCATGCGTGACGACCGGCTCATCCTCGTTCTCGGAGATCATCGTTTCACCGCATTGAGCGCATAAGGAGGCACCCATGAATGACATGCGCCACACCATGACGAACGAACTGCCGGCATCCGCCCTTCCCGGAGATGCCCCCATCGCGCCGGAGCTGTCGGCACTTCTTGCCGTCGGGCCCCTGATCCAGAGGGTGCTCCCGGTCGACTGCCTGTTCGGCGTCACGGATACGCGGAACTTCCTGATCGTCTACAACGGCAAGCGGATCAACCTCGGCTCCGATATGGCCGGGGTTCAGATTCCGGAACAGGACGGCATCTACCAGGCTATGAAGCGGGATCAGGTCGTTGACATGACCGTGCCGCAGGAAGCCTTCGGCTTCGCCTTCCGCTCGGTCGCCGCCCCCGTGAAGAATGCAGCCGGTCAGATCGTCGGTGGCCTCGGCATCGGTTTCGACCTCCACAACACCAACAAGGTGGCCGATATGGCCCAGCAGGTCGCAGCCGCCACCCAGCAGACGTCCGCATCGGCTGAGGAACTGTCTGCCTCCGCCGAAGAATTGGTCAGCTCCCAGCTCTCCCTGAAGACCATGACCGCCGACATCGCCAGGAAGATGGAAGAGACCAGCGAGATTCTCGGCTTCATCAACGAAGTCTCATCCACCTCGAAGATGCTCGGCCTGAACGCCGCCATCGAGGCGGCCCGCGCTGGCGAGGCGGGACGCGGTTTCTCCGTCGTCGCGACGGAGATCCGGAAAATGGCCGAGGAGAGCGCGAAGAGCGTCGTCGGCATCAAACGGATCATCGGGGACATCAAGGGCAGCGTCGATCAAATCGCCACGACGGTCGGGCAGGTGGTCGGCATCGGACAGCAACAGGCGGCCGCGAGCGAACATCTTTCAGCGTCGGCGCAGGAACTGGCGACCGTATCGGAATCGCTCAAGGAAGCAGCCTCGCACGTGCTTGGCTGAGGACAACTCAGGGCTTGGCAAGCCGCACCGCATAGGCCAGCGCCGCCTCGACGGGCAGCGGGCGGCTTGCCAGATACCCCTGCATCATGTCGCAGCCGGCCCTCGCCAGGTACTGCTTCTGGTATTCGTGTTCCACGCCCTCCGCGACCACGCTGAACCCCCATTCGCGGGCGAGCCGGACGATCGATCCCGTATGGCTTGCTTCGTCGTTGGCATCATGGATGTCGTCGATGAAGCTCTTGTCGATCTTCAACACCTGGATCGGCAGCTTGCGCAGGTAGGTCAGCGAGGAGTATCCGGTGCCGAAGTCGTCGAGCGCGATCCAGATGCCCATGGCGCTGAGCTCGCCCAGCGTCTGTGCGTTCTGCCCGAACGATTCCATCAGCACCGACTCCGTGATTTCCAGCAGCAGCCGCGTCGGCGGCAGCCCCGTGTCCTCCAGCGTCCTGCACACGTCGGACTGGAATCCGGCCTGCATCAGCTGCAGCACCGAGACATTCACACCGACATGGAACGTCGCGTCGCCAAACACCGACAACAGCTGCCGCGCAAACCGGCTTGCCTCCTGCAGCACCCAGGTGCCGATGGGCACGATGAGGCCTGTCTCCTCCGCAATCGGGATGAAGCGGTTCGGCGGGATGTTGCCGAACTCCCCCGACTGCCAGCGCAACAGGGCTTCAAACCCCTCCAGCCGGCCCGTCTCCAGGTTGTGGACAGGCTGGTAGTGGAGAAGCAGCTCGTTGCGTGCCAGCGCGTGCCGCAATCCGTCCTCGAGCATGAATCGGTCCCGGGCCGCCGCATCCATGACCTGATCGAAAACGCGATACTGGCTCTTGCCCGCGCCCTTGGCCGCGTACATGGCCGTATCCGCACTGCGGAGCAGGGCGTCGAAATCCTCCCCGTCGCGCGGATGCGAGGCGATGCCGATGCTCATGCCCACATGGAACTGCATGCCGTCGATCTGCAGCGGTTGGGAAAAGGCGCGCAGGATTGCCCGTGCCGTATCCTCCGCAAGCCGGCTGTTCTCGTCGTCCTCCAGGATGATGGCAAACTCGTCGCCGCCCATGCGGCCGACGAGTGCCCCGGAAGGCACGGCGTGCTGGAAGCGTTCCGCCATGACCCGCAGCAGGCGATCACCCGTGGGATGGCCGAAGGAGTCGTTGACGACCTTGAAGTTGTCCAGGTCGCTGTAGAGAATGACCAGGTGGCGACCGTTCTCCCGATTCACCTTGGTCAAGGTCTCCACCCGGCTCTTCATCATCGTGCGGTTCGGGAGCCCCGTCAGGGCATCGTAGTACGCCATGTGCGCGATGGTGTCGCGCTGGCGCATCATGTCGGTGATGTCCGCATGCGTGCCGACCATGCGGATGGGATGACCCGCCTCATCATGGACGGTCATGCCCCGGGAGAGAATCCACCGTTCCTCGCCGGAGACGGACAGGATGCGGTACTCCGCCGACCACGAGCCAAGCTGCCGCAGCAGGTTCTGCCGGAGCATGTCCTCCACGCGCGCCCGGTCGACGGGCAGGATGCGGGGAAACCAGTCCTGCATGCGGTCGCCGTCAGCGGGGTTCCATCCAGTCATTTCACGGATGCGGTCGGAGATGATCAGCTTGTCGGACGAGATGTCCCAATCCCAGATGGCGTCGCGCGTTGCCTCGCCGACAAGGCGGTACCGCTCCTCGCTGAGCTCGAGCCGGCGCTTCTGCTCGGCCAGCTCGTGGTTCTGACTGCGCAGCCCCTCCTCCGATTCCGTCAGCGCCGCGTTGACGGCGGTCATCTGCTCGTTGACGGCCATCAGCTCCTCATGGCTCGCCTGCAGCTGCCGTTCGGTCCGTCGGCGGATGCGGATGTTCAGCAGCAGGCCGACCGTCAGCACGACGAGAAACAGGATGACGGCGAAAATGGAGAGGAACAGGGCCTGGTTGTCCCGGAACACGTTGGCTGGCCGGTTCATGATTTCGGCACCGGCCGGAATCGCGGAGACCGGGAGGCCGATGCGTTCCATTTCGAGATAATCAAACCGCGTGGTCACCTGGAGATCGTCACGGACGGGTTCCGGCTTCGCGGAGGGGTTCTTCAGCAGCGGAATGGCCATTTCCACAGCTTCCGTGCCATGCAGGGACGCGTCGATGACGCTGCCGCCAAGCACATGATGCCCCACAAGATAGTCATACAGGCCGAACACGGGCACGGGACACGATGCAAACAGCAAATCGGCATACTGCTGCATCGGCAGGACGTTCCCGTCGATATCCCGGTTGTAGACGAGAAACAGCACCACATCGCCCGGTTCCAGCAGCGCACTGCGCCGTCGGATTTCCGTGGCTGGCAGATCGTTCCACCGCTCGACCTGCGCTTCGGGTGCCAGCGCGCGGCAGGCCCGCTCCGCGGCTTCGCCCAGCGGCAGGCCGGTTTCCGAGTTCTCGAAGACCAGGTGGAACCGCTTCGTGTCGGGACGGGTTTTCAGGGCAAGTCGGATGGTGCCTTCCACATCGTGATTCTGGATGACGCCGGTCACCCGATCGTTCGCGGCGGCGACGGCGACGCCCTTCTCCCGGGGCACCCCGCAAAACACGACCGGAATGTCCTTGAAGTAGTCATGCCGGTTTGCCATGACAAAATCGAGCGCGGCGTCGTCCGTCGTCAGGATGATGTCCGGCGGCCTCGTTCCATAGCGTTGCGCGATCACCGGCAGCAGCAGCGCCAGCTTGTCCGGATCGGGATTGTGTTTCCAGTCGAGGTATTCCGACGAGATGTCGACGCCCGGGTACTCCTGCTCGAGACGCGCGACCATGGCGTCTTCCAGCCCTTCGGTCCAGGCATAGCCGGGGTGATAGGAATTGATGATCAGCACATGGGGCACCAGGGGCAAATCGCTCCGCTGCACCCCGCTGACAGGCAACACGGCGGCCGTCAGCACCATCACAAGGCTCAGCAGCATCCGAACCAGCGCCGTCGCTTTCATGACCTGTTTTCCCGCCTCCAGGCGATGCTGTCCCATGCCTTCCGTACCTCGCAACCGGCGTTTGATCCACAACCGATCCTTCTCCATCTTGAGTTCATACCCCGCCCTGCCGTGCAGAATCATGACATGTGCCGCTGCAGGTAGGCCACCGCCTCCGATTCGGGCAGGGGGCGACTGGCAAGGTAGCCCTGCATCGCCCCGCAGCCGTTCGCCCGCAGGCAATCGCGCTGGCTTTCCCGCTCCACGCCCTCGGCCACGACATCGTATCCCCACTCCCGCGCAAGCCGGATGATCGCGCCCGTATGGTTGGCCCCCTCGGCTGACACGTCGATGTCGTCGATGAATCCCTTGTCGATCTTGAGGACCTGGATCGGAAGCCGGCGAAGATAGGTCAGCGAGGAATAACCGGTCCCAAAGTCGTCCAGCGCGATGCGGACGCCCCGTGAGGACAAGGCGGATAGCTTCGCCGCATCGGCCCCGAAGGATTCCATGAACACCGATTCGGTAATCTCCAGCGTCAGACGCCCAAGCGGCGCATCCGCGATCTGGAACGCCCGGAGCACGGTTTCCTCGAAATCGGCCTGCATCAGCTGCAGCACGGACACGTTGACCCCGATCCGGAAATCCGCTTGCATGAAGGGCTCGATACGGCCACAGAACCGTGCGGCCTCCTCGAGCACCCAGGCGCCGATCGGCAGGATGAGCCCTGTTTCCTCTGCGACGGGGATGAAACGGTCGGGCGGAACGGAGCCGTGCTCGGACGACTGCCACCGCAGCAGGGCTTCGAAGCCAATCAGGCGGTTGTCGTCCAGGCGGTGTACCGGCTGGTAGGCAAGGCGGAGCTCGTTGCGCGAGAGCGCATGCCGCAGCCCGTCCTCCAGCAGGAACCGGTCGACGGCAGCCTTGTCCATTGCCGGATCGAACAGGCGGCATTGATTCTTGCCGGAACCCTTGGCCGCGTACATGGCCGTGTCTGCGCTGCGCAGCAGGGTGTCGAAACGCGTTCCGTCGCGGGGATACAACGCGACGCCGATGCTCATGCCGATGTGGAAGTGCATGTCATCGACCGGGAGCGGTTCGTCGAACCGTGCCAGGATTTCATTTCCCAGGGCCAGCACCGCATCCGCGCTGGCCACCCGGGGCACCAGCACGACAAACTCGTCCCCCCCCATGCGGCCCAGGAAACAAGCCGGCGGCAGGGCCTGGCGGATGCGCGCCGCGCCGCTGCGCAGCAGCCGGTCCCCGGTCGTGTGCCCGAACGAGTCGTTCACGACCTTGAAGTTGTCCATATCCGCAAACAGGACGGCCAACCGGCTTTCGTCCGTTCCGGCGTCACGGATCATCGCCTCGGCGACCTCGGCGGTCATCACCCGGTTGGGCAGATCCGTCAACTCGTCATGGTACGCCATGCGGGTGATGATCTCCTGCTGGCTGTGGAATGCGGTGATGTCCTCATGGGTGCCGACCATGCGCAGGATCTGCCCGTCCAACCCGTAGACGGCGACACCGCGCGACCGGATCCAGCGGATGGTGCCGTCCTCCGCAACGATGCGATACGACGCGTCATAAAAGCGGTCATGCTGCTCCAGTGCGTTCCGCAACCTTGCCACCACCTGCGCGCGATCGTCCTGATGGATGTGCGTGATCCATTTCTCCAGGCTGCCGCGCTCCACCGGCTCCCACCCCGTGATCTGGCGGATGCGGTCGGAGATCATCAGCTTGTCCTCCACGGCATCCCAATCCCACACGGCATCGCGGGTCGCCTCGGAGACAAGCCGATAGCGTTCTTCGTTCCGCTCGAGCTGCAGCTTTTGTCCGGTGAGCGCCTCGTTTTGCCGCCGCAGTGCCGCATCCGAAGCCTGAAGCCGCCGGTTCGCCTCCTCGATCTGCGCGTTCGCGCCGACCAGCGCGCCATGGCTTGCCTGCAGCTGCTCCTGGGCCCTGCGGCGGCGCCGCACATTCAACAGCAGCAGCATCGACAGGACGGAAAGACATGCGATCACAACCGCGATGCCCAGGAACAGGTTGCGGTATGCGCGAAACAGGCTGAACGGGCGATTCTGCACCGTCACCCCTTCCGGCACCTCGTCCTCGCCAAGCCCGATCCGTTGCATGATGGGATAGTCGAACAGGCGCGTGCAGGTCAGTTCGCTCCACAGGGGGATCGAGTCGGCCGGCTCGCCTGCCAGCACACGGACCGCGAGGTCTGCTGCGGTTCGGCCATGCAAGCGCGCATCGATGACGCTCCCCCCCAGCGTGCCGTGCCCGACCACGAAATCATTCAGGCAAAACACCGGCACGGTGCAGTCGACGAACAGCAGGTCCGCGAACTGCTGCATGGGCAGGACGCGGCCCGCCGCATCACGGTTGTATGCGGCAAAGAAGACCACTTCCCCCTCCTGCGCCGCATATGCCAGATCATGAATCTCATCGGCCGTATAGCCGTTCACAGGACCACGTCCACCTGGGGCGCCAGCGTCTCGAGCACCGTCCGCGCTTCCCGACCGACCGGTTCGCCGGATTCGCTGTTCTCGAAGACCAGATTGACGCGTTTCGTGTTCGGAAAGGTCTCCAGCGCCAGCGCAAGGGTGCCGCGGACGTCGAGATTCTCGGCGACCCCCGTCAGGTTGTCATGCGCCGCGAGCAGGGCATTGCCATTGGCTTCGGACACACCGCAAAAGACAATGGGGGCATTGCCGAAGAACGCTTCACGCCGGCGCAGTGCGTAGGTCGCCGCGGCATCGTCCGTCGTCACGACGAGATCGGGCGGGGTGGCCGCATAGCGGGCCTTCATGAGGGGATCGAGCAGCGCGAGCGCCCTGTCGTCGGGGTACCGTTTCCAGTCCAGGTATTCGGAGGCGATGTCGACCTGTGGAAGCGCCTCCTGCAGACGGGAGATGAGCGCATCCTCCAGCCGCTCCGTCCACAGGTAGCCGGGATGGTAGGAGTTCAGGACGAGTACCCGGGATATACGGCCGCCGTTGCCGGAAGCCGGTGCCGCGTCCCCGGATGCGGCCATCGACCTGCTCTGCGGCAACAGCAGCAAGGCCGTCAGCAGGATCAAACAGGACACCAAAAGGGGACGGCATGACAACCGTCTCCCCGGATGTTTCGGCGTCGTGATGGGTTCGGGTCCGGCGCCGCCGCAAGCGGCAACGCCGGCATGTACCGGCATGCTTCGCAGGATGCCCGATGGCTTTTCACACCCTGCGCCATGCCTGGGTTTTTCATATGTCACGGTCCCTGCCCCCCGGTGGATTGCCGTATGAAACATGTTTCACGGCCTGTGCGATGGTCAAGTGCCCGGATGTGTCCCCGTTTCCAATTCTATCGGATTTTCCCGTAAAAATCCGCACGGAATGCGAATTTCCCCAAAAAAACGCACGACAGGATGAGGACGGAAGCCCCGCCTGTGGACGGGGATCCCCGGCGATGCCGGTAACAAAAGGACGATATGAAGAATAAAAGACCGGAATCCCGTTGGGATTCCGGTCTCGGTGAGCAGGAACCGGTTCCGGCAGCCGACGCGCCACAGGGCGGCATCGCGCCGTTGTCCGGACAGGCCGAATCAGCGCTTGGAGAACTGGGGTGCGCGACGGGCCTTCTTGAGGCCGTACTTCTTGCGTTCCTTCATGCGGGGATCGCGGGTGAGGTAGCCGGCCTTCTTCAGCGGGGAACGGAACTCGTCTTCCGCCTTGAGCAGCGCGCGGGCCACGCCGTGACGGATGGCACCGGCCTGGCCGGTGAAGCCGCCGCCGTGGACGGAACCCAGCGCGTTGAAGGTGCCTTCGGTCTTGGTGAGGACCAGCGGCTGGCGCACGATCACCTTGAGGGTGTCGAGGCCGAAGTAGTCATCGAGGGAGCGTTCGTTGATGATGATTTCGCCGGTGCCCGGCACGAGACGGACGCGGGCAATCGACTTCTTGCGACGGCCGGTTCCGTAATACTGAATCTTCGCCATGGTGGGATCCTCCTCTCAATCAGATGTCGAGCACGAGCACTTCGGGCTTCTGTGCCTGGTGGTTGTGTTCGGTGCCGGCATAGACCTTGAGCTTCTTGTACATGGCACGGCCGAGGCTGTTGCCGGGCAGCATGCGCTTGACAGCGAGCTCGAACACGCGCTCGGGGGTCTTCTCGAGCATGTGGCGGGTGCTGGTCTGCTTCAGGTGGCCGATGTAGCCTGTGTGGCGGCTGTAGATCTTGTCGTTGAGCTTGTTGCCGGTGAGCACGATCTTGTCCGCGTTCAGCACGATGACGAAATCACCGGTGTCGACGTGCGGGGTGTACTCGGGCTTGTTCTTGCCGCAGAGAATCTTGGCGACTTCGCTGGCCGCACGGCCGAGCACTTTGCCTTCCACGTCAATCACGTACCACTTTCTGTTCATTTCTTCGGCTTTCGCCATGAACGTCTTCATGCATGATCCTCCCAAACTGTTTGTTCCACGGTTCACACCGCCGGTTGCGCGGTGCCGCACCGTCCGGACCGGCGCCGGGGGCGTCGGGGGAGGACATGCGATCCGGGTTCCGGGTTGTTGCCGTTGAATCCCAAAGAAAACCGCCGCTGGTTCAGCGACGGTCTTCATTGTAATATGCGCTGCATGCACTGTCAAACGAACAAGTCTGAATTTTTCAACTACGTGGGCTTTTCTCGCGTTTTTGCTCTTTTTTTCGCCCATTCTCGGGCTCGCACGGTTTTCAGTTCACTTTTCCCGGAACGCTTCCGGCAAACGGCATGGCGATTGAAATCCATGCATCCGCCGGCGGCGTGCCGCGTCACGCTTCCCCCTTCGCCGGCGGCGTGCCGCCCTCGAGCACCGGCTCGCCGTCCTTCATCATGAACCGCGCCGAGCCGCCCTCGACGACGATGCCGTCGAGCATGGCCTCCGCCAGCTTGTCCTCGATCTTCTCCTGGATGGTGCGGCGCAGCGGACGGGCGCCGTACGTCTTGTCGTATCCCTTCTCCGAGAGCCAGTCCTTGACCTCGTCGGACACCTCGAGCGTGATGCCGGCCGCCTTGAGGCGCTTGGCCACGTCGCCGACCATGAGGGTGGCGATCTGGCGGATCTCCTCGATCACGAGCGGATGGAAGACGATGATGTCGTCCACGCGGTTGAGGAACTCGGGCCGGAACATCTTCTTGAGCTCGACCATGACGTTCTTCTTCATGTCCTCGTAGTCGCGGGCCGCGTTCTCGACCGCGATGCCGAAGCCCAGGTGCTTGGGTTCCACAATTTCACGCGCGCCGACATTCGAGGTGAGGATGAGCACCGTGTTGCGGAAATCGACCGTGCGGCCCGTCGAATCGGTCAGACGGCCCTCGTCGAGGATCTGCAGCAGCATGTTGAACACGTCGGGGTGCGCCTTCTCGATTTCATCAAAGAGCAGCACGGCATAGGGCTTGCGGCGCACCTTCTCGGTGAGCTGCCCCCCCTCGTCGTAGCCGACATAGCCCGGAGGCGAGCCGACCAGGCGCGACACGCTGTGCTTTTCCATGTATTCGCTCATGTCGATGCGGATGAGCGCGCTCTCGTCACCGAACATGGCCTCCGCCAGCGCCTTGGAGAGCTCGGTCTTGCCCACGCCCGTGGGACCCATGAAGATGAACGAGCCCACCGGACGCTTCGGGTCCTTCAGCCCCACGCGGCCGCGGCGGATGGCGCGGGAAACCGCCTTGACGGCTTCCTCCTGCCCGATGACGCGGTTGTGCAGGACGCCTTCGAGGTTCTTGAGCCGTTCGCCCTCCTCCTGCGCCAGCCGGTTGACCGGAATGCCCGTCCAGGAGCCGATGATCGCGGCGATCTCCTCCTCGGTCACCAGCTGCAGGCGCGACTGGTTTTGCACCTTCCAGGCCTCGCGGCGGATGCCCAGCTCTTCCTTGAGCTTGTTTTCCTCATCGCGCAGCTGGGCCGCCTTCTCGAACTCCTGGCGGGAAATCGCGTCCTCCTTCATCTTGTGGAGGGTCTCGATTTTCTGCTCGAGCTCCTTGAGATCGGGCGGCGCGGTGTAGGTTGCCAGGCGCACCTTCGAGGCCGCCTCGTCGATGAGGTCGATTGCCTTGTCGGGCAGGTGCCGGTCGCTGATGTAGCGTGCGGACAGCTTGACGGCCGCCTCGATGGCCTTGTCGGTGATCTTGACCGAGTGGTGCGCCTCGTACTTGTCGCGGATGCCGTGCAGGATGGCGATGGCCTCGTCCTGCGTGGGCTCGCCCACGTTGATGGGCTGGAAGCGGCGTTCGAGCGCGGCGTCCTTCTCGATGTGCTTGCGGTACTCGTCGAGCGTCGTGGCGCCGACGACCTGGATCTCACCGCGCGCGAGGAGCGGCTTGAGGATGTTCGCCGCGTCGATGGCGCCCTCGGCGGCACCGGCCCCCACGATGGTGTGCATCTCGTCGATGAACAGGATGACGTTGCCCGCCTGCCGGATTTCCTCGATCGACTTCTTCAGGCGCTCCTCGAACTCGCCGCGGTACTTCGCGCCCGCGACCATCGAGCTGAGATCGAGCGTGACCACGCGTTTCTCCTTGAGCGTCTCGGGCACGTTGCCCTCCACGATCTTGTGCGCGAGCCCCTCGCACACCGCCGTCTTGCCGACGCCCGGCTCGCCGATGAGGCACGGGTTGTTCTTCGTGCGGCGCGACAGGATCTGGATGACACGCTCGATCTCCTTTTCGCGGCCGATGATGGGATCGATCTTGCCCTCACGGACCATCGCGGTGAGATCGCGGCCGAACTGGTCGAGTGTGGGCGTTTCCACGTCGTTGGCCTTGGGCTTGGCCGCGACGGCCGCGGCCGGGGTGTCCTCCGACAGCATCGCCGTGACGCCCTCGTACAGCTTGTGGATGTCGATCCCCATTTCTGCGAGGATGCGCACCGCGACGCTCTCCCCCTCGCGGATCAACGCAAGCAGGATGTGCTCGGTGCCGATGAAGTTCTGCCCCAGCCGGCGCGCCTCGGCATATGCGAGCTCCAGCACGCGCTTGGTGCGCGGCGTGTGCTGCACGGGCTGCCCCTGCGCGTCGCCCCGGCCGATGAGCTCCATGATCGACTGGGTGAGTTTCTGCTCGTTGACGCCGTTCGAGGCGAGCACCGACGCCGCGACGCCGGAGCCCTCCTTCACAAGTCCCCAGAGAAGATGTTCGGTGCCGATGTAGCTGTGTCCCATGCCCTGCGCGAATTCCTTCGCGAGGGCGAGGGCGGCTTCCGCTTTCTTGGTGAATTTTCCGTAAATCATGCATTGCCCCCTATGTGACGACGGACGCCGTCAGGCGTCTGCGCCGGATTGACGAATGGCTGCGGGATGGATCGGATTCCGGGGAGAGGGGTCGTCCGCGAGAGAGCGCGGCGGCCGGGTGCATGGCTGCGGGAGACCGCGGCACATGGATGCGCATGCCCGTTCACAGCGTGGGAATGCGCATGGCGGCCCGTACAAGCTCCGCGCGTTTCGTGTCGCGGTCGTCCGGCTTCATGGCCTTGCCGAGCCGCTGCTGGATGTTGCCGGGCTGGATGTCGAGCATGAGCCCGTTGAGCCCGGTCTCCCCGATGCCGGGCAGCAGGCCCAGGTTGACGCCCAGCCGCACGTCGGAGAGCCGCTGCAGCGCCTCCTCCGTCGACAGGATCCGCGCGTTGCGCAGGATGCCGTATGAGCGGTGGATGCGGTCCTCGAGCCGGATGCCGTTCTGCTCGAGCAGCTCCTGGCGCAGGCTGCGTTCCTGCGCCACGATCTGGTTCGCCAGATTGCGCACACCGGAGATGATCTCCCCTTCGGACCGGCCGAGCGTCACCTGGTTGGATATCTGGAATATGCTTCCTGTCGCTTCCGTGTTCTCGCCAAACATGCCGCGGACCGCCACACCGAGCTTGGTGACGGACTCGAGCAGGCCCTTGATGTAACCCGTCATGACGAGTGCCGGCAGGTGAAGCATGGCGGAGGCGCGGATGGCCGTGCCGAAGTTGGTCGGGCAGCAGGTGAGGTAGCCGATCTTGGGATCGAAGGCAAAGTCGATCTGCTCCGAAAGCAGGTTGTCGATGCGGTCCGCCAGATCCCAGAGCGTCTCGAGCTGGAGCCCGGCGCCCAGGCACTGGATGCGCAGGTGGTCCTCCTCGTTGATCATGATGCTGATGTTCTCGCTGGCGCTGATGATGGCGCCGCACTCGATGCGGCTTTCGGCCAGCTCCTTGCTCACGAGGTGCTTTTCGACGAGCACCTGGCGCTCCACCTGCGGCAGGTGGGTGAAATCGACAAAGCGGAACTGCTGGGACATGCCGCTGTTTCCCTGCATCACGGCTTCGACGGTGCGCTCCATGACCAGGCGGCGCAGGTCGGGATTGCTGCGGTGCGGATACGGCATGTCGGAGAAATTGCGGGCGAGCCGGATGCGGCAGCTGAGCACCACATCCGATTCGGGCCCTGCGTCGATATACCACTTGTTCACGGGTTCACCTCCCGGCAACAAATTCACGGATTGGCTGGCGCCTTCCGCCTTCCGCATCGGGAAAGGCTGACGGCGTCAGCCGGACACTGGCGCAGGCGCGATGTCGGGCGCCAAGGTCAGGTTCTCGCCTCGCGGCGGTGTTCGAGCTCGCGGATGCGGTCGCGCAATTCGGCGGCCTTTTCATAAGCCTCCTCGCGGATCGCGTCGGACAACTCGTTCTTGAGCCGTTCGATCGCGTTGGCAACCGGTTCCTCGGGCCGTCCCTCCGCCGCGTGTCCCGCGACGGACTGGCCCGGCCGCTTGCCGGTATGGCGCACGTGGCCGTGGATGCGGTTGAGCAGCTGCTCCATATGCTCCGAAAAGGTATGGTAGCACTGGCTGCATCCCATGCGGCCGGTCCGGTTGAACTCCTCGATCGTCATGCCGCAGCCGGGGCAGGCGGTCTCCGTCTCGGACTCCGTCTCGTCGTCCGCCTGGGAAAAGGCCGCCAAGCCGGCCAGCAGGTTGTTCAGATCGATCTTGACTATTCCGCTCTCCGCCGCACACTGACGACAGACCGAAATCTGCGATTTCTGGCCGTTGAGGGTGCGCGTGATGAACAGCGTGGCCTCGCGCTGGTTGCAGATCTGACAGATTGGCACCTTCTCCACCTCCCCTGTCATGGGGGCCGGATGCCCCCTTTCCTTGTTTCTTCCCTGCAGTCTCACGCCGGAAACGGCTTGGGGAAAACGAAACGCAAGCCGGGGGCGGTGCCGCGGGTACGGTTGCAGGCCGGATCGCTTTCCCCCGGGACAACCAGGACACCGTCGTCCGGTCCACGCAGTCACCGCACGGCCAGGATGTCACCGCACGGCCAGGGTGTCACAGCACGGTCAGGACGTCACCGCACGGTCAGGACGTCACCGCACGGTCAGGATGTCACAGCACGGTCAGGCTCATCATCATGTTCTTGAGCATGGTGGCCCGCACGTTGTCACGCTTTTCCATCGCCACATCGACCATCGCCTTGTCCGAAAGCGCGGCGCGCATGAGTGCGGCCTCCCGGCGGCTGATGATGTCATAGTCGACGAAGTTGTTGATGAACACCTCGCAGGTATGCTGCGACAGGCTGTCTCCGATGGCGGAGATGATGTGCATGAGATAATCGCCCGCACACGCGATGTCGAAGCGGCGGATGCTGATGCTGCCACCGCCGCCGCGCCGGCTTTCCACATAATAGCCCTTGTCGTTGGTAAACCGCGTCGAGATGACGTAGTTGATCTGCGAGGGCACGCAGTTGAAGCGGTTGGCAAGCTCGTTCCGCTGAATCTCGACACTGCCGTGCATGTCATCGAGCATTTCCTTGAGGAAGCTCTCGATGATGTCACTGAGTCTTGCCATGGTTCCACCCCTTCTTTCGATGCATTGGCGTTCCCGGAAGGCTTCACGGTCATGCCTTCGTTCCTGTCGGATCTTGTGTCGGGGAAAGCAGCGCCCCGGACCGGCGTTGCGTTTTGACTTTCCCTGACTTTTATTATACAGGAGTGCATGCGGATTTGGCAACAGGGTTCATCCGGGCGACGGATCCGCCTGCCCTGTCAGGGCCATGGCGATGCGCTTCCGGGGCAAGGCAAAGGCATGGCCGGTGAAGGCCATGCCTTGTCTGTCGTGATGCGCCCCCTGCGGGCAGCTGCCCGCCCCCGGGCGACCTGGAAAGCGGCGCCCTTCCCGCACCGGGGAGGGCGGGAAGCGGGACATCGGCAACGAATCAATAGTTCTCGGTGAACACCTCGAAGTAGGCCTGCGGATGCAGGCAGGCCGGGCACTTCTCGGGCGCGGCCGCCCCTTCGTGGATGTAACCGCAGTTGTCGCACTTCCAGAGCGTGGGCGCATCCTTCCTGAAGACGCGGTTCTGCTCGATGTTGTCGGCAAGCTTGCGGTAC
>JAEXRM010000102.1 GCA_023440865.1 Bacillota bacterium
AGCAGGCGCCCCAGCAGGACGGCGACATCCTTGCGCGTCATCGGGCTGCCGGCCGCATACGAAAAGCCGTTTGTCAGCTTCAGGGTGGCGGCCCTGGACAGGACATTCTGCGGCCATGTGCCCGACAGGGAGGCGGTGTCGTACCCGAGCATGCGCAGGGAGATGGTCAGCGCCTGGGCGTAGGTGACCGTGTCGGCCGGATGAAACCGGCCGTCGGGATACCCCGTGAAGAAGCCCAGTTCCACGGCGGTACGGACATATCCGCTCGACCACCGGCTGGCGGCGACGTCCGCAAACCCCGTGCTGTTGCGGCGGGTGTGCTCCTCGGTCGCCTCGTTGGCCGCAGTGACGGCCATCTTGGCGAACTGCTCGCGGGTGACGGCGGCATCCGGCAGGAACTGGCCGGACGTGGTGCCGGACAGGATGCCGAGCAGCGTGAGACGGTCGACGGACGCCTTCCAGGACGCCGTTTCAGGTACGTCCGCATACGTCGTGGCGGCGAAGGCGGGGCCTGCCGTGCCCAGGGCGAGCAGCAGGGAAAGGACGAGGGCGATGCGCCTGGCGGCGCGGTGCGTGCGGGTTTGCATGGGGGTACCTCCAAAGATTGAGTACACGGCTGTCATGCCGCGGCATGTGGTGCGGGTCGAGTGCGAAGGGGCCGGTTGGACGCCATGATGCAGTGCGTCATTTGGCTATTCATGGCGCAACGCGTCGATCGGGTGGAGCGAAGCGGCCCGGCGGGCCGGAAGGTAGCCGAACAGGATGCCGATGGCGGCGGACACGCCGAATGCAAGCAGGATGGCTCCCGTGGACGGTGTCACCTGCATGGCGGTCGACAGCAGGGCGGACACGATGACGGTTGCCAGGGAGCACAGGGCATATCCGAAGGCGATGCCGAGCAGGCCGCCAAGGGAGCTGGTGACCGCCGCCTCGATGACGAACTGCGTCAGGATGGTGCCTTCGGTGGCGCCCATGGCCTTGCGGATGCCGATTTCCCGCGTCCGCTCCGTCACGGAAACCAGCATGATGTTCATGATGCCGATGCCGCCCACGACCAGGGAAATGCCGGCAATGATCGCGAGCACCGTGATGATGATGTTGATCATGCTCGACATCATGTCCATCAATTCTGTCATGCTGGTGACCCGATAGGCGTCCTCGTCGCCAAAAATGTTGTAGAGACGGGTTTCCAGCGTTTCCCTTGCCGTGCGCGCCACGCTTTCGGATACGGTGTCGACCGTGTAGCTGCTGATCCGGCCGTTTGCGTGCAGCCGGGATGCCGTGCTGTAGGGAATATAGACCGCGTCGTCCGTTCCTCCCTCTTCCGCCGTGCCGTCCGCGTCCTGTGCGAGGACACCGACGATGCGGTAGGGATATCCGCCGATGCGGAGCGTTTGCTCCAGCGCGTCTCCGTTGAAGACCGTCTGGGCGACATAGCTGCCGACGACGCAGACGCGCTCCCGGTTTGACACGTCCGCATACAGGATCGGGCGGCCCTGCGCCATGACGAAGCCCTTCATGTCCAGATAGTCCTCGCCGACACCGGTCACCGAGGTGGCGTCAAACGATTCGGTGTCCGCCTTGATGCCGCCGGATACGCTGACTGTCGGCGACATGCGCTCGAACAGTTCCGGCTCCTGCGCGACGATCTCATACATGCCTTCCGCGGTGACGGTACGCGATGAACCGCGCCCGATGATGCCGACCGTCAGGCTCTTCGTGCCCATGCTCGAGAAGCTGTCCTCCACATAGCCCTTGAGTCCGTTGCCCAGTCCGATGATGATGATGACCGCGGCCACGCCGATGATGATGCCGAGCATCGTGAGCAGGGCGCGCGTTTTGCTGGCGAGAATGTTCTTGACGGCCAGTCCGAAGGATTCCAGAAAACTCATGCGACGGAACCTCCTTCGGCTGCTGGACCATCGTCTTCGGCCCTGTGCGGCGGGGCCGCCTTCGGGGCGATGCTCGTGTGTTCCTGCATGACGCCGGTCATGCCCCCCGGCTTTCCGTCATGCACAATGCGACCGTCAGCAAGCCGGACGACGCGCTGCGCGGTGGCCGCGATGCCGTTGTCGTGGGTGATCAGCACGACCGTGTTGCCCTTCTGATGCAGGTTCGTCAGTATTTCCAGCACCTCCCGGCCCGTGCGCGAATCGAGCGCGCCGGTCGGTTCGTCGGCCAGGATGACGGAGGGGCGGCCGACCAGTGCCCGTGCGATGGACACACGCTGCTGCTGGCCGCCGGACAGCTGACTGGGCTTGTGGTGCAGCTTGTCGCCCAGTCCCAGTCGGGTCAGCGCCTCGATGGCGCGCTCGCGGCGTTCCCGTTTCGGGATGCCCGCGTACAGCAGCGGCACCTCGACATTCTCGACGAGGTTGCTGCGCGGCAGCAGGTTGTACTGCTGGAAGATGAAGCCGAGCATTTCGTTGCGGATGGCGGCCAGACGACGCCGGTTCAGGCTGCCGACATCCGTTCCGCCAAGGAGGTACTGCCCTTGGGTGGGGGTGTCCAGGCAGCCGATGATGTTCATGCAGGTCGACTTGCCCGAGCCGGACTGGCCGACGATGGCCACGAACTCACCCTCCATGATGCGCAGGGAGATGCCATCCACGGCATTCACCGTGTTGTCGCCCATCCGGTAGATCTTGTATACATCGCGGAATTCGATCAGAGGTTCCATGGTTGTCATTCTCCTGCTGTGAGCGGTTGCGTGGGCGCAGGGCATTCCATGCGATGTCGCCCTGGCGGGAACCGGGGTGTTGTCATGGAGCGCCGGCTGCGCTGTCGGCTGTGCCAGAGGCGTTGCCGGCGGCACCCGCGGTGTTGCCGCCCAAACGACGCGCACCGGGAAGCATGCCGGGCTGGAACCCGCCTGAAGACACCTTGAGCGGTTGGTAGGCGATCGTCTCGCCTGCCGACAGGCCGTCGAGGATCTGGACGAAGTCGCCATCGGATACCCCTGTTCTGACGGGTACCTCGATGAAGCCTGCCGGCAGGCTCTCGGCGCCGGCGGAGGCGGACGTCCCCCCGGTGGCGTTGCCGGACCCCGTCTCATCGGTTGACGATGCGGCTGCGGCCGGTCGACGCACAAGGACCGTATCCCCGCGGCGCACGGCCTCGGCGGGCACGCTGACGGCATCGACGGCCTCCGCGACAACGATGCGCGCGTCGACGTTCATGCCGGGAAGCAGCCCTTCCGTCTCATCGATGCGGATGGTGACGGGATAGGTGGTGACATTGCCGCTGGTGGTGCCGTTGATGTTGACGCGGGTGACCCGTCCCTCATAGCTTCGGCCGGGTACCGCGGCGGCGGTCAGCGTCACCTTCTGGTTGACCGCCACCTTGGAGATGTCGAGCTCGTCGACCGGAAGCGACATCTCCAGCCAGGAGAGGTCGTAGATGCGGCACAGGACCTCGCCTGCCTTCAACGTGTCGCCCAGCTTGTAGTTTTTCTCGACGATCGTGCCCCGGATGGGGGAGGTGACAATGTAGGCGTCCTGCTGATCCACCTGGTTCTGCAGGGCGAGCTGCGCGTCCTTGAGCGATGAGGCCGCGCTGGCGACCGCGTCATCGATCGTGTCGCTGGACAATGTCAGGATCGCATCGCCGTTTTCGACGCGGGACCCTGCGGGTGACCGGATGGCGGCGACCTCGCCGCCGACTTCGGCGGTGACGTTCCGGAGAGTCCGCCAGGCGAAGGCTGCCGATCCCAGCCCGCTTTCGACGCCGATTTCGACTGTCGCCTTCGTATCGGGAGACAGGGCGCCGGGATTGGCGACCTCGACGGTGACATCGCGGGTGGCGTAGTTTGCCTGCTGGAACGTGTCCGCACCGGCGACTTCACGCACGGCTCCGGTCAGCACATCATCGCTTCCCTCAAGGCGGACGGATGCGGTTTGTCCGATCCGGAAGCCCTGTGCCGCATGCGAGGCGAAGGGCACGGTCAGCTTGAGGGTGTCGCTGTCGCGGATGGTTGCGACCGTTTGCCCGGCCTGCACCTTGTCCCCGACCTCGACGGCGAGCGTTGTGACGGATCCGGCCGCATCGGCCCGAACCGTCAGCTTCTGCTGCTCGCGCTTCTTCGCATCGAGGTTGCGTTCGTTCTGGGCAACGGTCAGTTCGGCGCGCTCGATGCCGGTCGCGGCATCGGAGCTGTCGATGCGGTACAGCTCGGTGTCCTTGCCGACCACATCGCCTTCCTCGAAGTCGGCGCCCAGGATTTCCCCTTCCCGCAGCGAGGTGACGGTGTAGGCGTCCGCGGGCATCAGCGGGCCGGTTCCCTCGAGGGACTCCGTGATGGTGCGCGTATCGGCGGTGGCGGTCACATGGCCGTTCGTGCCATCCTGCCTGCCGCTTTGCCTCCTCAGCAGAAACAAGGCTGCGAGGATGGCGACGAGCAGGATCAGGACGACGGGGAGAATCCATCTGCGGTGTGTTTTCTTGCGGGCTTCAACGGTGCCGCTGGCTGCTGCCTGTCTTGTCATGACGGGTTTCCTTTCGCACGTTTCCTGGTCGGGAGTCGGTTGTCACCGCTCCTACGCACACCAGTATGCCGCACGATAATAAACGCAATGTAAACAAGGCGGTCAGGCGAGCGGCAGCCGCACGGTCAGCTTCGTGCCTTCACCGGGACGGCTGTCGATGGCGATGTCGCCGTGATGCAGCTGCACGATTTTCTGTGCGATCGTCAGGCCAAGCCCGTTGCCGATCGTCTTGCGTGAACGGTCCCCCTGGTAGAAGCGGTCGAAGGCGCGGGCGCGGACCTCCCCGTCCATACCGGGGCCCTCGTCGGCGATGCCGACGATCACCGCATTGTCGCCCGTGACAGCCGTTACGTGGACGGTGCCGCCTTCCGGCGAATACTTGATGGCGTTGTCGATGAGGTTGATCCATACCTGCTTGAGCAGTTCCTCGTTGCCGACCGCCTCGCATTCCTCCAGCCGGATGTCCATCTCGACATGACCGCGCGTCCACTTTGGCTCGAGCAGCAGGATGGCCGTGCGGAGCTGCTCGCTCAGGCGGAAGCGCGCCGCGTCCGTCACGATGTGCTGGCTCTCGATGCGCGACAGCAGCAGGATGTTGCCGGACAGGCCCGCCAAGCGGTTCGATTCCTCAATGATGATGTCGAGGTATTCCGTCCGCTCCGCCTCCGTGGGGGAACCGTCCCGGAGGAGCTTGGCAAACCCGCGCATGGAGACGATGGGTGTCTTGAACTCGTGAGAGAAGTCGTTGATGAAATCCTTGCGGAGCATCTCGATGCCGCCGAGCTCCTCGCCCATGCGGTTGATGCTTTCAGCGAGCTCCCGGAATGCGACCGGCCCTTTCGGGTGCAGGCGCACGCCGAAGTTGCCGGCCGCCATCTCGTTGATGGTCAGTATGGCTTTCTTGAGCGGCTTCAGCGGGATCCAGGCGACGAGGAAGGACATGCAGGTGCCGGTCAGGAGGCTGATGGATAGCAGCAGGAACATGAACCCCATGATGTTGGGCTCGTGCGCCGGGTTGATGATGTTCCGGCGGATCAGGATGTAGCTGACGGATCCGACCATCAGGAACGAGATCAGCAGGCTGAGGAAGACGATGCCGGTGAAAAGCCAGGTCAGGTTGATCCTGCTTTTGCGGAGAGGTCTGATGCATTGCCGCTTGTCCATGTCCATGCGTTTCCTTTCCTTCATCGACGGCAGCCGGACCAGATGTGACCAGATTCCGGGGCCGTTCACCTGGCTTCCTTGCGGACCGCCTTGTAGCCGAGGCCGCGGACGGTCGCGATATCGAAATCAGCCCAGCCCTCGAATCGGGAGCGGAGGCGGTGCACGTGCACCGTCACCGTCGCCTCGGTCGAGTCGTTCGTGTAGCCCCAGATGTCGTCGAGCAGCTGCTGACGCGTGAAGATGACGCCGGGAGACGACAGGAGCCTGAACAGGAGCTGGAATTCCTTCTGCGGCAGCGTGATGCTTTCACCGGGACGCTCCACGCAGAGGGTGTCGTAATCAAGGACGGTGTCGCCCAGTCTCAGCCGCCGTTCGCTGGCGATGTTCGCGCGCCGCAGCAGCGACTTGATGCGCAGCAGCATCTCCTCCTCGTCGACCGGCTTGGTCATGAAATCGTCGGTGCCGACGCGATAGCCCTGCTTCCGGTCCTCCGGCAGCTGCTTGGCCGTCACCATGAGGATCGGTGTCTGAAAACCGGCGTCGCGCAGCTGGCGCGTGAACGCATACCCGTCCATACGGGGCATCATCAGGTCGAGCAGGATCAGGTCGACCTGCTCGCGATCCAGGATCTCCATGGCCTCGACCCCGTCGGCGCCGGTCAGCACGGTATAGCCGTTTGCCTTGAGAACGGCCTGCATGAGCCGGCGCGTGTTGTGATCATCCTCGACGACCAGTATGACGAACATTCCCGTACCCCGTTTGCGGCTTTGCTCCGCGCTTGTCCGTTTTCTGTTTCCATGATACAACATTCAGGCTGCATCGGCACCGTGTCGTCCCGATATGGCGCGATATCCGTTTGGGTGAAAATGAATCCTTTTAAAAGGAATATGGATGCTGTTTAATGTGCGTTTTCGGTGATTGTGTCGGCTGCGGTCATATGCTACAATGAATGAAATCCAAAGGATGGCGGCTTGGCATGGAAGACATACAGACGCTCAACGACATCACACCCCGTTACGACCGGGGACTTATCGAGACGCGACTCGGCTACCAACGCCGGCTGACAGAGCTCACCGAGGCGCAGCGTGCACATTTCGACGGCATCCTGCTCCAGGCGGAATCCCTCAGCCGGCTCAGCCTGGCATGGCGGGTCATGGGTGTGTCGGTCAATGACGGCACGGCTGTGACCCTGGAGGATGGAACGGTCTTGCGCGGTACCGGACTGGCCGCCCTGCTCCGGGAGAGCCACGCGGTCCTGGCCATGTTCGTGACGGCCGGGTCACGTCCTTTGAAAACCCGTGACCGGTGGATGCGCCAGGATCGTCTGGCCGATGCGGTGGTCCTGGATGCTGCGGTTTCCGAGATCACGGACGCCGGCCTCGACTGGCTGATGCAGTATGTGAATAACGGCCTGCGCCGCACCGGCCGCATGCTCACACGTCATCGCTACAGTCCGGGATATGGAGACTGGGCGCTGGCCGAGCAGGCCGTTCTGGCCGGCCTGCTGGATATCGGCCGGTTCGGCGCCTCGTTGACGGACCGGTTCATCCTGACACCGGAGAAATCGGTGCTGGCGGTTGCCGGCATCCTCGGATGAGACCCCCGACAAATACACAGACAGTTGGCCACAGGAGGGATCCCATGGACAGAAAGCAGTTCGCCCGCTTGTTCGAAGAACGCATCCTGCTGCTCGACGGCGCAACCGGAACCCAGATGATGAAGCGGGGCATGCCGGCCGGTGTCTGTCCCGAACTGTGGGCCATCGAGCACCCGGAGGCGCTTGCCTCCGTCCAGAAGGCATATGTGGCGGCCGGTTCGCATGCCGTCTATACCTTCACGTTCGGCGGCAGCCGGTTCAAGCTGTCCGAGTACGGCCTGGCGGAACGCACCCGCGAAATCAACGCCACGCTGGCGCGCATTTCGCGCGAGGCGGTGGGGGAAGGGGTGCTGGTAGCGGGCGATCTCGCGCCGTGCGGCCGCATGCTCGAGCCATATGGCGATGCGGCCTTCGAGGATGTCGTCGAGGGCTTCAAGGAACAGGTGCGCGGCCTGCTCGACGGCGGCGTGGACTTCTTCGCAATCGAAACGATGATGGACCTGCAGGAGGCGCGCGCCGCGCTGCTGGCGGTCCGCGAGCTGTGCGACCTGCCCGTGCTGGTCACGATGACCTATGAGAGCGGCATGCACACCCTCACGGGCACCGATCCGCTCTCCGCCCTCGTCACGCTGCAGTCGCTCGGCGCGGATGCCGTCGGCACGAACTGCTCGTCCGGGCCGCAGGAGATGGTCGACGTGATCCGGGCGATGAAGCCATACGCGCAGGTGCCGCTGGTGGCCAAGCCCAATGCCGGCAAACCGCGGCTCGTGGATGGGAAAACCGTGTTCGACATGGATGCGGACCAGTTTGCGGGTCATGTCCGGGCGCTTGTCGATGCAGGCGTGAACGCGCTGGGTGGCTGCTGCGGCACCGATCCGGGCTTCATCGCGAAGCTGGCTGATCGCACCCGGGGCGTGAAACCGGCATCTCCCGCCTCCCCGGCGGAGAGCCTTGTCTGCTCCGCCCGCCGGACAGTACGCGTGGGTGCGGGTCTTCCGTTCACGGTCATCGGCGAGCGGCTCAATCCCACCGGCAAAAAGGCCCTGAAGGAAGCCCTGCTTTCCGGAGACATGGATGAGGTGTTCGACATCGCACGCGACCAGCTGGACGCGGGTGCGGCCATCCTCGATGTGAACGCCGGTGTGCCCGGCATCGACGAGGTGGCCGTCCTGCAGGCCATGGTGCAGACTGTCGTCCAGGCGACGCCGCTTCCCGTGTGCCTCGATTCCTCGAACCCGGAGGCGCTGGAGGCGGCGCTGCGCACCTACGCGGGTCGGGCCATCGTCAACTCGGTATCGGGGGAGGCGGTCAAGCTCGAACGCATCCTGCCACTGGCGGCCAAATATGGCGCGATGGTGGTCGTGCTGCCGGTTGACGATGCGGGCGTGCCCGAGACCGTGGCAGAACGCATCGCCGTCACGGAGCGCGTGATGGAACAGGTGCGCCGCCATGGCCTGACGGAGCGCGATGTGCTGGTGGACGGCCTGATGATGACTGTCGCCTCCGATCCCATGGCGGGTCGCAAGACCCTTGATTTCCTGCGGTGGGTGTCCGGAACCCTCAAGGCCAACTCGGTGCTGGGCCTTTCGAACGTCTCCTTCGGCATGCCTGCGCGCGAGTGGCTCAACGCGTCCTTCCTGGCGATGGCCATCGGTGCGGGCATGACAACCGCCATCCTCAATCCGTCCTCCGAGGTCATGACACATGTGCGCATGGCTTCCGACCTGCTGCTCGGGCAGGATCGCGACGCGCTGCGGTGGATTGGCGCCTATGCCGGCAAGGATGGCAAGGCGGCCGGCGGAACGGGATCGGGCGGAGCGACCGGATCCGGTGCGGCAAATGGCGGCGCGGCCGGCGCGGGCGGTACGGCAAACGGCGGATCGGCTGGTGCGCATGGCGCGGCAAACGGCGACGCGACAAGCGGAATCGCAGGCGCTGCAACGGGCGGGTTGCCTGTCGTCCGGGAGGACGACGCCATCGCACAGGCCGTGCTCCACGGCAACCGCGACAGCATGCTCGGCCTGCTCGATGCGGCGCTCAAGCGGGGGCGCACGCCGGCCTCGATTATCGACGACAGCCTGGTGCCGGCCATCACGGAGGTCGGTGCGCTATATGAACGCAAGCGCTATTTTCTCCCGCAGCTCATCCAGGGAGCGGAGGCCATGCAGCGCGCGATGCAGGTGCTCGAGCCGATGCTGGCCGAAGCGGACCGCGGTGCGCCGAAGGGGCGTGTCGTGATCGCCACGGTGCGTGGCGACATCCACGACATCGGCAAGAACATCGTCGCATTGCTGCTCAAGAATGCCGGATTCGATGTGGTCGACCTGGGCAAGGATGTGTCGGAGCATGCCATCCTCGAGGCGGTGAAAGCACATGAGGCGGACATCGTGGCGCTTTCGGCCCTCATGACCACGACCATGACCGAAATGCCGAAGGTGGCCGAGGCGATCCGTCGCTCCGGCAGCGACGCGGCCATCCTGGTCGGCGGCGCCGTACTCGACGAGACCTACGCCGCATCCTTCGGCGCGCACTACACCCCCGATGCCTATCGTGCCGTCCGGAAGGCGGAGACCCTGCTGCAACGGAATCTGCGCACCGGACACGCCTGACTGCGGGATTGTCGGATGTGTGGCGCGTGCCGCGGCCGCCGGCATGCAAACAGGAAATCCCAGCCGGCCACTTGAAGGTACGGCTGGGATTCGCGCGTCCTGCGCCGGGTCGTCGGGATGCGCCGCAGGTCGCGGTGCGTTGTCATGGGCGTGCTGGTTTGATATACTGACGGCATTCGCGGAGCTGGGGGAACATAAAATGGAACAGGCTGCCTCCCTGGGCGTGTTCGGTGCCCTGCAGAAAATGACGGAAACATTTCGCGGGGTGCTTCCCATATTCATCCTGCTGTCGCTTGTGGCCGGTGTCTGGCTCTACTACCTGCTGGTATCGCGGCATGAACCGTCGGACCGCTCCTTTGGCGAAGCCCTGCGCGCCTTTCTGCGCTTCGAGCAGATGTTCTGGCCGCTTCTGGGAAGGGTGCTCTATCTCTCCTTGTCCGTATTCCTGGTGCTCAGCGGCCTCCTGACCATGATCGCCGTCAATTTTTTCGGCGGTCTCGTTGGCACCACCCTCCTGCTGCTGGTCGTCCGCATCCTGTTTGAAATGACACTGGTGCTGTTTTCCCTGTATGAGCGCTTGCTCCATTTGGAAGGCGGTACAACCTCCGACAGGCGGAACCACAGGGAAGAAGCCGGAGAGCGGCGTCCCGATGCGGTGCGGCGCAAGGACTTCCGCATGTTCAGAGCGGTCCGAGGCATGTCCAGGCTCATGTCCGTCAAGCGCAAGGGGCGTCCACCGGTATCGCCCGACGAGGCGGACAACCCCCACGATTGAGCGGGACATGCGACGCGCACGAGAACGGGTGAATTCTCAAGGGCCGGCAGGCCTTCTTCGCGCGGCAAACCGTGAAAGTGCCGCCTACGTAGGCCCTTGCATGGCCGACCGGCATCGTGGGGACGGCATCCGGTTTTTTCTGCGAAAGAGGGTAGACAAAGGCGGCCGGTCGATGCTATAATCAATTTCGCCGCAACGCTCCTGAGTGCGCGGGTGTAGTTCAATGGCAGAACTTCAGCTTCCCAAGCTGACCGCGAGGGTTCGATTCCCTTCACCCGCTCCATTGGTCTTCCGCACGGCGGCATACCGAACAGGCCCTTATAGCTCAGTCGGTAGAGCGCATCCATGGTAAGGATGAGGTCATCGGTCCGATTCCGATTAAGGGCTCCACTGGGAAAACCCCCGAACACGCCGAGAGGTGATGTGCGGGGGTTTTTCCATGCCTGCATACCTTTTGTGAAATGAACGGTACAAGTGGTAAAGAGGCTGTTGGCCGGTTCAGGATCCGCCGGATGCGCCGGTGGTCGGAACCGCCGCAAGGAGGTCCGTGATGGGCGACAATCCGCTGCAAACTGTCCTGTACCTGTTGTTCGGCCTGGAAACCGCCTGGTGGATCGTGTGGATCGCCCTGGCGTTTTCCCGCAAGATCTACGCCAACTCGATCTTCATGCTCGTATCATGTGTCGTCTGGAGTGGCACCGTCATCGGCGCCCTGGTCGGCATGCCGGACGGTGGCGCCTTCGTGGTGGCCGTCATCCTGGCGGTGATCCCCTTCCTGCTGTTGCCCGGCATGGTGACGATCATCGCCGAGTACCAGCGCGGCGTCCTCTTCCGCTTCGGCAAGCTGGCCGGCGTGCTGCATCCGGGTTTGAACATCATCTTTCCCTTCGGCATCGATCGGGTCGTGAAGATCGACCTGCGCACCTTCACCATCGATGTCGCCAAGCAGGAGGTCATCACGAAGGACAACATTCCCGTGATGGTCGATGCGGTCGTGTACTTCAACATCTTCGATCCGGTGCTGGCTGTCACGAAGGTGGCGAACTACACGCTCAGCACCACCCTGCTCGGTCAGACCACCCTGCGGTCCATCCTGGGCCAGCACGACCTCGACGAGATCCTGTCCAAGCGGGCGGATCTCAACGGCCTGCTGACAAGCCTGCTCGACCGCGACACCGACCCCTGGGGCGTGAAGGTGACCGCCGTTGAGATCAAGAGCATCGAAATGCCCGATTCGATGAAACGGGCCATGGCCAAGCAGGCGGAAGCGGAACGCGAACGCCGGGCAAAGGTCATTGCCGCCGACGGCGAGTTCCAGGCGTCCCAAAAGCTGGCCGAGGCGGCCGCAGTCATCTCGACCCAGCCGGCATCGCTGCAGCTGCGGTATTTGCAGACCCTGACGGAGATTGCCGTTGAGAAGAACTCGACCATCGTGTTCCCGCTGCCGATCGACCTGGTCGAGTTGTTTCTGGGGAAGATCGGCGGTGAGCGCTCCCGCCAGTAGGGCGATGGTGGATACGGTTTCCCGTCCCGCGGCATCCCGGCGTGTTCATTTGGACGTGCATGCCGGGATGTCGTCGCGCTGTGTCCGGTCCGGCCGGTAAGCGCGTCGACTCGAATCGCATTGCGGCATGCCGGTTTCGCATGGTGCGGAAGCGGTCGTGTTTTTTTTCAGGAACAAGGAGATTTGGTTTATGTATCTGTAAAAGTGCACGACAAATCGCGGCTGAACGGACGGTTTTCGGTGCAATGCAACAGAAGATGCCGGTGAACTTGCATTGCGCCCCCGAACGGTGCTACGATGATGCAGGAGCCATACTCCGGTAGGCTTTCCAAAGAGCAATGACGCTTTCGCAGCAGTCCTGCGGAGGCGTTTTTCTATAACCGGCCCGCCGGCTGGCTGGCCGTTACGTGCCGGTATAGCTGAATGCCTGGTTCAGGAGGTTTCGCATGGATCAGAACACAAGACCCACACGCCTGTTCTGCAGGCTGGGAAAATCCATGCTGTTGCATCCTGAAACGGCAGCCTTCGCCGTACGCAAGCTCGAGGCTGCGGGCGTCGGCGTATTCTTCGGCGGTCTGCCATCCGCATACGGCAGCCGCGCATCCTGCCGCAGGCACGGTCTGCTGCGCATCCACTGGTACGAGGATGCGATGCTGACCATGATGCGCTCTGGCTCCTCCGACGGGGGCCTCGAGTCGGTCTTCATGGAACTGGAGCCTCATTTCAACGGTGTGCAGGCTGCCTGTGTGCGACCTGACAGCCGCATGTCCTCGGGAGATCTTCTTTCGGGCAAGCTGATGTGGTGGTGCGGACTCGACAATGAAGCCGCGGGACCCGGATCGCAGTGGTTCGAACAGCTGCGCGCACGGATTCCGTGGTTCAGTCATGGTGTCTGGCCGACAGGCAGGATGGACAAGGCGCTGGATGTCGCCGTCGACTGCATGCGCGAAGGCGCAGATGCGGTCATGTGCACCGGCCCCGGCATCCGGGAAGGCGCGCCGTTGGTGCAGACTGCGAAGGCGCTCGCCAGGGCCGGCATCTCTGGGATCGATGTTGCCGGCATCGAGAGCGCCGTCGACGCCATCGCGGAGTCATCCGGCTTGTCATCCGCCCTCGGGGCACCCGCGATACTGCGGGAAGGCCTGGGTTCCCGCATGAATCCGGTGTTCGGTCGATAAGCATGCCCGTCCGGGACACAAGGGCATGACGAGTCCCCACGCGTGCATTTGGCACATGACATGTCCGCCCCCTCGCAGAAACAAGCCAAGTGCGGTATGATGAACGGTGTTCCGGAGTCCGGGCCACCGTTTTTTGTCATGGGAATCCACCCTGTTCAAGTCGGTGTTTCGTCGGACGGGAGAGGAGGACCGACCATGAACCAGTACATGAAGATGACCCTGCATGCCTTCGGCGAAGGCCTTGCGGACAACGAGCCGTCGCCCGGCGGGGCGCGCGCCGCCGCCCTGGCCGGTTCACACGCTGCCGCGCTCGGAACGGCTGCGGCAACCCGCACCTATGGTGACGACACCTGGGAGACCATCGATCCGGCCCTTCAGGAGCAGTTCCGGGAAGCCCACGAGGAACTGGTGGTGCTGCAGGGCGCACTTGCCCGCATGACCGCGGCGGATCTCGAGGCGGCCGAGGGGCTCAGGACGGCGTTCGCGTTGCCCCGGGAAACCGCGGAGGAACGCGAGGCGCGCAAGGAAGCGATCGCTTCGGCCGCTGCCCGGGTGATCGGTACGCCGCTGAAAACGGCGGAGCTGTGCCTGTCCGTCCTGGATTATCTGCAAAAGATCGCAACCTGCGGCGAACGGGGGTCCCTGCCGGAAATCGGCACCGCCTCGGCGCTGGCGTTCGCAGGACTCGACGGGTCACTGCTCCTTGTCCGCTGCAACCTTGCCATTCTGCCCGTCGAGGCGCAGCGGGCGGAGTTCGTCGAAACCGCCGAGAACATGTGGGAGCGGGGCAACGAAATGCGCGAGGAGACAATGGCCGCCCTGTTCATCCGCATGTCGGCGGAATGAACGGATGCAGGGGAGGAACCGTCTCTTGAGCTGATGGGCATTGCCGCCGCCGCAGGAAGGATCCGATCACCTGGCTTCGGAACACCACGGCCCGACCGAGTATTCCTTGTACATTCCGGAATTTTCACTCAGTCCCGGAAGATCGGATTCATGACGCGATGCCTCGCGATGGGTAAAATGCTAATGGACCCGGTCGATGCGTGCGCCACATGGCGGTACGCCGGGCGAAGATCCAAGGAGGCGCCGGGATGGCGGGACCACATGGTCCGCCTTGCCGCACCGCTCCGGAAAGCAGGTTTCCATGGTCATCGGAGTCAGCTCGTACAGCTTCCACCGTCTCGTCAGCACCGGCGCCATGTCCCAGCTCGATGTCATCGCCAAGGCGAAGGAGCTGGGATTCGATGTCATCGAATTCTCCACCTTCACCCTGCCGGCCGGTGAGACGCCCCTCTCGTTCGCGCCGAAGGTGAAGGCAGAATGTGACCGGATTGGCATCAAGGTCGCCAACTACACCATCGCGGCAGATTTTCTCGGCGGCAGCAACGGCAACATGAAAGCCGAGATCGAGCGGCTCAAGGACGAGGTGCGCGTCGCTTCCATCCTCGAATCGCCCGGCATGCGCCATGACGCCACCTGGGGCATCCCCAAGACGCATCTGGGGCCGAGGAGCTTCGATGCCGTCCTGCCGCGCCTTGCGGAAGGATGCCGCGCCGTGACCGAGTTCGCGGCCACCATGGGTGTCCGCACCATGGTCGAGAACCACGGCTATTTCGCGCAGGACAGCGAGCGGGTCGAAAAGCTGGTCACCGCTGTCGATCATCCCAATTTCGGCCTGCTGGTGGATATGGGCAACTTCATGTGCGCCGACGAGGACTCGACGACCGCGGTCGCCCGTGTGCTGCCGTACGCGTGCCACGTCCACGCGAAGGACTTTCACTGGAAGTCGGGTCTGGAAGCGGATCCCGGCGAGGGGTGGTTCCCGACGCGGGCAGGCAACTGGCTGCGCGGCGCGATCATCGGCCACGGCAACGCGCCGATTCCGCAATGCGTGAAGCTGCTCAAGCGAGCCGGCTACAACGGGGTGCTCTCCGTCGAGTTCGAGGGCATGGAGGATCCCATCCAGGGCATGACCATCGGACAGGCCAACCTGCGCCGGTTCGTTGCGGCGGAGTGATGCGGCACGCAGCTATCCGGCGCACCTTGTCCGCCACGCCATGCCTGGCGTTTCAAAACCGAAGTCAGGATCCGAAGTCTGATCCTGCATCCCCACCACGGACCCTGACCTTGCTCCGACCACAGAAAAGCCGCATTGCAAGACCATGCAGGGCTGACCGCCCCTTCTACCCTGGCGGCGGCGTGCCGCATACCCGCCGCCTTGCTGGCTGGTTGCCGTAAAAAGGAAAGAGGATTGTCCTTGGCCATGTGGCTTTCGGACAATCCTCTTTTCTTCACCCCAAGCAGGCAATCAGCTGCCGACGGTTTCCATGAGCGCCGCCTGCCGGCCCTTGCCATGGAACACGAGCTTGAGCAGAATGGGCGTGATGATGGTCGTCACGACGACGACAAGCACCAGCGGGGCCGTGAACAGGGCGGGCATCAGCCCAAGCGCAAGGCCCTTGTTCGCGACGATCAGCGCCACTTCGCCACGGGAGATCATGCCGGTGCCGATCTGCACCGACTCCTTCGTGCTGCATCCGGCGATCTTCGCACCCAGACCGCATCCGAGGATTTTCGACAAGATGGCGACAACCAGCAGCAGTACGGTGAGCGCAAGCAGCGTCCAGTTCAATGTGACCGATTCGATCGAGAGGCCCACGCTTGCGAAAAAAATCGGGGCGATGAGCATGTAGGAGAGAATGTCGAACCGCCGGTTGATGAAGTGCACCTGCTTGGTGTTCGACAGCACCAGGCCTGCAATGAACGCCCCGGTGATGTCCGCCACGCCGAACCATGCTTCGGCGATCCATGCCAGGATGAGGCAGTAGGAGAAGGATACGAGCACATACCGGCGCCGCTCGCGCTTTTCGCCGGTCAGCCGCTCGAAGACGCGGTAGAACACATACCCGGTGCCAAGGGCGAAGACGAAGAACAGCAGGATCTTGAGCAGTACCGGCCACAGGCTGACTGTCGGATCGGACATGCCGGTCACCACCGTCAGCAGGATGATGCCCAGCACATCATCGATGAGCGCCGCACTGAGGATGATGGTGCCGCTGCGGGAGTTCAGGTGTCCCAGCTCCTTGAGCGTCTCCACGGATATGCTGACGGAGGTGGCCGTCAGGACCACGCCGATGAAGACATTCTGCAGGAATGCGCGACTGTCCATGCCGGAAAGGCCGCCATTGAACAGCACCGCGATGCCGAATCCGCCGAACAGCGGAACAAGCACGCCGAAGGCTGCGGTCAGCATGCCTGCCTTGCCGCATGTTTTCAGTTCCTTCAGATCGATCTCCATGCCCGCGGAGAACATCAGCACGATGACCCCGAGCTCGGCGAGCTTCTTGATGAAATCCGTCTCGCTGATGAAGCCCAGCATGGCAGGCCCCATGACGACGCCGGCCACAAGGGCGCCGACCACCTGCGGCATGCGGATGCGCTTGGAGAAAATGCCGAAGACCTTGGTGAAAATGAGGATGATCGCCAAATCGAGCAAAAAATGATAAAAGTCGGAAGAACCGTTGTGAATCTCCATCCTGACCTCCAAGAGAGGACCAATTCGGCCCATTATGCATTGTAGCAGATTTATGCCCGGGAGGGGCGCATGGTTAGGAGAAAACACACGGACGGATGCGTGAAATGGTATAATCGGGTCAGGCGCGGGACGCATCCGGTTCATGCATGGCGCCGTGCGGCATTTCGCCGATCATGTCGCGAGAAGGGTTGTCGCGGATCCGGTGTCGTGGGGCAATGCGCATCCGCAGGCGGGGGGAGCGGGTATGTTCGAGAAATTGAAGAGCCGGATGCGTGAATGGTTGCACCCTGTTGCGGAGCAGGACCATCGGGAACTGTTCGATATGCTGCTTGGGGCGGATCCGGCGCTGCCCGCGCCCGATGATGAGGCGTTCCGGAGCATGCCGGGCATGCAGGGTATTCTGGAGCGGCCCGTACAGGTTGCCGTTTTGCAGGCGCTCACCCCGGAGGTGCGTGGCCAGCTGCAGCAGGCCTTGTCCCTGTTCCGCGACATGTGCGACTCCGATGAGGCCTATGCCCTCTCGGATGGCACCGGGCGGATCGCCTTTCTTTTCTTCCTCGATGAGATCTGGGAGGATCAGGCGCGTGACATGCTTGACGCGCTCAACCGCAGCCTGCAGGAACAGTGGCCGAAACGCAGCTTCGTGATCACCATCGGCGATGCGGTGGATGCGGCCGAGGACAATGCGACGCCCTGGCGCACCTCCTACCGCACCGCGACAGGATTGCTGGACTACCGGTTCGTCAAGCCCTGCGGCAAGATCATCACCTACGCCGATATCGTCGCCCGACGCGAAATCTACCCCTCCTCCTTCCGCTTCCGCTTCGATGAACTCAAGCGGCATCTGGAGGAACCCAACGTGGACAGCCTGACCCAGTGGCTTGGCGGCGCCTACTCCGTTTTCCCCGCGCACGACCTGCATGCCCTTGGCTTGTGCATGCACCTGACCCTGGAGATTGTCGTCAACGCGATCTCCTACTGCCGGGAAAGAACGGGTGTGGAGCCGGTCGATGTCGGGGAGCCTGAACAGCTGGTTGGCGAGGTGCTTTCGCTGACCACGCCAGATGAGCTGCTGCAGTGGATCCTACGCTTCCTGGTGGCCTGCCGCGCCACATGTGCGCAATCTGAACGGTAAGCCGCGGGGCATTGTATGCGACACCAATTCAAACGACAACCCGGCATGCGTGACGACCTGCGTGAGGTATGCGTGACGAACTGCTGAGGCATGCATGATGACCTGCGTGAGGCATGTGCGAGGCATGCGAGAGGCATGTGAGAGGCATGCGAGAGGCATGCGTTGATTCATGCGCAAGCGCCTGCATCCATGCGGGTGTTGACAGCGGTGATACTGCGCATTAATATGAGTGAGTAATCACTCATTTAATTAGCGCATGCCATGCACGCGGGAAAAGCGCCGGCATGCCGATCGGAGCGCACATGGCAAGAAAGACGCGTCCCCCCGAACAATGGCAGGACAGGCAGGAGGAGATCCTGACGGCCGCCGTGGCCGTTTTTGCCGAAAAGGGATTCTCCGCCTCCACCACGAGCGAGGTCGCGAAGGCGGCCGGCGTGGCGGAGGGAACCATCTTCCGCTATTTCCGCACCAAAAAGGACTTGCTGACAGCCATCGTCACACGGTTTGTCACAACTGTCGGGGGCAACATCATGCTCGACGGCATCGGGAAGATCGTGTCGGAATCGGAGGGCAAGGACCTGCGCGTGGTGCTCAAGGAAATCCTCCTCGACCGGCTGCGGCTTGTCCGCGGCATGATGCCCGTGTTCCAGGTGGTGCTTGTCGAAGTCCTCTACCATGAGGAAATCCGCAGGATGGTCGGCGATACGATCCTCCCGAAGGCCCGGGGCACCGTGCAACCCCTCTTCGACCGCCTTGAGGCGGAAGGCACGTTGCGGCCGGGGCTCTCGCGTGACACCATCATGCGCACCATCCTGGGTGCGTTTGTGGGCCTCGTCGCCCAGTCGGTTTTTGTGGAGACGGATGAAGCTTCCTTCGACCAGGAAGCGGACCGCACCATCGACCTGATCTACCACGGCATCATCAGCAGCAGGGAGGCGGCACAATGAGCACGCGCATCACGCAGCACAACTTCCGACACAATCCACATGCCGATTCCGGACGCGATCTCCGGAATGCCCCGGGAACCCACGCCAGTCATGCACATGGCATCCCCCATTCAAACGACAACCCCCATCCAAACGACAACCCCCATCCAAAC